>JALSJE010000088.1 GCA_026989495.1 Gammaproteobacteria bacterium | reverse complement strand
CCGCGCCTACGGAGAAAGGGGCCACGCGGCCGGAAGCCGCGGCCACGAAGGAGACGCGCGCTCAGCCGGGCAGGCGCTCGCGCAGCCGCCCGAGCAGGGTCTCCATGAGGGCGGCGTGGGCCGGGAGGCGGGCGAGGATGGCCTCGGCCACGTGCTCGTCGTAGGTGTGCACGGTCAGGTTGCGGTCCTCGATCATGGCGAGCGCCGCCGCCGTCTCCTCGGGATCGAGCACGCCCACCTCGCCGAGGGTCCGGAAGCAGCTCCGCGGCGAGGCGCAGGAGAGGTCCTCGACGGCCTTGAGCCAGGCGCGGCAGGCCTTCCACATGACCTCGAAGGTGTACTTGAAGCGCTGGATGGTGCCGTCACGCTCCAGCCTGCTGGGCGCCTCGACGGCCAGGGCCTCGCGCAGGGTGGCCAGCGCCGTGGCGGCGGCCTCGAGGCGGGCGCTCACGTCCATGGCACGCCCTCCCGGCGCACGGCCTCGCGGAGCCGGGGACCCGCCTCGGCGAGGTCCACCAGGTCCACGGACCAGGGGATGAGGCTCTCCTCCAGGCGCTCGCGCAGCTCGCCCACGAGCGCCTTGGGCAGCGGGCGGCCGTCGCGCAGCTCCAGCGGCCCGAGATCCGTGACCGTGCCCGTGCGCGTCCCCACGGCGCGTTTTCCGGCTTCCACCACGCCTTCCGCCCGCCTGCCGACAGGATAGCGGTTTCGGCCGGCCTGTGGCCCCCTTCCCGACCCCCGCTCCGCGGGGGGGTGCGGGCGGGGCGGCATCTCCGGGCCCTTCCCCGTGGGGCCGACCCCCGGCGCATCCCCCTGTGGGGCCGGCATCCTGCCGGCCCCCGGCGCATCCCTCCCCGTGGGGCCGGCATCCTGCCGGCCCCACGGCGCGGCTGGAAGCCGCGCCTACGGAGGGATGGGGATGCCGGCCCCCGGCGCGGCCGGAAGCCGCGACGGGGAATGGGGCCATGCGGCTGGATGCGGCGCTCACGGGGAAGGCGCCTGCGGCCGGAACCGCTTCCCCCCTCCCCGGCCCTCCCCCCGCAAGCGGGGGGAGGGGGGATTTACGAGGGCCCCCTCCGCGAAGCGGGGGGAGGTGCGCCCGGGGGGCCGGCTCAGGGGAGCTGGACGAGGTGCCCGCGGCGGGCGCCGCGCACGAGCCCGGGCCGCACGCGCCGGTCCAGGGTGACGAAACGGCCCCCGTGCCGTACGGCCAGTGCCAGCAGGTAGGCGTCGGTGATCTGCCGGTGGCCGAGGATGCGGTCCCAGCGCAGGACGTCGCCGGACAGGAGGCTGAGATCGGCCGGCCAGAAGGCGTGGGAGGGATCGGCCGTGGCCTCGGCGAGGCGGGCGGCGACCTCGGCGGGCGCCCGCGCGCCGGGGTAGGCGGGCGAGGACATCACCCGCACGCAGCCGTTCTGGGTGAGGGGGCAGGACGCCCAGCCGTGGGCCAGCTCGCGCTCGAGCCAGCGCCAGGCGTCCGGGTGGTGCACATGGGCCGCGTCCAGCAGCGCCACGAGCACGCTCACGTCGAGCAGTGCCCGCACGGGCTTCAGGTCTCCTCCTCGTCGCGGATGCGCTCCACCCGCTCGGCGCTCACCACGCGCCCGCCGGCCGGGAAGGGACGGAAGCCACCCAGACGCCGGAGCCGGCCGCCGCTCCCCCCTTCCGTCCGTCCGGCCGCGGCGGCGCCCGTGAGCGCGTGCCGCAGCAGCTCGCTCGCGACCCGGCCCATGGAGGCGCGGCGGTGGCGCGCCAGCTCCCGGATGGCCTCCAGCACCTCGTCGTCGATGTCGAGCGTCGTCCTCACGGGAGGGGCTTCCCCTGCTCCGCATCGGAGCATCATGATGCGTTGATGCGGCCCGGCAGGCAAGCGCATGCGCTCCCTCCCCGTCCCTCTCCCGTAAGCGGGGGGAGGGTGCGGGTGGGGGGGCGGCTCTCCCCTGGGGGCAGGGAGCATTTCCGCTCCCCTCCCTGTGGGGCCGGCCCCCGGTGCATCCCTCCCCGTGGGGCCGGCATCCTGCCGGCCCCACGGCGCGGCTGGAAGCCGCGCCTACGGAGAAAGGGTTCATGCGGCCGGCAGCCGCGCCTACGGAGGGATGG
>JALSJE010000087.1 GCA_026989495.1 Gammaproteobacteria bacterium | reverse complement strand
CGGCTTCCACGCCACGGGCAGCCCCGTCTTCGACCTCTACGCCCGCTGGCAGCTCCGGCGCATGCTGCGCGTGCTGCGCCACCGCCACGGCCAGCTCACGCGCATCGGCAACCGCCGCAACCGCAGGGGCGAGCGCGACCCCGCCACCGGCCGCACGGTCTGGTTCTCCCGCGCCAAGACCTGGATGGAGGCCCAGGGCGTCATGGCGCTGCACGAGGCCTGGAAGACCTGGCGCGACCCCCTGATCCTCGACGGCCTGTGGGCCCAGGCCGACTACTTCGCCCACCACGTGGTCTTCTACCCGCGGCTCGCCATGGTCAACCAGCACACCGCCATGCCCAACGCCTGGCTGGGCTCCAAGCCCTGGACCCTCTCGCCGCAGCGCCACGACCGGGTGATCCAGGCCCTGCCGCTGCTCGCCCACTACGCCCCCTGGCCCGGCCTCCTCGAGCGCCAGCGTGCCTTCGCCGAGGCCACGCGCTGGCGGTGGGTGCGCGACTGGTTCCTCCAGACCCTCGCCTGGGCCGGGCGGGTGCGCCCGGCGCCCGCGCCGGCACCCCCGCGGGTGCGGGACCTGCGGGCGCGGATCGAGAACGGCACGCTGGTGCTGAGCTGGCGGCAGGAGCCGGCCGCGCCCGTCCGCTGGCTCGTGCGTGCCGCCGGCCGCCCCATCGTCGCCCGCGCGCCGACGGACCACCCCGGCCGCGCGCGCGCCAAGGCCGAGGCGGCCCGCGCCGTGGAGGCGCGCGCCATCGCCCGGCTCGGTCTCGACAAGGCGCGGAAGCGCTTCCCCGGTCGTTTCCCCCTCGACGGCATCGCCGAGCCGCGGCGCGGGCGCCGCGCGCACCCCGACTGGTTCCGCGCCGTGCCCTTCTGGGCCGCGGCCCAGGCGCCCGTCGAGGCCGCCGGCCGCGCGGCCGTGCCGATCGCGGCCTTCCGCCGCCACGAGGCCCTCGGCGCTCCCGGGGCCCCGCCTCCGGGAATCCCCCGCCACGTCTGCCTGCAGGCCGTCCCGCCCACGCCCCCCTTCCTCCACTGCGCGCCCGTCGTCGGCCCCTGAGCCCTCCATGCCCCGGCTCCACGGCGCGGCTGGAAGCCGCGCCCACAGTGGAAGGCGGAGACCACCGGCCACCCCCGAGGCCCCGTGAGGCCGGCATCCTGCCGGCCATGGGACCCGACCCCGTGGGGCCGGCATCCTGCCGGCCCGACGTCCCCCTTCCCTGTGGGGCCGGCTTCCAGCCGGCCCACGGCGCGGCTGGAAGCCGCGCCCACGGCAAATGGGGGCGAGGCGGCCGGAAGCCGCGCCCAGGGTGGCCCGAAAACAGACTTCCCGAGAGACCGGTTTCGGGCGAAATCAGACTTCCCGGAAGGCTGATCCGGGAACCGCCCCCGGACCCGCGACCCCGATTTCCCTTACCATTGGGCCGCCATGGACGTGGCCGTCGTCATCTGCACCCACCAGCGCCTCGCCCTGCTGCGCGAGGCGCTCGGCTCGATCGCGCGCGCCGCACCGCCCGAGCGGATCCGCCCCCGGGTGCTCGTGGTCGCCAACGCCTGCACCGACGGCACCCCGGCCGCCGTGGAGGCCATCGCCCGGGACTATCCCTGGCCGCTCACCGTGATCGAGGAGCCGCGCATCGGCAAGGTCAACGCGCTCAACACCGCGCTTGCCGCCTGCGGGGAGGCCGACGCGCTGGCCTTCGTGGACGACGACCAGCGCGTGGACCGCGGATGGCTCCGCGCGCTCGAGCGCGGGCTCACCGGGCACGGGGAGCCGCTGCTGTGCGGGCGCATCCTGCCGGACTGGACCGGCGCGGAGCCCGCCTGGGTGCACGACCCCTCCCCCTGCGCCATCCGCCCGCTGCCGATCCCGGTCCAGGAATGGGGCGGCGAGGCGCGCCTGATCGATCCCGGCGAGCGCGTGCCGGGCGGCGGCAACCTCGTCGCCCGCCGCGAGGCCGTCCGGCGCATCGGCCCCTTCCGCGCCGGCCTCGGCCCCACCGGCCACGACCTCGGCGGCGGCGAGGACATCGAGTGGGTGCGCCGCGGCCTGCGGCTCGGCCTCGCCCTGCGCTACCTGCCGGAGCTGGTGCAGTGGCACCACGTGGACCCCGCGCGCCTGCGGCTCGGCTACCTCATGCGCAAGGCATACCTGCGCTCGCGCTCGGCCCAGGCGCTGGCCGGGACAAACGGCGCCCGCGTGCCGCGCTACCTGTGGCGCAAGCTCGCCGGCAGCCTCTGGCGCGCCGCCACCGCGCTGCACTGGCCCCACGCCCGCCACTACCTGGTGCGCAGCGCCGCCACCCTGGGCGAGATCGCCGCCGCGCGCGGCCGCGGGCCGTGAGCGGGCCCGGCCAGCTCGCGGCGGCCCTCGGCGGCGCGGCCGCGGCCGCGCTCGTGCCGCCCCTGCTGCTTGCCGTCCTCGCCCTGCGCTCGGCCAGCCGCGCGGGACCGCCGCTGCCGCCCGCGGTGCTGCGCCGCTACCGCGGCGAGATCGCCCGTGCCGTCGCCCGGCAGCTCGCCCTCACCACCGCCCTCGCCGGCTGGCTCGCGCTCGCGGGCCTCGCGCCCTGGCTCGGGCTCGCCGCTACGGGCGCGCTGCCCGCGGGCTTCGCCGGCGGCCTCGCCGCGGGGCTCCTCGGCATCGGCCTCGGCACGGCCGCGCAGCTTGCGCGCGTGCTGCTCCACAACCCCGCCACCCTCGTCATGTGCTGGCCCTTCGGCCTCGAGCGCCTCAACGCGCTCCACCGGCACCTCACGCTGCGGCGGCTGCGCTGGGCGGAGCTCGTGCTGGCGCTCGCCTGGGCCGCGCCCGTCGTCGCCGGCGTCCGCGCCCTGGGGGCGCAGGGCGCGCGCGCGGCCGCGGCAGCACTCGCCGCCGGCGCGCTGCTTGCCGCGCTGCCCGTGCTGGCCGGCGGCGGCGCCGCCCTCGCGCGGGCGTGGCGCCGCGGCCGCTCCTGCGCGCCGCCGCCCCATCCCGCCGGGCCCGGCGAAGGCCCGATGAACGTCCTCATGATCGGCTGCGACACCCTGCGCGCCGACCACGTGGGGATGCCCATCGGCGGGGGACGCAGCCTCACGCCCTTCCTCGACGCGCTCGCCCGGCGCGGCACCCTTTTCGCCACGGCCTGGACCCCCGTGGCGCGGACCGCGCCCAGCCTCGCCTCCCTGCTCACCGGCACCTGGCCCCGGCGACACGGCATCCGCGACAACTTCGAGGCCCCGCGCCCGCTCCCCGTGCCGGCCCTGCCCGCCATCCTGCGCGAGGCGGGCTACGCCACCGAGGCCGTCGCCGACTGGGCCGGCAGCGACCTCGGCAAGTTCCCCTTCGGCTTCGCGCGCGCGGACGTGCCGCCGGACCAGTGGAACCTGCGCTACCTCGTGCGCCAGGGCCCCAAGGAGACGCGCCTGCCGCTGGCGCTCTTCCTGCGCAACCGCCTCGGCCGCCGCATCGCCCCCGAGATCCACTTCCTCGGCGGCGCGCCGCTGAACCGCGCCGTCACGGACGCCGCCGTCGCGGCGCTGCGCCGCCTCGGCCGCGGCGGCCGCCCCTTCCTGCTGAACGTCTTCGCCGCCACCGCCCATCCGCCCTTCGGCAGCGAATGGCCCCACTACCGCTGGTTCGCCGACCCCGCCTACGACGGCCCCTCGCGGCTCGCCATGGCCCGGCTCACGGACCCCGACGAGATCATCCGCGCGCAGCAGGAGCCGCGCGAGGCCTTCGACCTCGACCAGGTGCTCGCGCTCTACCGGGGATGCGTGCGCCGCTTCGACGACCTCGCGCGCGAGATCGTGCAGGCGCTGTGGCGGGAGGGGCTGGGGGAGCGGACGATCGTGGTCGTCTACTCGGACCACGGCATGGAGTTCTTCGAGCACGGCACCTGGGGCCAGGGCAACAGCGCCGCGCCCGAGGCGAGCCCGCGAGTGCCGCTGCTGATCCTGGATCCGCGCCTCGAGGGCCGCGGGCGGGTGGAGGGGCTGGTGCGCACCATCGACCTCGCCCCCACGCTGCTCGACCTCCTGGGGATGCCCGCCGAAGGGCAAGGGATGGACGGCGTCTCGCTCGCGCCCTTCCTGCGCGGCGAGGCCCCGCTGCCGGAGCTCACGGGCTACTTCGAGACCGGGATCTGGCTCGCGCCCCCGCCGAACCAGCACCCCGGGCATCTCCGCTACCCGAAGCTCACCGATCTCCTGACGACCGGCGGCCCCGACGGCCACGCCCTCGTCGTCAAGCCCGAGTACCGCCGCATCGTCATCGAGGCCCGCGACCGCGCCGTCCGCCGCGGCCCCTGGAAGCTCGTCCGCCTGGCGCTGGCCGGATCGCCCATCGAGCGCCTCTACCGGATACGGCCGGACGGAACCCCCGAGCCGGCAGCGCAGCCCCCTCCGGGCGTGCTGGACGGGCTGCGCCACGCCCTCTCGGGACACATCGAGGCGCAGGCAGGCGCATCACGCACCGCGCACGGCACCACCGGGGCGAAGGGATGAGGCCCCGGGGCAGGACGCGCGGCGGGACCGGTCCGGTCAGGACCGCTCACCGGCCCTCACACCGGCCCGGCCACGCAGACCGCCCTCTCATGGACCGCACACCTGCTCCATCGTCCGCGCCACTGCGGGAAATGCCCTCAGCAGGCGCCTGTCCTCCGTGACGCAAACGGTACGAAGCTGCCTGGCCAGGACGACATGCTGGGCATCGTACGCGCTGGCGTTTCCCCGCACGGCAAGCTCGAGCGCCTCCTCCATGTCGATCTCCATCGTGGCGTCCTCGAACAGGCCTGCCGCACACCGCCAGAGCATGCGCGCATCCGCAACATCCGCGCCGCCATGGCGCACGAACGTCGCCAGAACGTTCAGGAAACTCTGATCAATCCGCTGCGCGGATCGATCAGCGCGATAGTGCTTCGCGGTCCATTTCGATTTTTCGGTTGTCGTCATGCACTTCCCTGTGCATGGGCCCTCCCGCGGCCGTCCGTGGCCGCGGGGAAGGGCTGAAAAATCGGGATTTTTCAGCCCTTCCTTCAGATGCGCGTGGCGCCAGAGGTGATGCGGCAGCCGCCAGTCGGGATCGTGCCGCCAGAGCCTCCTCGCCTGCTCCGTGCGCTCTCCTGCGATGAGGAGATACGCGACGACGTTGACGTCCGCGACGATCACGCGCGGCCTTCCCGCCGGGCGCGGTCGAGAAGGTCCTGCGTCAGCATGAGACGCCCTTCGTAAGGCGGCGAGAGCGCCCCCGCCGCGCCCCCCCTCCGCCAGCGCCCGCGCCAGGATCGCCACCGCCTCCCTGGTCATGCTCCGGTGGTGACGGCGCGCCCTCTCCTTGAGCTTCCGATGGAGATCGGGGGGCAGGTTTTCAGATAGATGGCCACCTGCAGGATGCGCATCATCAGGGAAATCGGGTGAACACGGTTGACGGTGAGCCGCGCCTGCAGGCGCCAGAGCAGCGGCAACCTTCCCCACCATCGCCCGCCGCCGGGTGCCGGCCAGGGGTGCCCATCCAGCACCGCCTCCACGAATGACCTGAACGCCGTGGTTCCGAACAGCGCAGCCAGCGCCGGTGGCGGATCCTCCAGGAGGTTCCCGCGCACGAGCGCCCGCAGCGCCTCATCGCGCGCGACGGCACGCGCCCACGATGCCTGAGGGGGGATCGTGTCGGCGCGGGAGTACGGGATCTCCGCCAGCCTGGGATAGCGCGTCTCGAGCAGCATCCTGAGGAGGCGCTTGCGCCCGCGCAGCCCGTCGGGCAGCCGCCGCACGAAGTCCACCACCGGCTCGGCCAGCAGAGGACGCGCCTGCTCGAAGTGGCGGAGCCTCGCGTAGGTGAAGGCGTTCAGCATGTTGCCGATGCGCTGCTCGTAGTACAGGCGGTCCTTGAGGCAGTTGGGAGGTTCCCGGACATCGCCGACCGCCTCCCCGATCCTCGCATCGATGCGCTCCGCCAGCTCGCGGCGCCGATCCTGGACCAGCCAGCTCGCCAGCCGCGCCACCTCCCGGAGGCCGAAGATCCCCACCAGGCGCCGCGCCTCGTCCACCGTATGGGCCCGTTCGCGCCAGCCGAACGCCTCGTCTCCGTTCACGAACGTCGAGAACTCGCCCGCAAGCTCCGGATAGACCTGGATCACCTGGGGAAAATCGACGCTCTCCGCCTGGCAGTCGCCCAGCAGCGCCGCCCTCACGACATCCTCGGCGCTGGGCTCGTCCGGCAGCCGGATCCGGGTCAGGCCGACACCCGCCGCCCGTGCCACCGCCTCCGCCACCCCCATCTCGTCCCCATGGGAGGTACCGAAGCATACGCAGGCAGGCTCGATCCCTTCGGCGAGGGCCGCCGCCAATATGACGCGGGAATCGAGCCCGCCGCTGAGAAACAGGAAAGGCCTCCCGGTCCCCAGCAGCAGCCTCCTCGTCGCGGCGCGGATGCGCTCGTCGCACTGCGACACCAGCGCCTCCTCCGCCTGCCCGCCCGCAGGCTCGAAGGTCAGCCGCCAATAGCGTCGCTCGCGCGCTCCCCCGGGCCCCACCTCCACGACCGTGGCCGGGGGCAGCTTACGGACGCCGCGGAACAGGGTGCTCGCCCCCACCTGGGCGCCGAAGATCGCGAACATGCATACGGAAACCTCGTCCACCTCCGGCCCGCGCCCGCTCCACCTGGCGACCCACGAGGCCTCAGGCGCGGCCACGAAACTCCCATCCGGGCCGATGCGATAGAACAGCGGCCTGGACGCAAGCCGATCACTGAAAAGAAGGAACGACCGCTCCCGGTGCAGGATGACGGCGCCAGAGAAGGAGCCCTCCAGGCCTCCAGGAAAATCATCCGGTGCGCGCTCGAACGCCTGCCGCACGAGAAACGCGGCATCGTCACCCTTCAGCACCCGGCCGCGGGCATCGACGACATACCCATCCAGCAGGACCGTCGCTGCCGGGCTCCGTGAAACTCCGCCGCGCCCGCCGACGAGCCAGGCGCGGCACCAGCCATCGGCCTTCGCATGCGGCGCGGGCTCATGGCATCCTGCATAGTCCGCGGCTCCCGCCATCACGCAGACGCCGGGCATCGGGGCTGGATCGCGCGTGTGCGCGTCCGTCGGCAACGGGCCGATCACCAAGGATCCATCCATATCTTTTCACCCAGAACGAAAAGCGTGGCCTGCACGAGGAACGCCCCTGCCGCTACCGGGCATGTCCGGACTCCCTGAGCTGGGCTGCACCGCCCCGCCTGATCCGCCCTGGCTTGCCGGCAGGGGCCAAAACGCTGTGCGCAGCGGCCGCATGCTGCTACCATCTGGCGCGCCCGCCACGCGAGCCCAGTGGGCCTATCCACTGGACGGGCTGGGATCCCGGGAACGTTCGCGGCAAGGACGGGAGACGCGCACGCACACTGCATGCACCTGCGCAGGCATCCATCGTGATCAAGCAAGGTCCGGAACACACGTCCCGCGTTGCCGGGACGAGCCCGCCCGTCCTCGTTCTGTCCGTGTGCTGGCGCACGGGCAGCACGCTCCTCCAGCGCCTCCTGTGCGACGCCGGGATCCTGGTGTGGGGGGAGAGCGGCGGTGCGCTCGACGGGCTCGAGGACGCCTTCGAGCGTTATCGCCAGATGACGGGGCCGGGCGGAACCCGGTTCCGGCATGGCTTCGGCGGGAACGGCACCCAGCAGTACGAGCGCTTCGCCTCAGACCCGCGATCCGGCGCGCACCACTGGATCGCCTGCATGAATCCACCGCCTCCCACCATCGAAGACGCCTTCCGGAACCTGTTCCTGAAGCTCTACGCACACCCGGCCCATGCGCTGGGCTTCGGCCGGTGGGGCATCAAGGAGGTGCAGGTCGGGGCTGACGCGGCCCGATGGATGCAGACCCTCTTTCCAGGCAGCCAGGTCGTCGTGCTGGCGCGCCATCCCTACGACGTCCTCCTCTCCATCAAGCGCCGGAACTGGATGGACAGAAGGGAAACACGCTTCCCGCTGCTGCATTACGCGCGCCACTGGGCCCGTATGGCCCGATCCCTGCGCACGGTGCCCGATGCCGTCCTCGTCCGGTACGAGGACCTCGTCGGCAGGCCCGAGACCTGCGAGCGTCTCGCCGAGCGGCTGCAGGCGCCCGTGCGCTTCGAGCTCATCGAAACCAGCCGGGCGGACTGGCGTGCCGAGCGCAATGCGAGCCTGACACGGGCCGAGCGCCTGGCGATACGCGCCCTCACGCGCGAGGCGGCCTCCGACTGGGGCTACCGCCTCTAGCCGGCAATCCTGGCGACGGCGCCCGCACGCCTGCCCAGGCCCCCGACGGCGACCCTCAGCACGGCTCTCCCGGGATGGCCTGCCCAGACGAGGAGCAGCGCGGTGAGCGCCACGCCGTAGCACAGGACAGACACGCCCCCCGCGGCGGCCTGGACAGTCCAGCCGGAGGCGCCGCCACCGAGCCAGGCCGCTCCCGCCCCATAGCCCACGGCGGCCGCGACCGCCGGCGGCGCGACCGCATGCACCACGTCGGCCGCGCGCACGCACCCGCTCCAGCGGTGGACGAGCGTCAGGAGCCCGCCCAGCATCAGCCAGGCCCGCCCCGCCATGGCGGCGGCGACCCCCGCCAGCCCCCACCGGAGCCCGACGGCGACCGCAGCCGCGGCGAGGGCCAGGCCGACCGCCTGCAGCAGGCTCTCCCTGCCCGCCAGCCCGCGCGTGTCCGAAAGCGCGCCCAAGCCCACCGACACCACCGACGCGAAGCCACCAAGGATAATCCAGCGCATCGGCTCCACCGCCTCGCGCCACGGCTCGCCGTACAGTCCGACGACGAAAGGCTCGGCCGCGAACCACAGCAGAAGCAGGGCCGGATAGGTCGCGCCCGCCAGGGCGAACAGCATCTTCCGGTTCAGCATCCCCGCCTGTGCCGCGCCCGACTCCTGGGCGCGCGACAGCGCCGAGAACATCGCCTGGTAGAGCCGGCCTGCGATCTCGGCCACCGGCATGCGGCCGCTCTGCGCTGCGCGGTTGAAGACGCCCAGCGCGTGGCTGCCTGCGAGGGCGCCCAGAAGCATGCGATCCACCCGGCGCGAGGCCAGGTCGAGCATGTTGTTCAGGTGCATCTTCCAGCCGTAGCCGACGAGCGGTGCGATGTCGACCCACCTCAGCCGCGGCCGCCCGGGCCGCCAGCCGCTAACCCTCAGGTAGAGCCAGGCACCGAGTGTGCCGTTCACCCACGCCGCGACGACGAAGCTCCAGACGCCCGCCCCGGCGGCAGCCGCCGCGACACCGATCGCCGCACCGCTCAGGCTCAGGATCACGGACACGCGCGCGATCTCCCGGTAGCGCATCTGATGCCGCAGCCAGGCGCCGGCCGTGGCGCTGAACGGCATGAGGAAGAACGTGGCCGAGACGGCCAGCATCACCGCAACGAAGCGCCCGTCGTCATAGAGCGGCGCCAGCGCGACGGCGAGCCCCGCCGCCACCGCGGCCGCGAGGCCTGCGAAGGCCTCCATCCACCAGAACGCGGCGCTCAAGGCATGGCCATCGGGTGACCGGGTCCGGATCAGGCTCTCAGGGATGCCGAACTGCGCCTGCCGCAGGAGCAGGGCTGTGTAGGCGGTGACGGCAGCGAAGACACCGAAGTCCGCCGGCGCGAGCAGCCGCGCCATGACGATGCCCGTCGCGAACTGCACGGCGGCACCGACCCACCCCTGCAGGAAGGTCCAGAGCGCCGCCGTCCGGAAGGATCTCTCCGGAGAGCGTGCCGGCCGTGATCGCGGCATGGGTTCCTTCCGGCTCAACCGCCCGCACCCCGGCCACGAGTCCGTCCCAGGCGGGCCAGCGCGCGCCTGAGGAGCTTCGAGTCCGGGTTGGCGGCGAGGCCCTCCCGCAGCACCCGCTCGGCCTCATCCCGGCGGCCGGCACGGCTGTGGATCCTGGCCAGCGCGACGTAGGGCGGCGCGTAGCGCGGCTTGCGCCGGATCGCCTCGGCATAGTCGCGCACCGCCTCCGCCGTACGGCCCATCCGCTCCAGTGCCCGCCCCCGGTGGTAGTAGGCGCCGGGGAGGAGAGGAAAGGCGGGAGAGACCTTCTCGACGATGTACGTGAAGTTGTTGAACGCCCTCTGAAGCTGGAAACCCCGGTCCTTCCGGCGCAGCGCGGCCCGGTCCGCCCGGTTCATGAAGTTGAGGCCGGCGCAGTAGTGATGGATATGGACGAAATCCTTGCCGAAGACGCGGTACCAGCGCGCGATCACAGGATGCTGCAAGCTGGATCCGTAACGGAAACGGTCCTGGCAGAACCGGGGAAGCAGGCGCAGCTCCTGCGGCGTAGGTCTCCACTGCTCCACGGCCATGGCCGGTCCTGCCGGGCCGGCAAGCCCGCCGGCCAAGACAAGAACCGCGAGCAGCACCCTGGCGTATCCTGAAATCATGCTCCACCACCTCGCCTTCCCGAAAGCCGCCTCCGGGCCGCGCCCGCCGCGATCCCGAAGGCATGCATGCCGTTCATCGCCTCCCTCAAGGCGGGCCTCCCCCTGACGGCCAGTAAGGCCGCCCGGCCGAGGTGCCTGGCGCCCTGCAACGGCAGCCACCACGGCACGCCCAGCACGGTGCGTCCGCTTGCCCGGAAGCGGTTCAGCCCGTGGCGGTAGCCGGACTTCGCGTGGAGCCGCAGGAAATAGGTCCGCCGGAGGCGCCAGCGCTCCACCGCGTGCGTGACCACCATGTCGGGGCGGTAGCGGATCTTCGCGCCTTTCTCGAGCAGGGCCCAGAACATGGCGGCGTCCGAGCCGCCGCCCACCGCTCCGCCCTTCCTGTCGTAGCGCGGATCGAACCTCAGGCCGGGATCCTCGCGAAAGAGCGACATGCGGTAGCCCACGTTGGCCGTCCACACCGGAGTTTCCCTGCTATCGATCCAGAAGGGTTCCCTGCCGTGGTCTATCGCCGCCAGGAAACCGAGCAGCTCGTCGCCCAGCCACTTTGGACGCTCGAACGGGAACTCGACTTCGACTCGCCCCCCCACGCAGTCCGCGCCCTCCCTGTCGAGCGCGTCCCAGGCCGCCGCGAGCAGCCCCGGACGCGGCAGCTCGTCGTCGTCGATGAAGATCATGGCATCCGCATCCAGCGACTCCGCAATCGCGCGGTTGCGCGCCGGCACGATGCCCTGCTCCGGCTCGAAGACGTAGCGGACGGGCGCACCACCCGGCTCCCTGGCGACCCGCTCCACCACGTCCCGGGTGCCGTCCGTGCTGTTGTTGTCCACCACCAGCACCTCGAACGGCACGGGACACGCCTGCGCGCGCATCGCGCGCAGGAGCGCAGGGAGCCTCTCCGCGCGGTTCCAGGTGCAGACGGCGTAGATCAGGCGCGGCCCGGTCATGCCGAGACGGTCCTGCTGCGGTCGGCCATGCCGACCATCCACTGGTGCATGGTCTCGGGCAGGAGGGACGGCAGCATGCGGCGGAGGTCGCCCCGCCTGAGGTAGCCCGCCGCCAGGAGGCGGCGGAAGAGCCTGCGGGCCGAGCGCAGGTCCCGACCCCAGTAGGCCACGTAGGCCCTGCGGCGCAGCTCGCCGTAGAGGGCCCTGCGCACCCCGGCCCGTCCCAGGCGGTCGCGCAGCTCGGGGTGTCGCCTCAGAAACCGCTTCTGCACCTCCAGATGGGCCAACGCCCAGTCCGCCCTGGCGGTGGAGAGATGATCAGGTCGGTGGTGGCGGTAATAGGCCAGCACTTTGGGCACGCGGACGATCCTGGTTCTCACTCCCACCTCGAGCCAGAACAGGAAATCGGCACAATACCTGAGATCCGTGGCGAATCCACCTATCTCGCGCGCCAGGGCCAGATCGACCAAGGCTGCATGCACCGGCCACCGCGTGTTCTCGAGGAGCGCGAACAACTTGTTGTCACCTTCGTACTCGGGAGGCACGAAGGGCTCCGCTCTGGGACCGCTGATGCCGACATTCTGCCATCCGCAGTAAGCGAGGCCCGCGCCGCTGTCCATGAGGGCATGAAGCATCTCCCTCAGAAAGGTCGGCGACCACCAGTCGTCTGCGTCGAGGAAGGCCACAAATCTGCCCTGTGCTTCCTTCAATCCGCGGTTACGCGCCCCCCCCTCGCCCCGGTTCTCCTGGCGTATCAGCGTGATCCTGTCGCCGAAGCCCGCGAGGATCTCGGCGCTCGCATCCGTCGAGCCGTCGTCCACGACGATCACCTCGTGGCGGACACCCACCTGCCCCAGCGCGCTCCCGACGGCCTCTGCCACGAAGGCCTCGGCGTTGTAGCAGGGAATGACGACGCTGACCTCGGGTGCCTTTCCGCTCATGTGGCCACCACCAGCCTGTGCAGGACCCGCCGCCCCACATACGAGAACACCGACATCCACGAGCCCGGCGCGGCGGCGAGCGCCATCATGCGCGCGAGCCGGCCGGCGCCGCAGGCGCCGTCCACCTCGAGGCGCGGCAGCCCGAGGGGATCGGTTCCGGGACGCACGGCCCCGCCCCGGCAGGTGGCGGCGCAGCGGTAGCCGGCCGCGCGCACGGCGCGCGCCGCCGCCTCCGGGACCCGCCCGTAGGGGTAGGCGAAGGCCGCGACCGGCGCGCCGAGCAGGTCCTCGAGCTCGCGGCGGCTGCCGGCCACCTCCTCGTCGAGCGCCGGACCTTCGAGCGCGTCGAGGGCGGCATGGGTGCGGGTGTGCGAGCCGACCTCGTGCCCCGCCTCGTGGAGGCGCCGCACCTCGGCCGCGGTCATGAGCCGCCCGCCCACGCCCCGCGACCAGCGGGCCGCCTCCCCCAGCCGTCCGGTCACGACAAACCACGTGGCGCGCATCCCCCGCGCCTCCAGCGCCTCGGCGGCGGCGAGGTTGTCGGCGAAGCCGTCGTCGAAGGTGATGGCGACGGTGCGCCCGCCGCGCAGGCCACCGGCGACGAGCTCCGACACCGTCACGGTACGCCAGCCCGTCTCGCGCAGCAGGTCGAGGTGGGCGAGGAAGCGGCGCAGCGGCAGCGACCAGCGCGAGCCCCGGCCGCCCGCGGGCGTCGCATGGTACATGAGGACGAGCGGGTGGCGTCCCGCGCTCTCGAGCAGGCGGCGGCTGACGGGATCCAGCCTCATGCCGGCACGGCCTCCGCGCCGCGCAGGCGCCCGCGCAGCACCTCGAGGGCGAGGCCCGCGGCGAGCCGGCCACGGCCGAGTGGGCTGCGGAGCCCCGCCTCGGCCAGCGTCAGGAGGGCACGCACACTGCGGCCGGCGCGGGCCTCCCACTTGGCGTAGTCGGCGAGCATGCCGGCGTAGCACCAGCGCCAGTAGGCCCCGCGGCTGCGCGGCGGCAGCAGGCGACGGTTCTTGCGCAGGATGCGCCGCGCCTCCGCCTTCATGGTCGCAAGCCTGCTGCTGACGCTGCCTTCGCGGCGCGTGACGGCGGCGAGCGGCTCGGGCACGCAGGCGAAGCCCGCCACGGCGGCGAGCCGCATCCACAGGTCGACGTCCTCGTGGGCGCGGAGCGTCTCGTCGAAGCCGCCCACGGCGAGGGCGAGCTCGCGGCGCACCATCACGGCCGATGCGCTGCCCGGCACGGCGGCGTTGCGCGCGAAGAGGGTCTCGAGGAAGGTGCGGCCCGGGAGCCTTCCCTCGTCGCGCCAGCGGCCGAGGCGGCGGCCCGCCTCGTCCTCGAGCCAGGCCTCGGTGGCGCAGAAGCCGAGGTCGGGGCGCTCCCGCATGAGGGCGACCTGGGCGGCGAGCTTGCCGGGCAGCCAGCGGTCGTCGGCGTCGAGGAAGGCGACCAGCGTCCCGCGCGCGGCGCGCAGGCCCGCGTTGCGGGCGGCGGGGAGCCCCCGGTTCGTCTGGCGTACCAAGCGGATGCGCCGGCCGTAGGCGGCGAGCACGTCGGCCGTGCCGTCGGTGCTGCCGTCGTCCACGACGATGATCTCCTTGGGCTCGTGGTCCTGGGCCAGCGCGCTCTCGACGGCGCGCCCCACCCACGCCTCGGCGTTCCAGGCAGGAATGACGACGCTGACGAGCGTACGCTCAGGCATAGCCGAGCTCCTGCTGCATGGGGGCGATGCGGTCGAGGACGGACTCGACCGCCTCGGGGTTGCGGCGCTTCCATTTCTCCCGCATGGGCGGGCCGCTCACGATGCTGGTGGGCCGCTCGCCGAGGCGCTCGCAGTGGGCGCGCGCGGCGGGGGTGTACTCGAGGCCGAGGCGCGCGTAAAGGCGCCGGAAGGCCTCGCCGGGGTCCTCGAGGAGGTCCTCGTAGCGCAGGACGTGCCAGCGCTCCGGGGCGACGTGGCGACGGTCGCGCAGCGCCGCGCGGTTGGCCTCCACC
>JALSJE010000086.1 GCA_026989495.1 Gammaproteobacteria bacterium | reverse complement strand
GGACCTGCGCTGGGCCACGGATCTGGCCCATGTCTGGTGCGGGCGGGACCGGTGGTGCACCTTGGCCGTGGTGATGGACTGCTGTACCCGCGAGGTGCTGGGCTGGCGGCTGGCCCGCTCGGGGAATGCCAAGACGGCCGAGGCGGCGCTGGAGGAGGCGCTGATCCGGCGGTTCGGGGCGCTCGGACGGGTGCCCCGGCCCATTGTGCTGAGGTCGGACAACGGGTTGGTTTTCAGCTCCCGGCATTACACGGCCACGGTGCGGGCGTATGGGCTGGCACAGGAGTTCATCACGCCGTACACGCCGGAGCAGAACGGGCTGGTGGAGCGGTTCATCCGCAGCCTCAAGGAGGAGTGTATCTGGCAGCACAAGTTTGAGAGCCTGAGCCATGCCCGGCAGGTGATCGGGGCGTGGATCCGGTACTACAACGTCGAGCGGCCGCATCAGGCGCTTGGCTACAGGGCCCCTGCCCAGGTCGCGGCCACGGCTGCGTAAGGCGCAGGGTTGTGCAAAAACCAGGGGGTCACTACACATTCTACAACAGATGCAATCAATGTTCAAATAATTATGAGACGGTTAATAACAATCCGATGGCTGTATCGAACTACCCAGCTTTGATTGCTGCTTGCTCCAAGGCATCGGGGTTAACGCCAAGGGCATCAAAGAGTCGTTGTACTAGGGTGCCAAAGCCGGGCAAACCGGCTGGGTAGGAAATTCCTGCCCCACAGAAAAAGACGACCCTTCCATCCTCGTGGGCTTGCAGAAGGCGCTCGGGAATATCTGGGCCGTTTCTGATGAATTGCATAACTACATGTTTTGCAGCCTGATTGTATTAGCCATGTATTCCACTCCATATTGGCCTGGTATGTCCAGTTGATCGACGGTGGTGGTTTCCTCCGGGTAGCAATTCATGCCATCTAACCCTCCGATTTGTCCGCGTCTAACTTGTTGATTACAAATCTTATTCGGCTGTGGACCTCCGGACTTCACCTCGTGCTCGGCCTCTCGGAAACAGAGAGGAACGGCCAGATCAGAGAGAAATCCCGGGCTGGAGAGGACGGAAGGGCGGCTCTCGAAGTCCGCAGCTTTCCGCAGGAACCCGCGGGAATACAAAGCCTTCGGCAACGAAAAAGGCCAACCCATCCGGGTTGGCCTTGTGGTATTGGTGGAGGCGGGGGGAATCGAACCCCCGTCCGCGGAACCTACGCCCTCGGATCTACATGCTTAGCCGCGCCTTTGCCTCTGGCCGCCTGGCGACCCGGCGGGCGGGGTTCCAGGCGGCGAGCCCGGATGGGGTTTAACGGCTCGGCCCCGGGCTGGCCTTGCCGCGAGCTCGTGAGCGTCCTCCCCTGAACGCCCCGAGGGGCTCCGGCCGCACGAGCACGGGCCGGTCAGGGGCTGGCCGGATTACGCGGCCAGAGCGTAAGCGTCGTCGTTGGCAGCTATTTTGCCGTGCGAGGGATTAACGAGGACTCGCGCCTCGGCATGCACCTCGGGTTTCGCGAACCGCGTCGAACCCAGGTCGCCCCCTCCTGGTCGATACAGCAGGGAAATCCGCTCACTGCGCTGCGCGGATTGAGCAGCGCGATAGTGCTTACAGTATAGGGGCAACTACCGGGCTTTCCAAGGCCTCCAATGAGAACGGACTCTCCTCCTGTCTCTGTCAACGGGCCGATCGTCCAGGCAGCGTAATCTTTGCGCAGGACAGCGGTCCCCCGCTCGTGCCGGCCGTCCGGAAGCCCTGTAAGCCGGCGTCCCCAGAGAGAGTGGCACCGCGTGTGGGGGCTGCAAGCCTGAGGTGGCGTGGCGGGCCCGTGCTCCGCGAGCTGACGCTCTCCCCGTGAGCGCCCGGCCCTGTCCGGCTCAGGTCTCCCCTGCCTCCTTTCCGTTCCCTCGCCTGCCAGCGGCATCGCCGGTCGCCTCCTCCGGCAGGGCGGGCACGCCATCCAGCCCGTCGAGCATGGGCACGAAGGCCACGGGGAGCACTGAGCGCCGTGTGACCCCTCCGGCCTCGTCCTTCTCGACCAGCACGAGCGCCTGTCCCCAGTCGCCGCCCACCGGTATGACGAGCCGTCCACCCGGGGCGAGCTGCTCGACCAGGGCCTCAGGGACCTCATGGGCGGCGGCCGCCACCAGGATGCCGTCGTAGGGCGCTCGCGCCGGCCAGCCGGCGTGACCGTCGGCCACATGGACCTCCACGTTGGCGTAGCCCAGTTCGGCGAGACGGCGGCGGGCGGCCTCCGCCAGCGCCGCGATGCGCTCCAGGGTCACGACGTGGTCCACCAGCTCGGCCAGCACCGCCGCCTGGTAGCCGGAGCCTGCCCCCACCTCCAGCACACGGTGATGCGGCGCGGGATGCAGGAGCTGAGTCATGAGGGCGACGATGAAGGGCTGAGAGATGGTCTGCCCCTTGCCGATGGGCAGCGGCGCATTGTCCCAGGCCCTGGCCTCGAGGTCCGGCGGGACGAAACGTTCGCGGGGCACGCGCCGCAACGCCTCGGCCACACGTGGATCGAGCGTGGGCTCGCCGGTGCTGGCGCCAGTGGCGCGCATCTCCGCTGCGATCTCGCGCAGGAGCCGCTCGCGCGGGTCGCGGTCGTCCGGGGCACGCGGACCGTGCGGGGGGAGGGTACCCATGAGGCGATCTTAGCACGCGGTCCTGCGTGGACCGTGAGGGACATGACACCGGGGCGGCGCATGGCCCGCTAACGTGGGCGTGCATTGCGGCGCCATGGGGGCTGGCCTATAAAGGACGAAGTGCCTGCGGGTCGGGGCATGGAGAGGAGCCGGTCGATGGCGACGAGCGCGATCCGGAAGGGCCTGCCGGCCGTGCCAACAGCGGCGTTCTCCCGCGCCCGGCGTGTAAACGGCCCGCATCCGCCACGCGCCTGGCCCCCGGCGCCGGGGAAGGGAACATGAGCACCGCTGCGGCCTTCGCCGGGCTGCGGGTCGCCTTCACCGGCCGCCTCGATCGCCTCCAGCGCCGCCAGGCCGAGGCGCTGGTGCGCGCCGGCGGCGGCGTTCCGGTACCCCGCGTCACGCGCCGCACCGGCATGCTCGTGGTCGGCATGCACGGATGGGGCGTGCTGCCTCACGGCGAGGTGAGCGCCAAGCTGCGCCGCGCCGAGGCGCTGCGCGCGGCCGGACACCCGATCCGTATCCTGTCAGAGCCTGCCTTCCTCGCGCGTGCCGGATTGGTGCCCGCATCCGGCGGGCACGGGTCCATACCGCTCGCACGCGCCGCGCGCCTGACGGGCCTCCCGGAGCGCCTGCTGGCGCGTTGCGTGGCGCTGGGGATCGCGGGGGGCACGGACGGGACCCTCGACTTCGCGGACGTGGCCGGCCTGCGCGGCATCGCGAGCCTGCTGCGCGCAGGTGCCGACCTCGCCGAGATCGCCGGGGCGCTGGCGCGCCTCAGCCGGCTGATGCCGGAGCTCGACCGTCCCTTGGCCCAGGTACGCCTGCTGCGCGGCGAGACCGGCATCGTGGCCGCGCTCGAGGGCACCCGTCTCACGCCTTGGGGCCAGCTCCTGCTGCCGCTTGATGCGGCCGGCGTGCACGACGTGGATGGCACCCTGGCCGAGGGTCTCGTGGCCGAGCAGCGGGGCGACTGGATCGGCGCCGAGCGGTGCTACCGCGCGGCGCTGGCCACCGATCCGGACTGCGGGCAGGCATGGCACGACCTCGCCAACGTGCATATCGCCCGGGGACGGCTGGCCGAGGCGGAGCGTTGCCTGCGGCAGGCGCTGCGCAGGCTG
This sequence comes from Gammaproteobacteria bacterium, assembly GCA_026989495.1. GTDB lineage: Bacteria > Pseudomonadota > Gammaproteobacteria > S144-34 > S144-34 > S144-34. The sequence goes on along the minus strand of JALSJE010000086.1, from coordinate 2,339 downwards.
CCGGGCCTGGCACAGGCCTGGTACAGCCTGGGCTACGTGCTCGACGGGCTCGGGCGTCCGGGCGCGGCGCTGCGGGCGCTGCGGCGCGCCGTGCGGCTCGCGCCCGACCACGTCGACGCCCATCTCGGCCTGGCCGTGGTGGCCGAGCGCCTCGGCCGCCAGCGGGAGGCCATGCGCCACTGGCAGGCCTGTCTCGCCCTGGCCGACGATCCGCGCATGCGGACCCTGGCACGCCGGCGGCTGTCGAAGCTGATCTCACAGGCCACGGAGGCTCCCACCCTGACCGAAGAGGTCCCCCGCTGGCCCTAGCCTGGAATTGCGCCAAGGGCACCAGATGAATCGCAGCTTCGCCGGCGGCCGACCTGGTGCAATATCCGGGATGCTTCGGGCGGGGACGGAGGAGCAGGCTTCGCCTGGCCGGGGCAGGGCTCGCGGCCGGCTCAGCGGCGCCAGAAGGCCGGGCTGAACAGGACCAGCAGCGTGAAGACCTCGAGGCGCCCGAGCAGCATGGCGGCGATGGCCACCACCTTGGCCATGTCATTCACGTGCTGGAAGGAGGCGCTGACCTCGCCCAGCCCCGGGCCCAGGTTGTTGAGGCAGGCCGCCACGGCGGAGAAGGCCGTGACCTGGTCCATGCCCGTGGCCATGAAGAGCACCATCAGGGCCACGTAGCTCGCCACGTAGACGGAGAAGAAGCTCCACACGGTGGCGGCCGTGCGGTCGTTGACCACGCGGCGCCCGATCCTCACCGCCTGCACCGAGCGCGGATGGGGCAGGCGCGTGAGCTCGCGCCAGGCCTGCCTGGCGAGCAGCAGCACCCGCACCACCTTCATGCCGCCCGCGGTCGAGCCCGCGCAGCCGCCCACGAGGCCCAGGTAGATGAGGAAGACCGGCGCGAACAGCGGCCAGAGGCTGAAGTCGGCAGTGGTGAAGCCGGTGCTCGTCATCACGGAGACCACCTGGAACAGGGCATGGCGCAGAGCGGAGCCGGGCTCGGGGTAGGTCCCAGTGCGGGCCAGCATCACGGCCAGCACCACCGCGCCCAGCGCGAGCGCCACGAGGAAGGTTCGAACCTCCGGATCGGTCAGGTACGGCCGCAGCGACAGCCGGCGCAGGGCCGTGAAGTGCACGCTGAAGTTGACGGCCCCCAGGATCATGAAGAGCACGGCCACGAGCTCCAGGCCCAGGCTGCGGAAATGGCCGAAGCTCGCGTCATGGGTCGAGAAGCCGCCGGTGGAAACCGTGGTCAGCGCATGGGCGATGGCGTCGAAGCCCTCCATGCCCGCAAGCCGGTAGCCGAGGGCGCAGGACGCGGTGAGGCCCACATAGATCAGCCACAACGCGCGTGCGGTCTGCAGGAGGCGCGGCGTGAGCTTCTCCTCCTTCATGGGCCCCGGGATCTCGGCGCGGTAGAGCTGCATGCCGCCCACGCCGAGCATGGGCATCACCGCCACCGCGAGCACCACCACGCCCATGCCGCCCAGCCACTGGAGCATGGCCCGGTAGAGCAGCACCGAGGGCGGGAGCGCATCCAGGCCGCTCATGACCGTGGCGCCGGTGGTCGTGAAGCCGGAGACCGCCTCGAAGACGGCGTCCACCAGCCGCAGATGGGGCCCGAGCATGAAGGGCAGGGCGGCGCACAGCCCCAGCACCACCCAGAAGAGCGAGACGACGAGAAAGCCGTCGCGCGCCGTGAGCTCCGCGGTGGCCCGGCGCACGGGCAGCCACAGGGCGAGCCCGCCAGCCGCCGTCAGCAGGAAGGACTGGAGAAAATGGGGCGCCTCGCCATCGCCCGTGACGAGCGCGATGGCCGCGGGCACCAGCAGAGTGACCGCGAAGAGCAGCAGGAGCTGGCCGATGAGCCGCTGGACCGCCGTGGGCCGCACGCGCGCAGTATAGCGTCGGGGCTCTGCGGATGGGCGCGGCCGGCCTCAGGCTGCGCATGGAGCGGCCGGGCGCGGCAAGACGCAACCCGGGAGCCCAGGTCCTGGCTCAGGCACCTGTCTCCAGATGGGCGTGCAGCAGGAAGAGACGAGCTGGGAAGGAAAGAAGCTGGAGCGGGCGACGAGACTCGAACTCGCGACCCCAACCTTGGCAAGGTTGTGCTCTACCAACTGAGCTACGCCCGCTCGGGTGCCAAGGCGGCCAATACATTAGGCGAAAGGCCGCGCCCCTGCAAGATGCCCGGGGGCGTCACCGCCATTTGTTCCCCTTTGGCCCAGGTGGCGGATGGACCGCCGGACAGAGGGGGAAGAGGCAGTGGCCCCGTGCCGCCACCAGCCGCTCCGCCTGCGCCCGCCCTGTAATTTTACATAATACACAGAGTTCGGACGGCCGCC
>JALSJE010000085.1 GCA_026989495.1 Gammaproteobacteria bacterium | reverse complement strand
GAACTACACATTATCCGAACTTATGGGCGCCGAACCCGACGGCCGGAGCGCTGGTGTGCCACAAGGCGGCCTAGCGCAGGGCCAGGACGGCAGCCGCCACCACCGCCCCGCCCAGGGCCGTGAAGACGGCATCGAGCCAGTCCACATGCCCCCGGCCCGTGGCGGCGTCATAGGCCTCCTTCGCGATGCCCGCAACTGCTGCAACGCCCAAGACCACATCGGGCCGGGCTCCCCACGCCGCGGCCGCAACAGATAGGCCTGCACCAGTGATCAGGTGGCGCAGGTAGCCGTTGGGATCGTGGCGCCGGACGGCGCCCTGGCCGGTGTCGTTCGAGGACATGCCCCGATTCTAGCGCATCGCCAGATCGCCGCCGGAATGCCAGCAGCCCGCGGCCGAGTACCGCCCAGGCGCCCCCGACGGTCAGCGCGCCGTCCTCGAGGCGGATGCCGGAGGCTCAGCTATGCGGAATGGTCTCTCCCGCAACCGAGCCCCCGCCCCACAGCAGCCGCAGCCCTTGCCGAGCCTGGCCTCGACAACCATTGACTCTGCCACTTGTGCCCGCTCAGAACGCTCATGTCGCCCTCGCCCCGCAATCCGATACCAGCCCGGCCTGCTCGGACGGAAGATCGACTCCCTTGGCTTGACAATCGAACACAAATGTTCGAACCTTTTGGGCGTGACGGGAACGGAATTCATCAGGCTGGTCAGGAGGATCGGCAGGAAGAATGGCGCCGAGGTGCGTTTCGACGCCAGGCGGGGGAAAGGGAGCCACGGCCGGCTCTATTACGGCGACCGCTTCACAACGCTCAAGGACCGCAGGTAAGGAGATCGGCCCCGCTCTGCTGCGGAAGATGCTGCGCGATCTCGGAATCGAGGAGGAGCTGTAGGGTATGCGGTACGTCTATCCTGCCAACGTGGAACGGGACGAGGCCGGATTCTGGCTGGTCACGTTCCCCGACGTGCCCGAGGCGGGCACCGACGGGGCCACGCGGGAGGAGGCGCTGGGCGAGGCGCAGGATGCGCTGATCGCGGCTCTGGGCGGCTATGTGGAGCAACGCCGGCCCATTCCAGCGCCGTCTCCGGTGCGCAGGGGTCAGCATGGGGTGTCCTTGCCGGTGCTGGTCTCGGCCAAGCTGGCGCTCTACCAGGCCATGCGCGAGGCAGGCCTCAGCAACACCCGTCTGGCGGAGCGCTTGGGCGTGAGCGAGACCGTGGTGCGGCGCATGCTCGACCTGGACCACCAGACCCGCATCGGGCACCTGGAACGCGCCCTTGCCGTGCTGGGCAAGCGTCTGGCGACCGAGGTCTTGGATGCGGCCTGATCAAGGTGCAGGAGGCCGCGGGTAAGGCTGGCGCGCCGGAAGAACCGGAAAAGGTCGTCTCCCCCGCACGCGCGGGGATCGACCCCCTTTCTAGGGCTCTTCTGTCGTTTTCGTGGGTATCTACCTGATGCGTGGGGCTGCCGTCGGGGATATGGTGCCTGGATCACCCGTGGCAGGAAGTGCGGCGCCGGGCCCTGCATAGATGCGGCGCTTCTGATACGGCGCTTCTGGCCCCTCTCGGTTCACCCCGGTCCCGCCAACACAGTGCCTCTTCGCCCGTAGGCGCGGCTTCCAGCCGCGCCGGGCCGGCTGGAAGCCGGCCCCCCAGGGAGAGGGCGCGGGAGGACCGGAAGCTGCCACCTCGAGGAGTGACCGTGCGTGCAGAGCCCCGCGTCGCCCCCTTGCGCGTGCAGGGGCAGGCGCGCAGACTGCCGGCCATGGCATCGGGACGGGCCGGCGAGGACGGCCTGCCGTTCGATCCGGCGGCGGAGTTTCCGCTGGACGCGGGTATCGTCTACCTGGACCACGCGGCCGTGGCGCCGCTGCCGCGACGTGCGGCCGAGGCCGCCTGCGCCTTCGCGCGCGAGGCCATGCGGCGGGGCGCGGCGCGCTACGAGGCATGGCTGGAGACGGAGGCGCGCCTGCGCCGCCATGCGGCCGCGCTCTTCTGCTGCGCGCCCGAGGACGTAGCGCTCGTCAAGAACACCTCCGAGGGGCTGTCGCTGCTCGCCTTCGGCCTGGACTGGCGCGCTGGCGAGGCCATCGTCCACTGCGAGGACGACTTTCCCTCCAACCGCATCGTCTGGGAGGCCGCGGCGGAACGCTTCGGCCTCGCCCGCCGCGCGGTGGCCGTCAGCCGCGAGCCGGACCCCGAAGGAGCCCTCATCGCCGCCATGGAGGCCGGGCCGACCCGGCTGCTCGCCGTGAGCTCGGTCCACTACGCCACGGGGCTGCGGCTGGATCTCGCGCGGCTGGGGGCGGCCTGCGCCGAGCGCGGCGTCCTCCTCTGCGTGGACGCGATCCAGAGCCTCGGTGCCCTGGGCATGGACGTGCGTGCCTGGGGCATCCACTGGGCCGTGGCCGACGGGCACAAATGGCTCCTGGGGCCGGAAGGCTGCGGCCTGCTCTATGCCGCCCCCGGGCTGCGCGAGCGTCTGTCGCTTTTCCAGTACGGCTGGCACATGACGGACCGACCCGGCGACTTCGAGGCGCACGCATGGCATCCGCGGCCGGACGCGGCCCGCTTCGAGCCCGGCAGCCCCAATCTGCTCGGCATCCACGCGCTGGAGGCGAGCCTCGCGCTGCTGCTCGAAGCCGGCATCCCGACCGTCGAGAGAAACATCATCAAAAATGCTTCATACCTGTTTGAAGAATTATCAAAAATCGAAGGCGTGACCCTCGCCTCCCCCGCCGATCCCGCTCGCCGCTCGGGGATCGTGAGCTTCCGGCTCGCCACATCCGGGGCGACCCGCGCCCTGCACGAGAATCTACGTGAACATGGCGTGATCTGCGCCCATCGCGCGGGAAACATCCGTTTCTCACCCCATTTCTACACGCATCGCGAGGCGCTCGACCGGGCCGTGGCGCAGGTCCGTGGATGGGTCCTCGGGGCCTGAGCGCCGGGCGGTGCCGTCCACGTGACGGATGCCCGAACACCCCTGCCCTCCAGGGTCTAAATTCATAGGAAAGGGCGGCCGCTAACGGGAATGGAGGCCTTCCGTCCCCCCGGGCGGCGGCCGGGAAGGAGCGGGCCATGCTCGCGAGGCTCAAGCGCTACGTCGCCGGCAAGGTGACGGGCTGGCTCACCAGGGAGCGTGAGCGACCCGCCCCGGGGGCGCCGCTGTACGACTTCGACCGTCTCTGCTACGAGGTCCGGCCCGGCGACGTGATCCTGGTCGAGGGCCGCTCGCGGGTGAGCGAGGTCATCAAGCTCATCACCCAGAGCCCGTGGACCCATTCGGCCCTCTACATCGGCCGCCTCTTCGACATCCAGGACCCCGCCCTGCGCGAGCGCATCGCCACCTTTTATCCGGGCGATCCCTCCGAGCCCCTGGTGATCGAGGCCCTGCTGGGCGAGGGCACGGTGGTGAGCCCGCTGGCCCGCTACCGCGATGACCATCTGCGCATCTGCCGCCCGCGGGGGCTGGCGCCCGAGGACGCGCAGAAGGTCATCGCCTTCGCCGCCGCCCACCTGGGCACGGACTACGACGTGCGCCAGCTGCTGGATCTGGCCCGTTTCCTGTTCCCCTGGTCGCTGCTGCCGCGCCGCTGGCGCAGCTCGCTGTTCGAGCACAACGCGGGCACACCCACGCGCACGGTGTGCTCCTCCATGCTGGCCGAGGCCTTCGCGAGCGTGGACTTCCCCATCCTGCCCTTCATCGAGCGCCTGCCGGACGGGCGCCTGCGCCTCTACAAGCGCAACAGCAAGCTCTTCACCCCGCGCGACTTCGACTACTCGCCCTACTTCGACATCGTGAAATACCCCTACCTCGGCCTGCACGAGGTGGGCCTCTACCGCAAGCTCCCCTGGGACGAGCAGGGACGCATCTGCAACGAGAGCCTCGACGAGTGCGAGCTGCCGCCACGGCCCGCCGCCGAGCCCGAGCCGGCGCCGTCCCCCGGGGACCTGAAGTGGGGAGGCACCGCATGAGCGCCCTCCTCGACCGGCTCACCCGCCCCGTCCAGCGCGCCCTGCGCGCGGCGCTGCCGCCGCTTTCGGAGACCGAGCGCGAGGCGCTCGAGGCGGGCACCGTCTGGTGGGAGGGCGAGCTCATGCGGGGGCGGCCGCGCTGGGAGCGCCTGCTCGCGCTGCCGGCGCCGACGCTCACCGAGGACGAGCGTGCCTTCCTGGACGGTCCCGTCGAGCGGCTCTGCGCGATGCTCGACGACTGGGAGATCCACCACCGGCGCCACGACCTGCCGCCGGAGGCGTGGGAGCTGATGCGGCGCGAGCGCTTCTTCGGGATGATCATCCCGCGCGAGCACGGCGGGCTGGGCTTCGGGCCCGCGGCCCACTCGGCGGTGGTGGCGAAGATCGCCAGCCGCAGCGTGGCTGCCGCCGTGACCGTGATGGTGCCGAACTCGCTCGGTCCCGCCGAGCTGCTGCTGCGCTACGGCACGGAGGCCCAGCGCCGCCGCTACCTCCACCGCCTCGCGCGCGGCGAGGAGATCCCCTGCTTCGCGCTGACCTCCCCCGTGGCCGGCTCCGACGCGGCGTCCATGACCGACCACGGCGTCGTCTGCATGGGCACCTGGCAGGGGCGCGAGACGCTGGGCGTGCGTCTCACCTGGTCCAAGCGCTACATCACCCTGGCGCCCGTGGCCACGCTCATCGGCCTCGCCTTCCGCCTCTACGACCCCGAGGGGCTCCTGGGACGCGAGGTGCCCGAGGGCGCCATCACCCTCGCCCTCGTGCCCGCCGACGCCCCGGGCGTGCGCATCGGGCGCCGCCACTATCCGCTGGGTCTCGCCTTCATGAACGGGCCCATCCAGGGCGAGGACGTCTTCGTTCCCCTGGAGGCCGTCATCGGCGGGAAGGACGGGGTCGGGCGCGGCTGGCGCATGCTGATGGAGTGCCTCGCCGCCGGCCGTGGCATCTCGCTGCCGGCGCTCTCCGCCGCCGCCGCGCGGCTCGCCTGCCGCGATGTGGGTGCCTACGCGCGCGTGCGCCGCCAGTTCGGGCTGCCGCTCGCGCGTTTCGAGGGCGTGCAGGAGGCTCTCGGACGCATGGCGGGCACCACGTACTGGATGGAGGCGGCGCGGCGCTTCATGCTCGCCGGCCTCGAGGCCGGCGAGCGGCCCGCCGTGGCCTCCGCCATCGTCAAGCACCGCCTCACCGAGGGCATGCGGCGCGTGGTGGCGGACGCCATGGACGTGCGCGGCGGCAGCGCCATCTGCCTCGGCCCGCGCAACCGCATGGGGCTCGTGTGGCAGGCCGTGCCCGTCGGCATCACCGTCGAAGGCGCCAACATCCTCACCCGCAGCATGATCGTCTTCGGCCAGGGCGCGGTGCGCTGCCATCCCTGGCTGCTGCCGCTCATGGAGGCCGCGCGCGAGGACACGCCTGCCGGCCGCGCCCGGCTGCGCCGAGCGCTCGCAGGGCTCGCCGGCCATTTCCTGGCCGCGCTCGGTCGCGCGTTCTGGTTCGGCCTGGGTGGCTGGCGTCTCGCGCGCGTGCCCCTGCGGGGGCCGGCGGCACGCCACCTGCGGGCCGCAACCCGGCTCAGCGCCTGCCTCGCCGCCGCCACCGATCTGGCGCTCGCCACCCTCGGCGGAAGCCTCAAGCGCCACGAGATGATCTCGGCACGCCTGGGCGACACGCTGAGCGCGCTTTTCCTCCTCGGCGCCACTGTGCACCGCTTCGAAACCGAGGGCCGCGACCCTGCCCTGCGCCCGCTCCTCGACTGGGCCTGCGCCGGGCTCCTCGCCGAGGGCGAAGCGGCGCTGGACATGGCCCTGCGCAACTGGCCCTGGCCCACGCGGCCCGCTGCGTGGGTGATGCGCTGGCTGCTGCTGCCCCTCGGGCGCCGGCACCGCGGCCCCTCCGACGCCCTCACCCGGCGCGTGGCCGAGCTCGTCTCCCTGCCGGGCCCGGCGCGCGAGCGCCTCACCGAGGGCATCCATCTGCCCACGGATCCCGACGAGCCCCTCGCCCGGCTGGAAGCAGCGCTCGTCGCCGCCGTGGCCGCCGAGCCGGCCGAGCGGCGGCTCCGCGAGGAGGTGCCTCGGCCGGTGCGCGCCAGGGGACATGAAGCCGCGCTCGAGTGGGCCCGCGAGCACGACGCCCTGGAGCCGGCCGAGCTCGACGCGCTCGAAGCGGCCGAGCGGGCCCGGCTCGAGGCGATCCAGGTGGACGACTTTCCCCCCGACCTCGGACTGAAGGAGGCCCAGACGCCATGGCGGCCCCGACCCGACGCCGCAGGCGGCGTGGCCGTCCCGTCTTCCTCGTAGACGGGGCGCGCACGCCCTTCCTCAAGGCCCGCGGAAGACCCGGGCCCTTCTCCGCGGCGGATCTCGCCGTGCAGGCAGGCCGCCCCCTGCTCCTGCGTCAGCCCTTCGAGCCTGACGCGCTCGACCAGGTGATCCTGGGCTGCGTGATGCCGGGGCCGGACGAGGCCAACATCGCCCGCGTGGCCGCGCTGCGCCTCGGCTGCGGCGAGCGCCTGCCCGCCTGGACCGTGCAGCGCAACTGCGGCTCCGGGATGCAGGCGCTCGACTGCGCCTTCCACGAGATCGCCGACGGCCGCGCGGACCTGGTGCTCGCCGGCGGCACCGAGGCCATGAGCCGCGCGCCGCTGATGCTGGACCTGGCCTTCGTGGCGTGGCTCGCCGACTGGCAGCGGGCGCGCCGGCTGCCGGAGCGGCTCCGCGCGCTGGGGCGGCTCCGCCCACGCCTGCTGCGACCCGTGGTCGCGCTGCTGCGCGGCCTCACCGACCCGGTGGTGGGGCTCAGCATGGGCCAGACCGCCGAGAACCTCGCCTGGCGCTTCCGGATCGCGCGCGAGGCCATGGACGCCTTCGCCCTCGAGAGCCATCGCCGCCTCGCCGCGGCCCAGGACGAGGGACGGCTCCCGGAGCTCGTGCCGGCCTTCGACGCCGAGGGCCGCGTCCACGCCGACGACGACGGGCTGCGACGCGACACCTCGCTCGAGCGCCTCGCCGCCCTGCCCCCCGTCTTCGACAAGCCTTTCGGCCAGGTGACGGCCGGCAACAGCGCCCAGGTCACCGACGGCGCCGCCTGGGTGCTGCTCGCGAGCGAGGCGGCCGTCGAGGCCCATGGTCTCGCGCCGCTCGCGCGCGTCGTGGACACCGAATGGGCCGCCCTCGACCCGGCCCACATGGGTCTCGGCCCGGTGCACGCCATGGCGCCGCTGCTCGCGCGCCACCGGCTGCGCGCCGACGACGTCGACTTCTGGGAGATCAACGAGGCCTTCGCGGCCCAGGTGCTCGCCTGCCTCGCGGCCTGGACCGACGCGTCCTACTGCCGCGAGGCGCTGGGCCTGCGGCGGCCCCTCGGCCCCATCCCCCACGAGCGGCTCAACGTGGACGGCGGCGCCATCAGCCTCGGCCACCCCGTGGGCGCGAGCGGCGCGCGCATCGTGCTGCATCTCGCCCACGTGCTCGCGCGCGAGGGCGCCCGCCGCGGCGTGGCGAGCCTGTGCATCGGCGGCGGCCAGGGCGGCGCCGTGCTGCTGGAGCGAACCTGATGACGCAGAAGCAACCGGCATGGCGGCACTGGCGGCTCACGCGCGACGACGAGGGCATCGCCTGGCTCACGCTCGACGTGCAGGGCGCGGGCGCCAACGTGCTCTCGCGCGAGGTGCTGGCCGAGCTCGAGGCGGTGCTCGAGGCCGTGGAGGCCGAGCCGCCGCGCGGGCTCGTCATCCGCTCCGGCAAGCCCAACGGCTTCATCGCCGGCGCCGACGTGCGCGAGTTCACCCGCCTCGGATCGGAGGACGAGGCCCTCACCCTCGTGCGCCGCGGCCAGGCGCTGATGGACCGCCTCGAGGCCCTGCCCTGCCCCACCGTGGCGCTGATCCACGGCTTCTGCGTCGGCGGCGGCCTGGAGCTCGCGCTCGCCTGCCGCTGGCGCGTGGCCGAGGACGACCCCCGCACGCGCCTCGGGCTGCCGGAGGTGCGTCTCGGCATCCATCCCGGCTTCGGCGGAACGGCGCGCGGCATCGCCCTCCTCGGCCCCCTCCCGGCCCTCGACCTCATGCTCACGGGCCGCACCGTGGACGCCCGGCAAGCGCGCCGCCTGGGCCTGGTGGACCACGCCGTCCCGCGCCGCCACCTGGAGACGGCCGTCCGCCGTCTCGTCGCCGAGCGGCCACCGCGCAGGCAGCCGCCGCGCCTCCAGCGTGCCCTCACGCTGCCGGGGCCGCGCCACGCCGCGGCCTGGCTGCTCGAGCGGCGCCTGAGCCGCCACGCGCGGCGCGCGCACTACCCGGCGCCCT
>JALSJE010000084.1 GCA_026989495.1 Gammaproteobacteria bacterium | reverse complement strand
GCTCATGCAGCGCGGCTTCGGGGTGAGCGTGCTGCGCGGCGGCCTCCAGGCCCTGCCGCAGTTCCGGGTCGTCTGAGCGCGAGGCCCGCGCCTGCCCCTGGCCCGCATGTTGCATCAAGGGCTCCGTATGATTGCGGCCTTTGCAGCCGCGCTCGCGCCGGTCTGGAGCGCAAGCCGTGGCGGGGACTACGGCTTGCGCGAAGACCCAGCGAGCGCGAGCGAAAAGGCGCAAGGGACGGAGCAGGGGGCGGGCGGCACAAGATGCACCTGGATGAAACCGCCCGAGAACGCTTGCAAGCCTTTGCCGTAAGAGAACCGGAAACTCTGATCAATCCGCTGTGCGGATCGATCGGCGCGATGGCGCTTCGTGGTCCATTTCGATCTTTCGGTTGTCGTCATGCACTTCCCTGTGCATGGGCCGTCCCGCGGCCACGCCTGCCGCGGGAAAGGTCTGAAAAATCGCGATTTTTCAGACCTTTCAACCTATTGCGCCGCCCGCCCCCGCCTCGGTGCAACATGCGGGCTAAGGGGCGGGGTTGGGCTGACGTGTGTGGATGGCCTCGATGCCTTCGAGCACCTCGGGGGGCAGCTCCAGCCCGGCGCTGGCGAGGTCGGCCTCGAGCTGCGAGAGGGTGGTCGCGCCGATGATGACCGAGGTCACGAAGGGGCGCGTGCGCACGTAGGCCAGCGCCATCTGCGCGGGGTCCAGGCCGTGGCGGCGGGCGAGCGCCACGTACTCGGCGGTGGCGTGCTCGGCCTCGGGGCCGCTGTAGCGGCGGTAGTCCGGGTAGAGGGTGAGCCGTGCGCCGGGCGGGCGCGCCCCGCCCAGGTACTTGCCCGTGAGCACGCCGAAGCCCAGGGGCGAGTAGGCGAGCAGCCCCACACGCTCGCGGTGGGCGATCTCGGCGAGCCCGATCTCGAAGGTGCGGTTGAGCAGGCTGTAGGGGTTCTGGATGCTCACGATGCGCGGCAGGCCCAGCGTCTCGGCCGCGCGCAGCCAGCGCATCACGCCCCAGGGGGTCTCGTTGGAGACACCGATGGCGCGCACCTTGCCCTCGCGCACGAGCTCCCCGAGGGCCTCCAGTGTCTCTTCGATGGAGACCACGTCCGGCGGGTCGGGCTCCGGCGCGTAGCCGAGCCGGCCGAAGAAGTTGGTGCTGCGGTCGGGCCAGTGGACCTGGTAGAGATCCACGTGGTCGGTGCGCAGCCGCCGCAGGCTCGCTTCCAGGGCGGCGCGCACCTGGGCGGGCGTGAGCCTGGGCCCGCCCCGGATCCAGGGCAGCCAGTCGGCGCGGCCGCTCACCTTGGTGGCCAGCACCACGCGCTCGCGCCGTCCCCCCTTGGCCAGCCAGCGTCCGATGATGGCCTCGGTCTCGCCCTGGGTGGCGGCGCGCGGCGGGACCGGGTACATCTCGGCGGTGTCGATGAGGTTGACGCCGGCCTCCAGGGCGCGGTCGAGCTGGGCGTGGGCCTCGGCCTCGGTGTTCTGCTCGCCGAAGGTCATGGTCCCGAGGCACAGGACGCTGACCCGGATGTCCGTGTCGCCGAGGGGGCGGTATTCCATGGGTGCTTCCCGAGGGGCCTCAGAAGACGGCGAGCACGCCGGTCCAGCCGTAGAGGCGGTCGCGGTGGATCTCCCCGTTGGCGAAGAAGCCCACCAGCGGCACCTCGCCCAGGCGCTCGCGGATGAGGCCGAGCTCGCGCGAGCCCTCGCCGAAGGTGTGCCGGCCGCGGCCGAGACAGGAGAAATAGAGCGCACCACGGGGCGGACGGTCCAGGCGGGCGGCGATCTCGTCGAGCATGCGCTCCAGGTCGGTCCAGGCGGTGTTGGCGTCGCGCCGGCAGAACATGAGCGGCTGGCCCGGCTCGAGGAGATCGCCCACGGCGAGCAGGCGGTGGCGCATGTCCACGCCCACCACGTTGCGCACCAGGTAGTCGCCGGTATCGCTGCCGGGCACGGGGAAGCCGACGAAGATGTAGCCGGCGGCCCGGCGCAGGTCGCGCGCCAGCACCTCGCCGATCTCCTCCTCGAAGACGTCGAGGGCGGGCCGCCCATCGATGCCGATGAGGATGTTGCGCTCGCACTCGGTCACCACGTGGCGTCCGCCGATGGGGGTGCAGCCCTGGGTGAGCGCCGTGCGCACGCCGAGCGCCCCGTCGATCAGGACTCCGGCGAGACAGCCCTGGGCCGACGTGCCGGCGACCTGCGGGTGCGCCGCGCGCGAGGAGGTGAGCCCGCCCACCAGGAAGCCGTTGGGCAGGAGCCCGGCGAGCTGGGCGACGAGGCGCGGCATGTGCGGGTTGTGCGGGTCGCCGTGCACGATACCGATGCAGCTCTCGAGCCGTCCGAGCCAGCTGGCGTGCTCGGCCAGCGGGCTCATGTCCTCGCGCAGCGGGGGAAGCAGGCGCCAGGACTCGTCGGGCAGGGGGGCGGCCATGACCGCAAGCCCCGGGGCCTCGTAGTGCTCGTGGCCGGTCCAGCAGATGCCGGTGCCCACCGTGCCGACCCAGTGCGCGATGCCGGTCTGCTCGCGGAGCGTGCCGACGATGGTGGGGAAGGCGTCGGCCCACGCGTCCGTGGCGTAGACGAAGCCGAGGTCGGCGCCGTGGCCGGTGCCGATGCGACGCACGCACTCGGCCACGGCCTCGCGCCAGTCCCTGGCCGTGGAGGCGGCCATCGGGAAGCAGTCGGTGCCGGTCGCCTGCTGGGGGCGGGTGGGCGTAGGCATCGTAAAGCGCTCCGTGCCCCCCGCGTAGGGGGCCTGCGGCCATTGTACCGGAGCGCCGCCGGGGACGCCCCGTCCCCGGCGCTGGATGGCGCCGGGCAGGTCGTGGCGCGGCTCAGCCGCCCGCCTTGCGCTTCTCCTCCATGATCCGCTCCAGGATGGGCTGGAGGATGACCTCCATGGCGAAGCCCATCTTGCCGCCGGGCACCACGATGGTGTTGGGGCGGGACATGAAGGAGTTGTGGATCATGTTGAGCAGGTACGGGAAATCCACCCCCTTCGGGTTGCGGAAGCGGATCACCACGAAGCTCTCGTCGGGCGTGGGGATGTCGCGCGCGATGAAGGGGTTGGAGGTGTCCACCGTGGGTACGCGCTGGAAGTTGATGTCGGTGCGGGAGAACTGGGGCGTGATGTAGCGTACGTAGTCCGGCATGCGCCGCAGGATGGTGTCCACGATGGCCTCGGGCGAGTAGCCGCGCTCCTTGGCGTCGCGGTGGATCTTCTGGATCCACTCGAGGTTCACGATGGGCACCACGCCGATGAGGAGGTCCACGTGCTGGGCGACGTTCACCTCGTCGGTGACCACGCCCCCGTGCAGGCCCTCGTAGAAGAGCAGGTCGGTGCCTTCGGGGATGGGCTCCCAGGGGGTGAAGGTGCCGGGCTTCTGGCCGTAGGGCTCGGCCTCCTCCTGGCTGTGGAGGTAGAAGCGGCGCATGCCGGTGCCGGTCTCGGCGTAGGTCCGGAACAGCTCCTCGAGCTTGTCGAAGAGGTTGCCCTCGGGCCCGAAGTGGCTGAGGTTGCGGCCCTCGGCCTGGGCCTTGGCGATGGCCTCCTTCATCTCGTAGCGGTCGTAGCGGTGGAAGCTGTCGCCCTCGACGATGACGGGGTTGATCCCCATCCGCCGGAACAGGTGCTCGAAGGCCACCTTGACCGTGGTCGTGCCGGCGCCGGAGGAGCCGGTGACCGCGATGATCGGGTGCTTCTTGGACATGCCTTACCCCCCGTAGCTCGATTGCCGGGCGGCCCGCCCTCCACGGCTGGCCGGCCGCGTGGATCCTCGATGACGAATCTTGGGGGCCGCCGCCCGGCGGCCGGAACGCGGCATTTTAGGGAAAGCGCGCCCGCCGCGCCACGCGCGCGCCGCCGGGACGAGGCACCGCTGGCACTAAGAAACAATGGGTTACGGTTCCGCTCGGGGCGGCGGGCGCCCGCCTCGGTCGAGGCGCCTCTCATCCGCCTCCCATCTTCCTCCCCGTCTCCCGTCCCTCGTCTCCCGCCTCCCTCACGTACAGCAGGTCGCGCACGGGATGCCCCAGCGCGCGCCCGCGGCGCTCGAACTTGGTCTCGGGACGGTCGCCGCGGCCCTCGAGGTAGCGTCCGGGCCCGGCCAGGTTGCGGAAGCCGGGGGCGGCCTCCATCACCGCCAGCATGTGCTCGGCGTAGGGCTCCCAGTCCGTGGCGAGGTGCAGCACCCCCCCGGGCTTGAGCACCCGCGCCACGCGCGCGGCGAAGGCGGGCTGCACCAGGCGCCGCTTGTGGTGACGCTTCTTGGGCCAGGGGTCCGGGAAGAAGACGTAGACGGCGTCCAGGCTCGCCGGCGGCAGGTGACGCTCGAGCAGCAGCACCGCATCGCCCAGCACCACGCGGATGTTGCCGAGCCCAAGCGCATGGGCGCGGCGGATGAGGCTGCCTGCGCCCGGCCGGTAGACCTCGACGCCGAGGAAGTCCCAGCCCGGGCGTGCCGAGGCCATCTCCAGCAGGGCATCGCCCATGCCGAAGCCGATCTCGAGTGCGCGGGGGGCGTGGCGGCCGAAGGCCGCGGCCAGGTCCAGCAGGCCCTCGCCCGGCTCGAGGCCGTAGCGCGGCCACAGCGTCTCCAGCGCGCGGCGCTGGGCGCGCGTCATGCGCCCCTCGCGGCGCACGTAGGTGCGCACCGTGCGCAGGTCGGGCTGCCGGGCGCGCTCGCCCTCGCTCACGGCGCTCGCGGCTGTGGTCGGCTCAGAAGAAGGTGCCGTCGATGGGCGAGGAGGCCGAGGCGTAGCGCTTGCGCGGGATGCGCCCGGCGAGGAAGGCCTCGCGCCCGGCCTCCACCGCCTTGCGCATGGCCGAGGCCATGAGGACCGGGTCGCGGGCGCCGGCGATGGCCGTGTTCATGAGCACGCCATCGCAGCCGAGCTCCATGGCGATGGCCGCGTCCGAGGCCGTGCCCACGCCCGCGTCCACCAGGATGGGCGCCTTCGCGTTCTCCACGATCTCGAGGATGTTGTAGCGGTTCTGGATGCCGAGGCCGGAGCCGATGGGCGCGGCGAGCGGCATCACCGCAACGCACCCGAGCTCCTCGAAGCGCCTGGCCATCACCGGATCGTCGTTGGTGTAGACCATGACCTCGAAGCCCTCGGCGATGAGGGTCTCGGCGGCCTTGAGGGTCTGGACCATGTCCGGGAAGAGGGTGCGCTCGTCGCCCAGGACCTCGAGCTTGACCAGGCTGTGGCCGTCGAGGAGCTCGCGCGCGAGGCGGCAGGTGCGCACCGCGTCCTCTGCCGTGTAGCAGCCGGCCGTGTTGGGCAGGATGGTGTAGCGGTCCGGCGGCAGCACGTCGAGGAGGCTCGGCTCGTCCGGGTTCTGGCCGATGTTGGTGCGGCGGATGGCGACGGTGACGATCTCCGCGCCGCTCGCCTCCACGGCGCGCCGGGTCTCGTCCAGGTCCTTGTACTTGCCCGTGCCCACCAGCAGCCGGGAGCGGTAGGTGCGCCCGGCGATGACGAGCGGGTCGTCAGGGGCGGGGCTGTGGGTGCTCGGTACGGTGGCCATGTCTCTCCGTCCTGGCAGGTGCCGGCGCCGGCTCAGCCGCCGCCGATGGCGTGCACGATCTCGACCCGGTCGCCCGGCCGCAGGCGGTGCTCGGCATGGCGGCTGCGGGGGACGATCTCCCGGTTGACCTCGATGGCGAGGCGCCGGCCCGCCAGCCCCAGCATCTCGAGCAGCGCGGCCGCGGTGGTCCCGTCCGGGACCTCGCGGCGCTCGCCGTTGACGAAGATCTCCATGCCGCCTGGCCTGGATCGCCCGGGAAGCCGGAATTCTACCACCGGGGGCCCTTGCATCGCGCCCCCGCCTCTGCCCAAATAGGCGCACCTGCAGGTCTGGACCTCCTTGATATGGCCGGCATCTGGAACGAGGACCTGATCTCCGTCGAGCAGGCCCGCACCCTCGACGGGCTGTTCCGGGTGCGGGTGCGCCGCAGCCCGGAGCGCGAGGCCTACCGCTGGTTCGACCGCGCATCCCGGGCATGGCGCTCGCTCACCTGGGCCGGGATGGCCGACCGGGTGGGGCGCTGGCAGGCGGCGCTCGCGGCCGAGGGGGTGCGGCCCGGCGACCGGCTGGCTCTCAGCCTGCGCAACGGCCCCGACTGGGTGGCGGTGGACCAGGCCGCGCTCGGCCTCGGGCTCGTGGACGTGCCCCTCTACACGGACGACCGGCCGGACAACGTCGCCTTCATCCTGCAGGACGCCGCGGCCCGCGTGCTCGTGCTCCAGGATGCGGCCGCCTGGCGGCGGCTCGCGCCGGCGCTGCGGGAGGCCGGGTGCGTCGAGCGCATCGTGGTCCTGGGCGAGCCTCCGGACGAGGGGGTGGACGACGGGCGCGTGCGCTTCGCTTCGGAGTGGCTCCCGCCGGAGGGCGAGCTGCGCGCGCGCGACGGCGACCCCCATGCGCTGGCCTCCATCGTCTACACCTCGGGCACCACCGGCCGGCCCAAGGGCGTGATGCTGAGCCACCACAACATGCTCTCGGTGGCCCATGCCGCCCTCACGCTCGTGGACTGCTACCAGGAGGACGTGTTCCTCTCCTTCCTGCCGCTCTCGCACACCCTGGAGCGCACGGGCGGCTACTACCTGCCGATGATGGCCGGGGCCGCGGTCGCCTATGCGCGCTCCATCCCCCAGCTCGCCGAGGATCTGCAGGCCGTGCGGCCGACGATCCTCATCGCGGTGCCGCGCATCTTCGAGCGCATCTACGTCCGCCTTCACCAGCAGCTCGCCAAGGGGTCGCCCTTGCGGCGGATGCTCTTCGCTGCCACGGTCTCGGTGGGCTGGCGGCGCTTCGAGCACGGGCAGGGGCGCGCCGCCTGGTCGCCGGACTTCCTGCTCTGGCCGCTGCTCGACCGGCTCGTGGGGCGCAAGGTGCGGGCGCGTCTCGGCGGGCGCCTGCGCGCGGCGGTGAGCGGCGGGGCCGCGCTCCCTCTGGAGGTGGCGCGCGTCTTCATCGGCCTCGGCGTCACCATCCTGCAGGGCTACGGGCTCACGGAGGCCGCGCCCGTGGTGAGCGTCAACACCTTCGAGGACAACGATCCCCGCAGCGTCGGACTGCCGCTGCCGGGCGTGGAGGTGCGCATCGGAGAGGACGAAGAGCTGCTCGTGCGCGGCCCCGGCGTGATGCACGGCTACTGGAACAACCACGCCGCCACGCGGGCGGCCATCGACGCCGAGGGCTGGCTGCACACCGGCGACCAGGCCCGCATCGAGAACGGCCACATCTACATCACCGGCCGCATCAAGGACATCATCGTGCTGTCCAACGGCGAGAAGGTGCCGCCGGTGGACATGGAGCAGGCCATCTGCCTCGATCCGCTGTTCGAGCAGGCGCTGGTGGTGGGCGAGGGCAGGCCCTATCTCGCCGCCTGCGTGGTGCTGGACGCCGAGCAGTGGGTGCCCTTCGCGCGCTCGCTCGGCCTCGATCCCCTGGATCCCGAGAGCCTGGAGTCGTCCAGGCTCAAGCGCGCCGTGCTGCGGCGCATCGCCCAGGCCCTGCACGGCTTCCCGGGCTATGCCAAGATCCGCCAGGTGCACCTCACCCTGCAGCCCTGGACGGTGGAGGACGGCACCCTGACACCGACGCTCAAGATCAAGCGCAACGTGGTGTGCGAGCGCCTGGCGGAGGCCATCGAGGCCATGTACGCCGCAGGCCCCGCGTGAGGCGGCCGGAAGGCGGGATCTGGAGCGGGCGACGGGACTCGAACCCGCGACCTGCAGCTTGGGAAGCTGCCACTCTACCAGCTGAGTTACGCCCGCCCGGTAAGCATGATCCATTGTAGGGAGGCGCGCGGCGGCAGGGAAGGGGCCGCCGCGGCCCCCTGCCTCCGGCGCGGCGGCCTCAGGCCGCGGGGCTGCGCCGCCGCGGCAGGGCCCCCTCGCGCGCGAGGTGCTCGTGGATCTGGCGCGGGACGAGCTTGCTCAGGTCACGGGCCACCTCCCGCACCTCGAGGCCGGCCTTCTGCAGCGCGCCGGACTCGTTGCGCAGGAAGCCCAGCATGCGCTTCTCGGCCGCCACCACCACGCGCCGGGTGCCATTGGCGCGGGCGAGCTCCGCCGCACGCTCGGCCACCCTGCGCGCGAAGCGGCGCTCGAACTCGGCCTCGTGCTGGGTACGGTGGTCGTCGTAGCCATGGGCCGGGCCACCGTTGGGGGCCCGGTTGCGTCCGGTCTTGGCTTCGGACCACAGATCCCGGTCGTGGGCCTCCAGCTCCGGATTGGCGAGGTCCTCGCGCTCGACCAGGTTGGGGCCGCCCTCCACCTCCGGGATCTCGGCAGGCTCCAGCGTGAAGAAGCGGGCTCGGGAACCGTCGGCTACAACCACCACGTACTCGCTCATACCTTACCCCCCAGTGGCTGTCGGGAACCGGGCCTCGCCGCGGCATCCGCGCCGCCAGGCCCATCCTGGGGCATGGGGATGCCCGGGAGCCTTTGCAAGCGGTGACGGCCATCGGGCGAGGCCGCGCCTGCCTTCCCCAATCTTAGGCTGCGGCCGCAGCCGCGCAACGGCGCCCGGACCGGCGGCATGGGCCTATACTGGCTGAATCGCCCGTGCCCGTGCCGCCGGCACGGACGGCATCATCGCAGCGGAGGGATGGCGCGGCCATGGCCAAGGCGCTCAAGTGGCTGATCTGGCTTCTGGTCCTGCTCGCGGTCACCCTCGTGGTGGCCGCCGGGGCGGCCCTGGTGCTGGTCGAGCCCGAGGACTGGCGCGACCGCATCGAGCGGGCCGCCTCCCGGGCCCTGGACCGCGAGCTGCGGCTGAGGGGCCCCATCGAGCTGTCGGTCTTCCCCTGGCTGGGCTTCGAGGTGGGCGACGTGCGCCTCGGCAACCCGCGCGGCTTTCCGCAGGCCCCGCCCGTGCTCGAGGCGAAACGGATGGAGCTGCGCGTGCAGCTCCTGCCGCTGCTGCGCCGCGAGGTGCGCCTCGGCACCGTGCGCCTGGAAGGGGTGCGGCTGCATCTCCTGCGGCTGCGCGACGGCCGGAGCAACTTCGAGCACTTCGGCCGGGATGCCGATGGCGGGATCCCGGAGGGCGGGCGCCGCGCCGGGGGCGAGGCCCGGGTCACCGGGCGCCGGCCGGCGGTGGCCGCCTTCGCGCTCGGCGGCCTCGTCGTGCGCGAGGCCGAGATCGCCTACGAGGACCGCCGGGCAGGGCGCTCGGCGCGGATCGCGCCCTTTACGCTCGAGCTCGGGGCGCTGCGCCCCGGCGCGGCCGTTCCCGTGCGGCTGGAGGCCGGCTTCGCGCTGGGGCCGCCGGCGGCGCTGCGGGGGCGGGTGCGGCTCGCCGGCACGCTGCGGCCGGACCCGGGCGGTGCGCATGCGGTCGATGGCCTGCGGGCGGAGCTGCGTCTCGAGCCGGGTGGCGGCGTGCCCCCGGCCGGCCTGACGCTGACCGTCGAGGGCGGAGGGCGGGCCGAGCCGTCGAAGGACCGCATCGTGCTCGAACCGGTACGGCTCGAACTCGCGGGGCTCGAGGCGCGCCTGGCCGAGGGGCGGATCGAACGCCTCTCGAAGGGTCCGAGGCTGGTGGCCGGGCTGGCGGTGCCGGCGGCCGACCTGCGGGCCGCGCTCGCCGCGCTCGGTCTCGAGCCTCCGGAGACGGCCGACCTCGAGGCCCTGACCCGTGTCGGCCTGGAGGCCCGTCTCTGGGCCTCGGCCCAGGCGGTCGAGCTGAAGGGGCTCGTGCTCACGCTCGACGGGACGCGCCTTGCCGGCGAAGCCGCCGTGCGGGGGCTCGACGGCCGCAGGCCGAAGTATCTGGCCGACCTGCAGGCGGACCGCCTCGACCTCGACCGCTACCTGCCGCCGCCGCGCGAGGCCGGGCGCGGGGGCGGGGCTGCGGCGGGTCCGGCCGGGGCCGCCTCGGGCGCGGCCCTGCTGCCGGTGGAGGTCCTGCGGGCCCTGCGGGCCGACGTCAGGCTGCGCGTGGGCGAGCTCAAGGCCGGGGGGCTGCGGAGCCGTGACGTCCGGCTCGCGCTCGAGGCCGAGGGCGGCCGCATCCGCCTGCATCCGGCCACGGCCCGGCTCTACGGCGGCCGCTACCGGGGCGACGTGCGCATCGACGCCCGCGGGCGCGAGCCCGTGGTGCGCCTCGACGAGCGCCTGGAGGGCGTGCGCCTCGGGCCGCTGCTGCGGGACCTGGCCGGCCTCGACCGGCTGACCGGCACCGGAACCGTGCGCGCGCGCCTCAGCGCGCGCGGCAGCGACCCGATGGCGCTCAGGCGCACGCTCGCGGGCGAGGTGGCGCTGGCCTTGCGCGACGGCGCGGTGAGGGGCGTCAACCTCGCGGCGCTCGCGCGCGAGGCCCAGGCGCTGCTGCGCGGCGAGCCCGTCCCCGCAGCGGCCGGCCCCGACGAGACCGACTTCACCGAGATCACCGCCACCGCGCGCATCCGCGCAGGCCTCCTGCGCAACGAGGACCTGCTCGGCAAGTCGCCCTTCCTGCGCGTCACGGGCAAGGGGACCGTGGACCTGGTGCGCGAGCGCCTGGACTACCGCCTCACGGCCATGGTGGTGAGCACCGCCAAGGGGCAGGGCGGCGAGGGACTCGAGGACCTCGAGGGGGTGCCCATCCCCCTGCGCCTCGAGGGGCCGCTCGCAGCGCCCAAGGTGCGCCTCGACGCCAAGGCCCTGCTCACCGAGCGCCAGAAGCGCAGGCTGGAGAAGAAGAAAAAGAAGCTCGAGGAGAAGCTGCGCAGGCGGCTGGAGAAGGAGCTCGGCGAGGAGCTCGGCCGCGGGCTGGAGGAGCGGCTCAAGGGTCTGTTCCGGTGAGCCGGGCCGGGGCACGTCGGGACGGGCGGCTGGTCTCCGGGCTCCTGCTGTTCGCCTGGGCGCTCGCGGCCGGGCCCGCCACCGGGGCGGA
The DNA here is from genome assembly GCA_026989495.1 of Gammaproteobacteria bacterium. Taxonomy (GTDB): domain Bacteria; phylum Pseudomonadota; class Gammaproteobacteria; order S144-34; family S144-34; genus S144-34. The sequence continues at coordinate 3,842 of JALSJE010000084.1, read as the reverse complement.
GGTGCTGCGGCTCGAGGTCGAGCGCTGGGAGGGCCTCTATCGCGTGAGCCTCGATGCGCGGCTGGCGGCCGCGCCGGAGACCGTGCGGACCATGGTCCTGGAGCCGGCAGGCTGGCGCCGCTACGTGCCCTGGCTTGTGCGCGTCGAGCCGCTGGGCGCGCCGCGCCCGGGCGTGCGCCGCGTGCGCACCGTGCTGCGCGGCTGCGTCCTCTTCTTCTGCCGCGACCTGGAGCACGTGCAGGACTTCACCGCCCGCGCCCATGGGCGGACGGTGGTGGCCTACACCGTCCCGGGCATGGGCGACTTCCGGCGCGGCCTCACCCGCTGGGAGATCCTGCCGGCGCGCGGCGGCGGCACGCGCATGCGGATGGTCTCCGAGCTCGAGCCCGCCTTCTGGGTACCGCCCGTGATCGGCCCCTGGATCCTGAAGCTGCGCCTGCGCGAGATGGCCCTCACGGTGGTGCGGCGCATGGACGGCGAGCGGGCCGGCGAGTACCGCTGGGGGGACGAGGCCCCGTGACCCCCGCCGAGTTCGCCCGCCGCATCGTCGCCTGGCAGCGCCGCCACGGCCGCCACGACCTGCCCTGGCAGCGGCCGGCCACGCCCTACCGGGTGTGGGTGTCCGAGGTCATGCTCCAGCAGACCCAGGTGGCGACGGTGATCCCGTACTTCGAGCGCTTCGTGGCGCGCTTCCCGGACGTCGCCGCGCTGGCGGCTGCTTCCGTGGACGAGGTCCTCGCCCTCTGGGCCGGTCTCGGCTACTATGCCCGCGCCCGCAGCCTCCACCGCGCCGCCCGCATCGTGGCCGAGCGCCACGGTGGCGAGCTGCCCGCCAGCCTGGAGGCCCTCGTGGCCCTGCCCGGCATCGGGCGCTCCACTGCCGGTGCCATCCTGGCGCTGGCCCACGGCCTGCCCTTCCCCATCCTCGACGGCAACGCCAAACGCGTGCTCGCGCGCTTCCATGCCGTGGACGGCTGGCCGGGCGAAGCGAATGTGGCGCGCAGGCTGTGGGCGCTGGCCGAGGCCAGCACGCCCCGGCGCGCGGTGCGGGCCTACACCCAGGGCATCATGGACCTGGGGGCCACCGTCTGCGCCCGCACCGCCCCCCGCTGCGATGCGTGCCCTGTGCGCGAAGGCTGCGCCGCCCGCCGCAGCGGCGCGCCCGAACGCTGGCCCGCGCCGCGCCCACGGCGGGCGCTGCCCGAGCGCGAGGCCCGCATGCTGCTGGTCACCGATCCCGAGGGCCGCGTGCTGCTCGCGCGCCGCCCGCCCGCCGGCGTGTGGGGCGGGCTGTGGTGCCTGCCCGAGGTGCCCGAGGGCGAGGCCCCCATCGCGTGGGCGCGCCGTGCCCTCGGGCTCGAGCTCCGTGGCTTGCGCGAGCTGGCCCCCCTGCGCCATACCTTCACCCACTTCCGCCTCCTCATCCGGCCCCTGCGGGGCGAGCTGGCAGGTGCCGACCCCACGACCTGTGTGATGGAAGGGGACGGGCGGCTGTGGTACAAGGTGCGCGCGCGCCGGCGTCCCGGCATGCCCGCTCCCGTCGCGCGCCTCATCGAGCGGCACCTCTGGGGAGAGTGAGATGGCCCGCATGGTTCACTGCGTGAAGCTCGGCCGCGAGGCCGAAGGTCTCGACTTCCCGCCCTACCCGGGCGAGCTCGGCAGGCGCATCTACGAGCAGATCTCCAAGGAGGCCTGGCAACACTGGCTGCGCCAGCAGACCATGCTCATCAACGAGTACCGCCTGGTGCTCACCGACCCCAAGGCCCGCAGGTTCCTCGAGCAGGAGATGGAGAAGTTCCTCTTCGGCGAGGGATCGGCGCCGCCCGAGGGCTATGTCCCGCCCGGCACCGGCCGCGGCGGCTGAGGGCGTCCGCCCGTGCGGGCGGCCCGCGGGAGGCGCGCAGGCGGCACAGGCGCTTGACAGACTCCGCGGCCGGGCCGTTCAATACCCCTCCCTTCGGCGCGGCTCCGCGCCGCGCGCATCGCGGGCCAGGTAGCTCAGTTGGTAGAGCAGGGGACTGAAAATCCCCGTGTCGGCGGTTCGATTCCGTCCCTGGCCACCAGCCTGCCAGGTCCGGATCAGCTCCTCCCCCTCCTCTAGGCAGGCGAGACGTCTCGGAGCCCACCTCCAGCGCGGAACGCGAGGGAGGTGCGGCCCATGGCGACCGTAACTATCTGTTCTACAAAGGGTGGGGTCGGCAAGACGACCCTCGCCGCCAACCTCGGGGGGCTGCTCGCGGACCTCGGCGCCCGCGTCCTTCTGGTCGACGCCGACGTCCAGCCGACGCTCAGCTCCTATTTCCCGGTCGAGCGGCGATCGCCGGCGGGGCTCTACGCCCTGATGACCCAGCCGCCGGAGGAGGCAGCCGAACGCTGTGTCAGCACGACGGCGATCCCGAACCTCGACCTCGTCGTCTCCGACGACCCCACCGGCACCCTCCCGACCTTCATCCTGCACACGCCCGACGGCCGCCTGCGGCTCCGCAAGGCCCTGGAGGCGCTCGCCGAGCGTTACGACCACATCCTGATCGACACGCAGGGCGCCATCGGACCGCTGCTGGATGCGGGGGCGCTGGCCGCGGACGTCCTCCTCAGCCCGATCCCGCCGGAGGTGCTCTCCGCCCGCGAATTCGCCCGCGGGACCGTGGAGATGGTCCAGCGGCTGAAGCCGATGGCCGCCTACGGCATTCCGACCCCCCACCTCTTTGCGATCGTCTGGCGCATGGACCGCACCGCCGACGCGCGGCAGGTCGCCGAAGGCCTGCGCAAGGCTGCGTGGGCCGAGGGCGGAGGCGGCGACATCACCGTCCTCGACACGGTCGTGCCGTCGAGCGTCGCCTGGCGCGAGGCCGCGACGTCGCGGGTGCCGGTGCACCGGCTGAAGCGGCGCAACGGCGCCTCGTCGCCGGAGCAGACGATGCGGGCGCTCGCCCGCGAGCTGGTCGAGCGTGGCGCCATCCCCGCGCCGCCGGCGCTCGAGGACGCCCGACGGGAGGAGGGTGCGTCGTGAGCCGCATCGACCCGCTGGTCAGGCCGCTGGTCTCGGCGCTCACCGAAGCGGGGCTCCGTCCCGTCGCCTCGTGCCAGGGCCACTGGTGGCGGCTGTCGGGGCCGTACGTGCTGTTCGAGGCGCCGGTCGCGCTTGCTGCCCGCCTCGCGCGCCGGCTGGATCTCGCCTGGCGCACCGGCGAGCCCAGGCTGCATGCCTGGTGGGCGATCACCGGCCTGTTCGCGCCGGAAGGGGAGCTGCGGTTCCGGCTGCACCCGCCGGCCGCCGACGGGGCCGGGTGGTGGCAGCTTCGGAAGGCGCAGCGGGATTTCGGCGCGCTCGCGCAGCTAGTGCGCGACGAGCTCGGACATCAGGCCCTGCAGGCTCCACCAGCCATACAGGATGGCAGCCAAGAGGAAGAGGGCTGCGAGCCCGGCCTTCATCGCCAGGCGTCTCAGCATGGCCCGCGGGTTCGGCCAGGAGACGCCGCAGCGTGGACAGACCCGCGCAGCCTTGCTGACGGATGCGCCACAGCTCTTGCGGGGAACCAAGGCCATGTCCCGACGGCGGCGTGCGATCGGTTCGCACGAATGATGCTCGCGCTGCGTCGAGCAGGCAAGGCCGCCCACGGGAAGGAGATGCACCCTGTCCAGCCGGCGCTCGAGGACGCCCGACGGGAGGAGGGTGCGTCGTGAGCCGCATCGACCCGCTGGTCCAGGCGCTCGCCATGGCGGGATCGCGCCCCATCGACTGGGATGAGGGCGATTGGCTGCTCAAATGCGGCCCGTACGTGCTGTTCGAGGCGCAGCGTCTCGAAGCCGTCCGGCTTGCGCATCGTCTCGAGAGAGCCTGG
>JALSJE010000083.1 GCA_026989495.1 Gammaproteobacteria bacterium | reverse complement strand
CGGGGCGTAGCGGCCGCGACACGGGGGCGCGCAGCGCCCAGTCGCGGGAGCGGCCGCGCGCGCCGCTTCCCAGGGAGCAGGTTCAGGCCCAGTCCCGGGGCCTGAGAAAGAACTCGTACAGCCGTGCCTCCGGCGAGCCCGGCTCCGGACGCCAGTCGTAGCGCCACGCCACCCGCGGCGGCATGGACATGAGGATGGACTCGGCGCGCCCCCCGCTCTGCAGGCCGAAAAGCGTGCCGCGGTCGTAGACCAGGTTGAACTCCACGTAGCGCCCGCGCCGGTAGAGCTGGAACTCCCGCTCGCGCTCGCCGTAGCTCATGCGCTTGCGGCGCGCGACGATGGGGAGATAGGCCTTGAGGAAGTGGTCGCCCACGCTGCGGGCGAAGGCGAAGCAGCGCTCGAAGCCCCACTCGTCGAGATCGTCGAAGAAGAGCCCGCCGATGCCGCGCGGCTCGCCACGATGGCGGAGGTGGAAATACTCGTCGCACCAGCGCTTGAAGCGGGGGTAGACGTCCTCGCCGAAGGGGGCGCAGGCCGCGCGCGCCACCGTATGCCAGTGCACGCAATCCTCCTCGAAGCCGTAGAAGGGGGTGAGGTCGAAGCCGCCTCCGAACCACCACACGGGGGCCTCGCCCTGGGCCTCGGCAAGGAAGAAACGCACGTTGGCGTGCGCGGTGGGCACATAGGGGTTGCGCGGATGGATGACGAGCGAGACCCCCATGGCGCGGAAGGCGCGCCCGGCGAGCTCGGGCCGGCGGGCGCTCGCCGCCGGCGGAAGCCGCGCGCCGCGCACGTCGGAGAAGTTCACGCCCGCGCGCTCGAAGACGCCGCCCTCCTCCAGCACGCGCGTGCGGCCCTCGCCGGCGAGGCCTGCGGGGTCGTCCTCGCCGCGCGTCCAGGCATCCTCGCGGAATCGCCCGGCGCCGTCCTCGGCCTCCAGGGCGGCCGTGATGGCGTCCTGCAGCCCAAGGAGATACGCCCGGACGGCCTCCGCGTCGGGCGGGCCGCCGGCGAGACGCAGCACCTCGGGCGCCTCGGCCATCCTTCAGCCCGCCCGCCGGCCGGGGGCCGGGCGCAGCACCGCGCCCGTGAGCGCGTCGCGGATCTCGGTGGGCCCGCCGAGGGGACCGGCGCGTCCCGGGAGATAGAGGTCCACCGCCCCGCCCAGGGCACGGCGCGCGGCCAGGGCCTCGCGGGCGGGCGGGCGGCCATGGCGGTTGGCGCTGGTGGAGACGAGCGCGCCTGCGAAGGCCGCGCACAGGGCGGCGGCCACGGGATGCGCCGTCACGCGCACGGCGACGGTGCCGCGCCCCCCCGTGATCCAGTCCGGCACGGCCTCGCCCGCGGGCGCCACCCAGGTCACCGGCCCCGGCCAGGTGCGCCGCATGCGCCGCCGCGCCGCGGCCGGGAGCTTCCCCAGCCAGGGGGCGAGCCGGGCCTCGTCGTCGGCGATCAGGATGAAGCCGGCTTCGGGCGGGCGGCCCTTGAGCCCGATGAGGCGGGCTGCGGCATTCGCGTCCAGCGGATCGCAGGCGAGGCCGTAGACGCCCTCGGTGGGGTGGCCCACGATCCCGCCCGCATCGAGCACCCGCACGGCGAGCGCCAGCCGGAAGCGCCCGGGCGTCGGGGCCGGCGCGCTCATGGGGCGGCCTCCGGGGCGAAGCCGAAGGCGCCGGCGAGCCGCCCGTCCCGGGCGTCCACGCGCAGCCAGCGCGGCACGAAGGCCTCGGGCCGCACGACGGGCAGCGTCTCCAGCGGCGGCGCGTCCCCCGCCTCGGCCACGGCGCAGGCGCGCCCCGCCACCGTGCGCAGGGCCACGCGCAGGCCGCCGGGCCCGGCGGGCAGCGCGGCCTGCTCCGCCGCCGTGGCCGCACGGAAGCGCACGCGCTTGCGCACCAGGCAGCTGAAGTAGAGCTCCATCTCGGCGAGCAGGGGCTCGTGGCTCGCCGCGATCAGGCGCGCGGCGGCCTGGCTCAGCCGCACCGTCACCGGGCGGCCGTGCAGGCGCACCGTGCCCGTCGCCGCGGCCGCCATGGATTCAGCTCCCGGTGCCGGCCAGGCGCTCCTGGAGGGCGCGGTCCTTGGCGAGCACGGACTCCGAATCGGCGCGCCGGGCCTCGGCCACGCGCCGGGCCAGGTCCGCGTCGGCAAGCGCCAGGATCTGGGCCGCGAGCCAGCCGGCATTGCGCGCGCCGGCCCTGCCGATGGCCACGGTG
>JALSJE010000082.1 GCA_026989495.1 Gammaproteobacteria bacterium | reverse complement strand
CGGTCCCTTCAACGACTTCAGCGGCGTCGTCGAGGAGGTGGACTACGACAAGAACCGGCTGCGGGTGGAGGTCACGATCTTCGGGCGTTCCACCCCGGTGGATCTGGAGTTCAGCCAGGTCGAGAAGGCCTAGCGGCCGGCGACCGGCGTATTTCGAGAGGAAGGTCTGAAAAATCGCGATTTTCAGACCTTCCCCGCGGCCAGGGGCGGCCGCGGGACGACCCATGCACAGGGAAGTGCATGACGACAAGCGAAAAGTCGAAATGGACCGCGAAGCACCATCGCGCTGATCGATCCGCGCAGCGGATTGATCAGAGTTTCCGAGAGGACTGGCGCGGGGAGCCGAAAGGCGTTCGCACCCGCAGGAGCGAGACGAGATGGCACGCAAGGTACAGGCCTACATCAAGCTGCAGGTGCCGGCGGGGCAGGCCAACCCGAGCCCGCCCGTGGGTCCGGCGCTCGGTCAGCACGGCGTGAACATCATGGAGTTCTGCAAGGCCTTCAACGCCCAGACGCAGAATCTGGAGCAGGGCCTGCCGATCCCCGTGGTGATCACGGTCTACAGCGACCGCAGCTTCACCTTCATCACCAAGACCCCGCCCGCCTCGGTGCTGCTCAAGAAGGCGGCCGGCATCGAGAAGGGCTCGAGCCGCCCCAACACCGACAAGGTCGGCAAGGTCACGCGCGCGCAGCTCGAGGAGATCGCGCGCACCAAGATGCCGGACCTCACCGCGGCGGACATGGAGGCGGCGGTGCGCACCATCGCGGGCAGCGCCCGCAGCATGGGGCTTGAGGTGGAGGGGCTCTGAGATGGCGAGGCTGTCGAAGCGCATGCGCGCGATCCGGGAGAAGATCCAGCCCGGACGCCACTATCCGATCGACGAGGCGATCCAGCTCCTCAAGGAGTGCTCGTCGGTCAGGTTCCGCGAGTCCGTGGATGTGGCCGTGAACCTGGGCGTGGACCCGCGCAAGTCCGACCAGGTGGTGCGCGGCGCCACCGTGCTCCCCCATGGCACCGGCAAGCAGGTGCGCGTGGCGGTCTTCGCCCAGGGGGCGGACGCCGAGGCCGCCAGGGAGGCGGGCGCCGACGTGGTGGGCTTCGAGGATCTCGCCGAGCGCATCAAGGGCGGCGAGCTCGACTTCGACGTGGTCATCGCCACGCCTGCGGCCATGCGCATCGTCGGCCAGCTCGGCCCCATCCTCGGCCCCCGGGGCCTGATGCCCAACCCCAAGGTAGGCACCGTGACCCCGAACGTGGCCGAGGCCGTGCGCAACGCCAAGGCCGGCCAGGTGCGCTACCGCACCGACAAGGCGGGCATCGTGCACGCCACCATCGGCAAGGTGGACTTCGAGCCCCAGGCCCTGAAGGAGAACCTGCAGGCCCTGCTCGCGGACCTGCAGAAGGCCAAGCCCTCGGCGGCCAAGGGACAGTACATGAAGAAGGTGACGCTCTCGACCACGATGGGGCCGGGCATCCCCATCGACCAGGCGTCGCTTTCTTTCTGAAGAGCTGAAGGGTCCCGGGTCCCGGCGTCGGCCGTGGGAGGCGGCCGGAGGGCGCGGGGGCCTCGGAGACGGGCAGCCGGCCATGGGCCGGCGGCCGTCGGAGACCGCAGGTGCCGGCGCCGCGGGAGGCGGCGCGGGCTCAAACGGGTAGAGCCGGCCTGCGCAGACGGTGATCCCGGAACCAGGTTGGCAATGGCCTCCTGGCGACGGTCACCGCAACCGGTGGGCGACCGGGCCCCGTCCCGGCGCCCGTGGGCCTGTCAGGCGCGGGGCGTCGTATCCTGCGCCCAGCAGGAGGTGCGACTGTGGCGCTCAGTCTGGAGCAGAAGAAGGCGATCGTCGCCGAGGTCAACGCCGTGGCGGCCAGCGCGCATTCGGCGATCGCTGCCGAGTACCGCGGGTTGACCGTCGAGGAGATGAACCAGTTGCGCGTGGCGGCGCGCAACGGCGGGGTGTACCTCAAGGTGGTGAAGAACACCCTGGCGCGGCGCGCCCTCGAGGGCACGGAGTACGAGTGCATGCGCGACCAGCTCGTCGGTCCGCTGCTGCTCGCCTTCTCCCTCGAGGACCCGGGCGCGGCGGCACGGGTGCTCAAGGACTTCGCCAAGGAGCACGAGCACCTCGTCGTCAGGCTCGTCGCCATCGGGGGCCAGCTCCTGCCGGCTTCCGAGATCGAGCGGCTGGCGAGCCTGCCGACCCGCGACCAGGCCATCGGCATGCTGATGGCGGTGATGCGGGCGCCGCTCGACAAGCTCGCGCGCACCCTCAACGAGGTGCCGGGCAAGCTGGTTCGCACCCTCGCGGCGATTCGCGACCAGAAGCAGCAGGCCGCCTGACCCGCGCGGGACGGGCGGTCCGGGTTTCAACCGGGAGATTCAGAGGAGCAGGTCGTCATGGCTGTGAGCAAAGAGGAGATCCTGGAGGCCATCTCGAACATGACCGTCATGGAGATCGTCGATCTCATCTCCGCCATGGAGGAGAAGTTCGGCGTCTCCGCGGCGGCCGCGGTGGCGGCGGTGCCGGCGGCGGCCGCGGCCGGCGGCGAGGCGGCCCAGGCCGAGGAGAAGAGCGAGTTCGACGTGGTGCTCACGGGCTTCGGCTCCAACAAGGTGGCGGTCATCAAGGTGGTGCGCGCCATCACGGGGCTGGGCCTCAAGGAGGCCAAGGACATGGTCGAGGGCGCCCCCTCCACCGTGAAGGAGGGCGTCTCCAAGGAGGAGGCCGAGGAGATCAAGAAGCAGCTCGAGGAGGCCGGCGCCTCCGTCGAGATCAAGTAAGGCAGGATGCCGGAGGCGGCCGGGCGGCCCAGTGGGGGCCGCCCGGCGGGGCCGCCCTCCGGGGCGGAGCAAAGAGGCTCGTCGACAGGACGCTTGACACGACCGACCGTCAGGAAGGCGGAGCATCCGGCAGGCTGGGGAGGCGCTGCGTCCCCGGCCTCTCGGCGCTGGCGCGGCCGCAGGCCCGCCGCTGCTGCCTGAGGCTGGCATACCACTGACCGAGACCGCGCGAGGACACACCTCATGGCGTACTCATTCACCGAGAAGAAGCGCATCCGCAAGGACTTCGGCAAGCGGCCCGAGATCCTGGAGGTCCCGTACCTGCTGGCCATACAGCTCGATTCCTACCGGGCCTTCCTCCAGGCCGACGTGCCCCCGGAGGAGCGCAAGGACCAGGGGCTGCACGCGGCCTTCAAGTCCGTGTTCCCGATCGTGAGCTATTCGGGCAATGCGGCGCTCGAGTACGTCAGCTACCGCCTGGGCGAGCCCGCCTTCGACGTCAAGGAGTGCCAGATGCGCGGTCTCACCTACGCCGCGCCGCTGCGGGTGAAGCTGCGCCTGGTGATCTACGACCGCGACGAGAAGGCCGGCACGCGGCGCGCCAAGGAGGTCAAGGAGCAGGAGGTCTTCCTGGGCGAGATCCCGCTCATGACCGAGACGGGCACCTTCATCATCAACGGCACCGAGCGGGTGATCGTCTCGCAGCTGCACCGCTCGCCCGGGGTCTTCTTCGACCACGACAAGGGCAAGACCCACTCCTCGGGCAAGCTCCTGTTCAACGCGCGCGTCATCCCCTACCGTGGGTCCTGGCTCGACTTCGAGTTCGACCCCAAGGATTGCGTGTTCGCGCGCATCGACCGCCGGCGCAAGATCCCGGCCACCATCCTGCTGCGGGCGCTGGGCTACACCACCGAGGAGATGCTCGCGCTCTTCCATGAGACCAACACCTTCCACCTGGGCAAGGACAGGATCACCCTCGACCTGATCCCGGAGCGCCTGCGCGGCGAGACCGCCTCCTTCGAGCTCAAGGTCAAGGGCAAGACCCTGGTGGAGGAGGGCCGGCGCATCACCGCCCGCCACGTGCGCGAGCTGCAGAAGGCCGGAATCAGGAAGCTGGAGGTGCCGGTCGAGTACCTCACGGGCAAGATCCTGGCCCATGACGTGGTCGATCCCGGCACGGGCGAGCTCCTCGCCCAGGCCAACGACGAGCTCAACCCGGAGCTCGTGCAGAAGCTCGTCGAGGCCGGGATCAAGGAGATCCGCACCCTGTGGGTCAACGACCTCGACCGTGGCCCTTACATCCCGAACACGCTGCGCATCGATCCCACCCGCACCCAGCTCGAGGCGATGGTGGAGATCTACGGCATGATGCGCCCGGGCGAGCCCCCCACCAAGGAGGCGGCCCAGAACCTCTTCCACAATCTGTTCTTCACCTCCGAGCGCTACGACCTCTCGTCGGTGGGGCGCATGAAGTTCAATCTGCGCGTGGGGCGCAGCGAGCCCACCGGGCCCGGCGTGCTCTACGACGGCAAGTACTTCGCCTCGCGCAAGGACGAGGAGTCCAGGGCCCTCTACGCCCAGTACGGTGACGGCATGTCCGACATCGTGGACGTGCTGCGCGTGCTGACCGAGATCCGCAACGGCCGCGGCACGGTGGACGACATCGACCACCTCGGCAACCGGCGCGTGCGCAGCGTCGGCGAGATGGCCGAGAACGTCTTCCGCGTGGGCCTGGTGCGCGTGGAGCGCGCGGTCAAGGAGCGGCTCTCGCTGGCCGAGTCGGAGGGGCTCACGCCGCAGGAGCTCATCAACGCCAAGCCGGTGGCGGCGGCGGTCAAGGAGTTCTTCGGCTCCAGCCAGCTCTCGCAGTTCATGGACCAGAACAACCCGCTGTCGGAGGTCACCCACAAGCGCCGCGTCTCGGCGCTCGGCCCCGGCGGCCTCACGCGCGAGCGCGCCGGTTTCGAGGTGCGCGACGTGCACCCGACCCACTACGGGCGGGTCTGCCCCATCGAGACGCCGGAAGGCCCGAACATCGGCCTCATCAACTCGCTCGCGGTCTACGCGCGCACGAACGAGTACGGCTTCCTGGAGACGCCCTATCGCGTGGTCAAGGACGGGCGCGTCACCGACGAGGTTCGCTACCTCTCGGCCATCGAGGAGGGTCAGTACGTCATCGCCCAGGCGAACGCCACGCTCGACGAGAAGGGCAGGCTCGTCGACGAGCTCGTCTCCTGCCGGCACCAGGGCGAGTTCACCATGGCCACGCCCGACCGCGTGGACCTGATGGACGTGAGCCCCAAGCAGATCGTGTCGGTGGCGGCCTCGCTCATCCCCTTCCTCGAGCACGACGACGCCAACCGCGCCCTCATGGGCTCGAACATGCAGCGCCAGGCCGTGCCCACCCTGCGCACGGAGAAGCCGCTCGTGGGCACCGGCATGGAGCGCACCGTGGCCATCGACTCCGGCGTCACGGTGGTGGCCCGCCGCGGCGGCGTGGTGGACTCGGTGGACGCGGCCCGCATCGTGGTGCGGGTCAACGACGACGAGACCGTGCCCGGCGAGCCCGGGGTGGACATCTACAACCTCACCAAGTACACCCGCTCCAACCAGAACACCTGCATCAACCAGAAGCCGCTGGTGAAGCCGGGTGACGTCATCGCCAGGGGCGACGTGCTGGCCGACGGTCCTTCCACCGACATGGGCGAGCTCGCCCTCGGCCAGAACCTGCTCGTCGCCTTCATGCCCTGGAACGGGTACAACTTCGAGGACTCCATCCTCATCTCCGAGCGGGTGGTGGAGGAGGACCGCTTCACCACCATCCATATCGAGGAGCTGACCTGCGTCGCCCGCGACACCAAGCTCGGGCCCGAGGAGATCACGGGCGACATCCCGAACGTGGGCGAGGCCGCGCTGGCCAAGCTCGACGAGTCCGGCATCGTCTACATCGGTGCCGAGGTCAAGGCGGGCGACATCCTCGTGGGCAAGGTCACGCCCAAGGGCGAGACCCAGCTCACCCCCGAGGAGAAGCTGCTGCGCGCCATCTTCGGCGAGAAGGCCTCGGACGTGAAGGACACCTCGCTGCGCGTGCCCCCGGGCATGGACGGCACCGTGATCGACGTGCAGGTCTTCACGCGCGAGGGTATCGAGAAGGACAAGCGCGCCCTCGAGATCGAGGAGGCCGAGATCGCGCGCGTGCGCAAGGACCTCGACGACCAGCTGCGTATCCTCGAGGACGACCTCTTCCAGCGCGTGGAGCGCATGCTGGTGGGCAAGGTGGCCGAGGGCGGCCCCAACGGCCTCAAGAAGGGTGCCAAGGTCACCAAGTCCTACCTGGAGGAGCTGCCGCGCGAGCGCTGGTTCGAGATCCGGCTGCGCAACGAGGAGGCCAACGCCCAGCTCGAGCAGGTGGCCGAGCAGCTCAAGAGCCAGCGCGAGGCCTTCGAGCGGCGGTTCGAGGAGAAGAAGGCCAAGATCACGGCCGGCGACGACCTCGCCCCCGGCGTGCTCAAGATGGTCAAGGTCTACCTCGCCGTGAAGCGCCGCATCCAGCCCGGTGACAAGATGGCGGGCCGCCACGGCAACAAGGGCGTCATCTCCACGGTGGTGCCGGTGGAGGACATGCCCTACCTCGAGGACGGCACGCCGGTGGACATCGTGCTCAACCCCCTGGGCGTGCCCTCGCGCATGAACGTGGGCCAGGTGCTGGAGACGCACCTGGGCTGGGCTGCCAAGGCGCTTGGGCGCAAGATCGGCGAGATGGTGGACCGCCAGGCCAAGGTGGCCGAGATACGCCGCTTCCTCGACGAGATCTACAACAGGACCGGCGAGGTCAGGCGCAAGGTGGACCTCAAGTCGCTGAGCGACGATGAGATCCTGGAGCTCGCCGGGAACCTTCGCGATGGCGTGCCGATCTCGACGCCGGTCTTCGACGGCGCCCGCGAGGAGGAGATCAAGGCTATGCTGCGCCTGGCGGGCCTGCCGGAAAGCGGGCAGACCACGCTCTATGACGGACGTACGGGCGAGCCCTTCGACCGCCCGGTGACCGTGGGCTACATGTACATGCTGAAGCTCAACCATCTGGTCGACGACAAGATGCACGCCCGCTCCACGGGTCCCTACAGCCTCGTCACCCAGCAGCCGCTGGGCGGCAAGGCGCAGTTCGGCGGCCAGCGCTTCGGCGAGATGGAGGTGTGGGCGCTCGAGGCCTACGGCGCCGCCTACACGCTCCAGGAGATGCTCACGGTCAAGTCCGACGACGTGCAGGGCCGCACCAAGATGTACAAGAACATCGTGGACGGCGACCACCGCATGGAGCCGGGCATGCCCGAGTCCTTCAACGTGCTGGTGAAGGAGATCCGGGCGTTGGCCATCAACATCGAGCTGGAGCAGGAAGACTGAGGGGTCTGGTGAGCCCGCGGCCCACGGCCGCGGCTGGAGCCGCCTGAAGGCGGAATGGGTGCGACGATGAGAGATCTGCTGAATCTGCTCAAGGCACAGGCGCCGATCGAGGACTTCGATGCCATCCGCATCGGTCTGGCCTCGCCGGAGATGATCCGCTCCTGGTCCTACGGCGAGGTCAAGAAGCCGGAGACCATCAACTACCGGACCTTCAAGCCGGAGCGCGACGGCCTCTTCTGCGCCAAGATCTTCGGGCCCGTCAGGGACTACGAGTGCCTGTGCGGCAAGTACAAGCGCCTCAAGCACCGCGGCGTGGTGTGCGAGAAGTGCGGCGTGGAGGTCACGCTCGCCAAGGTGCGCCGCGAGCGCATGGGCCACATCGAGCTCGCGAGCCCCGTTGCCCATATCTGGTTCCTGCGCTCGCTGCCCTCGCGCATCGGCCTGCTGCTCGACATGACGCTGCGTGACATCGAGCGGGTCCTCTACTTCGAGGCCTTCGTGGTCATCGATCCCGGCATGACCCGCCTCGAGCGCGGCCAGCTGCTGACGGACGAGCAGTACCTCGAGGCCATCGAGGAGAATGGCGACGAGTTCGACGCCCGCATGGGCGCCGAGGCCATCTACGAGCTGCTGCGCACGGTGGACCTGCAGTCCGAGGCCGTGCGCCTGCGCGACGAGATCGCCAACACCGGCTCCGAGGCCAAGCTCAAGCGCCTGTCCAAGCGGCTCAAGCTGATCGAGTCCTTCATCGAGTCCGGCAACCGGCCCGAGTGGATGGTGCTCACGGTGCTGCCCGTGCTGCCGCCGGATCTCAGGCCGCTGGTGCCTCTCGACGGCGGGCGCTTCGCCACCTCCGACCTCAACGACCTCTACCGGCGCGTCATCAACCGCAACAACCGCCTCAAGCGGCTGCTGGAGCTGAACGCGCCCGACATCATCGTGCGCAACGAGAAGCGCATGCTGCAGGAGGCGGTGGACGCGCTGCTCGACAACGGCCGCCGCGGCCGCGCCATCACCGGCACCAACAAGCGCCCGCTCAAGTCGCTGGCCGACATGATCAAGGGCAAGCAGGGCCGCTTCCGCCAGAACCTGCTCGGCAAGCGCGTGGACTACTCGGGCCGCTCGGTGATCGTGGTCGGCCCCACGCTCAAGCTGCACCAGTGCGGCCTGCCCAAGAAGATGGCCCTGGAGCTGTTCAAGCCCTTCATCTTCTCCAAGCTCCAGCGGCGCGGGCTCGCCACCACCATCAAGGCGGCCAAGAAGCTGGTCGAGCGCGAGGAGCCGGAGGTGTGGGACATCCTCGAGGAGGTGATCCGCGAGCATCCCGTGCTCCTCAACCGCGCCCCCACCCTGCACCGCCTCGGCATCCAGGCCTTCGAGCCGGTGCTGATCGAGGGCAAGGCGATCCAGCTCCACCCGCTGGTCTGCACCGCCTTCAACGCCGACTTCGACGGCGACCAGATGGCCGTGCACGTGCCGCTCTCGCTCGAGGCCCAGCTCGAGGCGCGGGCGCTGATGATGTCCACCAACAACATCCTCTCGCCCGCGCACGGCGCGCCCATCATCGTCCCGTCGCAGGACGTGGTGCTGGGCCTGTACTACATGACGCGCGAGCGGGTCGGCGCCCGCGGCGAGGGCATGGTCTTCGCCGACATCGCCGAGGTGCATCGGGCCTACGAGGCGCGGCAGGTGGACCTGCACGCCAAGATCAAGGTGCGCATCACGGAGAAGAAGTCCGACAAGGACGGCACCGTGATCGAGACCCGCCGCCTGGTCGAGACCACGGTGGGCCGTGCCCTGCTGGCCGAGCTCCTGCCGGACGGCCTCTCCTTCGATCTGGTCAACCAGGTCATGAACAAGAAGGCCATCTCCAGGCTCATCGACGCCTGCTACCGGCAGGTAGGCCTCAAGGAGACGGTCATCTTCGCCGACCAGCTCATGTACACGGGCTTCCACTATGCCACCCGTGCAGGCGTGTCCATCGGCGTCGAGGACCTGGTCATCCCCAGGGAGAAGGCCGAGATCCTGGCGGCGGCCGAGAAGGAGGTGAAGGCCATCGAGGACCAGTACGCCTCGGGCCTGGTCACCAATGGTGAGCGCTACAACAAGGTGATCGACATCTGGTCGCATACCAACGACCAGGTGGCGCGCGTGATGATGGAGCAGCTCGGCACCGAGGAGGTGGAGCTGCCGGACGGAACCAGGGTCAAGCAGCCCTCCTTCAACTCCATCTTCATGATGGCCGACTCCGGCGCGCGCGGCTCGGCGGCCCAGATCCGCCAGCTCGCCGGCATGCGCGGCCTCATGGCCAAGCCGGACGGCTCCATCATCGAGACGCCCATCACGGCCAACTTCCGTGAGGGGCTCGACGTGCTGCAGTACTTCATCTCGACCCACGGCGCGCGCAAGGGCCTGGCCGACACCGCGCTCAAGACCGCCAACTCGGGCTATCTCACCCGCCGCCTGGTGGACGTGGCCCAGGACCTGGTGGTCACGGAGGAGGACTGCGGCACCCGCTCGGGCCTGCTCATGACGCCCATCGTCGAGGGCGGCGACGTGGTCGAGGCCCTCGGCGAACGCGTGCTCGGGCGCGTCACCGCCGAGGACGTCACCATTCCCGGCACCGACAAGGTGGTGGTGCCGCGCGGCACCCTGCTCGACGAGAGGTGGGTGGAGAGGCTCGAGGAGCTCTCCATCGAGCAGGTCAAGGTGCGCTCGCCCATCACCTGCGAGACGCGCTACGGCGTCTGCGCCATGTGCTACGGGCGTGATCTCGCACGTGGTCACAAGGTCAACATCGGCGAGGCCGTGGGCGTCATCGCCGCCCAGTCCATCGGCGAGCCGGGCACGCAGCTCACCATGCGCACCTTCCACATCGGCGGCGCGGCGAGCCGCTCGGCCGCGGTCAGCAACGTGGAGGTCAAGTCCAAGGGCCGCATCAAGCTGCACAACGTCAAGACCGTGCGGCACGAGGCCACGGGCAACCTGGTGGCCGTCTCGCGCTCGGGTGAGATCAGCGTGCTCAACGATCTCGGCCAGGAGCGCGAGCGCTACAAGATCCCCTACGGCGCCGTGCTCACGGTGGACGACGGCGACCCGGTCGAGCCCGGCCAGATCGTGGCCAACTGGGATCCCCACACGCACCCCATCGTCACCGAGGTGTCGGGCAAGGTGCGGTTCGTGGACTTCATCGAGGGCGTGACCGTGCAGCGTCAGGCCGACGAGGTCACGGGCCTCAGCACCCTGGTGGTCACCGATCCCAAGCAGCGCGGCAGCGCCTACAAGGACACCCGCCCGCTGGTGCGCATCGTGGGCGAGGACGGCGAGGAGCTCACCATCCCCGGCACCGAGATCCCGGCCCACTACTACCTGCCGGCCGGGGCCATCGTGGCGGTGGAGGACGGGCAGATGGTGGGCGTGGGCGACATCGTCGCCCGCATCCCGCAGGAGTCCACCAAGACCCGCGACATCACGGGCGGCCTGCCGCGCGTGGCGGATCTCTTCGAGGCGCGCAAGCCCAAGGACCCGGCGGTGCTGGCCGAGATCTCCGGCACCATATCCTTCGGCAAGGAGACCAAGGGCAAGCAGCGCATCACCATCACGGGCCCCGACGGGGAGACCCACGAGGAGCTCATCCCCAAGTGGCGCCACGTGACCGTCTTCGACGGCGAGCAGGTGGAGAAAGGCGAGACCATCGTGGACGGCGAGCCCAACCCGCACGACATCCTGCGCCTGCTCGGGGTGACGGCGCTCGCGCAGTACCTTGTCAAGGAGATCCAGGACGTCTACCGCCTGCAGGGCGTCAAGATCAACGACAAGCACATCGAGGTGATCATCCGCCAGATGCTGCGCAAGGTGGAGATCACCGATCCGGGCGACACCAGGTTTCTCAAGGGTGAGCAGGTGGACCGGGCCCGGGCCCTGGAGGAGAACGACCGCATGCGCCGCTCCAACAAGGAGCCGTGCAAGTTCCAGCCGGTGCTGCTCGGCATCACCAAGGCCTCGCTGGCGACCGAATCCTTCATCTCGGCGGCCTCCTTCCAGGAGACCACCCGCGTGCTCACGGAGGCGGCCGTGCGCGGGATGCGCGACGAGCTGCGCGGCCTGAAGGAGAACGTCATCGTCGGGCGGCTGATCCCGGCGGGCACGGGCTTCGCCTACCACCAGGAGCGGCGCCGCCGCCGCCGCCGGGCGATCGAGGAGGCCGAGGCCGCCTTCGAGACCCCGAAGGCGCCGGCCGCAGAGGCCGCCCCGGCCGAGGCGCCGGCGGGCGAGCCCGCCCCCGCCGAGCCCGGTGGGCCCGAGGCGGGCGGCGAGCCAGCCGGCGGGGAGGGCGGGGCGGCCTGAGCCCCGCCGCGGCCGGGGCCTGGTCCCGGCCGCGGCCCGACCCGGGCCTGGAGTTCCCGCAGATTTCTTGACACGTTACGGGGACCTCCCTAGAATCTCGCGTCTGCGACAGGCCGGACCGTCCGGCCTGTCGTTTGTTTTCCGGACGAGACGCCCGCCTCCCCCGAGCGTCGGGCGGGCCCTGAGGGGCGCGCCCCGCCGGGTGCCGGCAGCGCCCGGGGTGGAACGCTCACAACCGGTTGAGAACGAAGCAAAAACCTGGGCTGCCACGGCGGCGCGGGGGTTTTGCCGAGCCGACATAGCCGACGACAGGAGCGGACTGGACCGATGGCGACCATCAACCAGCTGGTGCGCAAGCCCCGCACCCGCAAGAAGGAGAAGAGCAAGGTCCCGGCCCTGGAGGCCTGCCCGCAGAAGCGGGGGGTGTGCACGCGCGTCTACACCACGACGCCGAAGAAGCCGAACTCCGCCCTGCGCAAGGTGGCGCGCGTGCGCCTGACCAACGGCTACGAGGTCACCGCCTATATCGGCGGCGAGGGGCACAACCTCCAGGAGCACTCCGTGGTGCTGATCCGCGGGGGGCGCGTCAAGGACCTGCCGGGCGTGCGCTACCACATCATCCGCGGGGCGCTGGACGCCTCGGGCGTGGAGGCGCGCCGCCAGGGCCGCTCCAAGTACGGCGCCAAGCGGCCCAAGTCCTGACGGACGGGGCCACGGGCTGAAGCCACAGACGGGATCGAGAGGCCATGCCGAGAAGACGAGTCGTCACCCAGCGGCCGATCCTGCCGGACCCCAAGTACGGCAACGAGACGATCGCCAAGTTCATCAACATGGTCATGATGCGCGGCAAGAAGTCGCTCGCCGAGAAGATCGTCTACGGGGCCCTGGACCGGATCGCCGAGCGCACCAGCAAGGACCCGGTGGAAGTGCTGGAGCAGGCCCTCGACAACGTGCGCCCCGTGGTGGAGGTCAAGTCGCGGCGCGTGGGCGGCGCCACCTATCAGGTGCCGGTGGAGGTGCGCCCGGTGCGGCGCAACTCGCTCGCCATGCGCTGGATCATCGAGGCCGCCCGCAGGCGCGGCGAGAAGTCCATGCCGCAGCGGCTCGCGGGCGAGATCATGGACGCGGCCGAGAACCGCGGTGCGGCCGTGAAGAAGCGCGAGGACACCCATCGCATGGCCGAGGCCAACAAGGCCTTCGCCCACTACCGCTGGTGAGCGGGCGCGGGAAGCCGACAGCAGGAACCTGAGGAAGCAGACGTGGCACGCACGACCCCCATCGAGCGCTACCGCAACATCGGGATTGCCGCGCACATCGACGCCGGCAAGACCACGACCACGGAGCGCATCCTGTTCTACACCGGCGTCTCGCACAAGATCGGCGAGGTGCACGACGGCGCTGCGACCATGGACTGGATGGAGCAGGAGCAGGAGCGGGGCATCACCATCACCTCCGCGGCAACGACCTGCTTCTGGTCGGGCATGTACCAGCAGTTCCCGCAGCACCGCATCAACATCATCGACACCCCCGGGCACGTGGACTTCACCATCGAGGTGGAGCGCTCCATGCGAGTGCTCGACGGGGCGGTGGCGGTCTTCTGCGCGGTGGGCGGCGTCGAGCCCCAGTCCGAGACCGTCTGGCGCCAGGCCAACAAGTACGAAGTGCCGCGCATCGCCTTCGTCAACAAGATGGACCGTACCGGCGCCAACTTCCTGCGCGTGGTGGACCAGATCAAGACCCGCCTCGGCGCCAACCCCGTGCCCATCCAGCTCCCTATCGGCGCCGAGGAGCACTTCGAGGGCG
The DNA here is from genome assembly GCA_026989495.1 of Gammaproteobacteria bacterium. Lineage (GTDB taxonomy): Bacteria > Pseudomonadota > Gammaproteobacteria > S144-34 > S144-34 > S144-34. The sequence continues at coordinate 1,731 of JALSJE010000082.1, read as the reverse complement.
TGGTGGACCTCGTGCGCATGAAGGCCATCCGCTGGGACGAGGCGAGCCGCGGCACCAGATACACCGTCGACGAGATCCCCGCGGACATGGCCGACGCCTGCGCCGAGTGGCGCGAGAAGCTGGTCGAGGCTGCGGCCGAGGCCTCCGAGGAGCTGATGGAGAAGTATCTCGAGGGCGGGGAGCTCAACGAGGAGGAGATCCGCCAGGGGCTGCGCATGCGCACCCTCTCGAGCGAGATCGTGCCGGTGCTGTGCGGCTCTGCCTTCAAGAACAAGGGCGTGCAGGCCCTGCTCGATGCCGTCATCGATTACCTGCCCTCGCCGGTGGACATCCCGCCCGTCAAGGGCCACCTGGACGACGCCGAGGGCACCGAGGCCGAGCGCAAGGCCTCCGACGACGAGCCCTTCGCCGCGCTCGCCTTCAAGATTGCCACCGACCCCTTCGTCGGCACGCTCACCTACATCCGTGTCTACTCCGGCGTGCTCACCTCGGGTGACACGGTCTACAACTCGACCAAGAAGCGCAAGGAGCGCATCGGGCGCCTGCTCCAGATGCACGCCAACCACCGCGACGAGATCAAGGAGGTGCGTGCCGGCGACATCGCCGCCTGCGTGGGTCTCAAGGACGTCACCACCGGCGACACCCTCTGCGACCCGAACAAGGTCATCATCCTCGAGCGCATGGAGTTCCCGGAGCCGGTGATCTCCCAGGCGGTCGAGCCCAAGACCAAGGCCGACCAGGAAAAGCTCGGCGTGGCGCTCGCCAAGCTCGCCCAGGAGGATCCCTCCTTCCGGGTGCACACCGACGAGGAATCGGGCCAGACCATCATCTCCGGCATGGGCGAGCTGCACCTGGAGATCATCGTCGACCGCCTGCGGCGCGAGTTCAAGGTCGAGGCGAACGTGGGCAAGCCCCAGGTGGCCTACCGCGAGACCATCCGCAGGAGCGTCGAGCAGGAAGGCAAGTTCGTGCGCCAGACCGGCGGGCGCGGCCAGTACGGCCATGTGTGGCTGCGCATCGAGCCCAACGAGCCCGGCGCCGGCTACGAGTTCGTCAACGCCATCGTCGGCGGCGTGGTGCCGAAGGAGTACATCCCGGCGGTGGACAAGGGCGTGCAGGAGGCCATGCAGAACGGCGTGGTCGCGGGCTACCCCGTGGTGGACGTCAAGGTCACCCTCTACGACGGCTCCTACCATGAGGTGGACTCCTCCGAGATGGCCTTCAAGATCGCCGCCTCCATGGCCTTCAAGGAAGGGGCCAAGAAGGCCAACCCCGTGCTCCTCGAGCCCATCATGAAGGTCGAGGTGGTCACGCCCGAGGAGTACATGGGCGACGTCATGGGCGACCTCAACCGCCGGCGTGGCGTCGTGCAGGGCATGGAGGATGCCCCCATGGGCAAGGTGATCCGCGCCGAGGTGCCGCTGGCCGAGATGTTCGGCTACGCCACCGACCTGCGCTCGCTGAGCCAGGGGCGCGCGAGCTACACCATGGAGTTCTCGCACTACGCCGAGGCGCCGGCCAATGTCGCCGAGGCCGTGATCAAGAAGGCATCCTGAAGGTTACGGGCAGCAGCAAGCTTCGCAGACAAAGAGAAGAGGTAGCACCCATGTCCAAGGAGAAGTTCGAGCGCAAGAAGCCGCATGTGAATGTGGGCACGATTGGTCATGTGGATCATGGGAAGACGACGCTGACGGCGGCGTTGACGAAGGTGTCTGCGGAGAAGTATTCGGG
>JALSJE010000081.1 GCA_026989495.1 Gammaproteobacteria bacterium | reverse complement strand
ACGATGCGCGCGTGCGTATCCGGCTGCAGCCGGTCGCCCACGAGGGCGGCATCGGCTACCGGCCCCTCGGTCCCGGCGACGTCCGCTTCGAGGCCAAGCTGCGGCTGTCGGGCAAGCTCTGCGCCAACTGGAAATGGCTCTGCCGGCGCATGGAGCAGAATGCCTATCCGGAGATCCGCCAGGCCGTGGAGGCCGCCGTGATCCGCGCCCTGAACGACGCCGCGCTCAGGCGCCGGGTGGCCGCCTGGATCAAGGGCCAGGTCGAGCCGCTCGTGCGGCAGCTCCTGGGCGTGCAGGGCGAGTGGAAGGTGGTCTCCGTCGAGGACGCCGGCGCCAGCTACCGCGTCACGGTCGGCTGGTTAGCCCCGCTCGTGGGCGAGCGGGTCGTCCCGCTGCCAGAGGCGCTCGAGATCGTCTCCTTCGCGGTGGAAGGCGAGCGCGCGGCCATGGCCTGCCCCGGCACGGTGCGCTTCCGGGCCACCGTGCGGACCAGGCGGGACCGGCTCAAGGGCGAGGTCTATATCAAGGGCAGGCTCGGCAACCGCCCCGTGGAGAGCCGGCGCCTGAGGTGGCAGCGGCCCGCGAAAGGGACCTCGAGCTTCACCCTGACGTTGCCGTGGAAGGAGGGCTTTCCGCCACCCATGCGCTACGTGGACGGGGAGGTGCAGCTCAACGTGATCTGGGAGGACGCTTCGAGGCCGGGGGGGCGGCGTCTCGTCCTCTGGAGGACCGAGACGTTCCAGCGCGCCTGCCGGGGGGCCGGCGGGCTCTCGACCCGGCCAGGCACGCCCGAGACACGCCCGCCACGCCCCCCGCGGCTGGCGCCCCAGGCGGTCCCGCAGCGGCCGCCGCCGCGGCCCGTGCCGCCACCGCAGGGTGTGCGCTGACCTGTGCCGGGAAGGGGTGGGCCCCGGTGCCGGGGCGGTGGGCCGGCTTCAGCCCGCCGTCCCGGGCTCGGTGCGGATCCAGCGCGTGCCCGGGCCGCGGCCTTCGGTGCGCAGCGCCCCCGCGGCGCGCAGCGATTGCAGCACCCGCCGCAGGCGCCCGGCCGGGACGTCGGGGAAGCGGGCCTGCAGCTCGCGCATGCGGAAGGCGGGCGGGAGCTCGTGCAGCACCGCCTGGCGCACCGCCCAGTCGATGCCGCCGGTGCTGAGCGGCAGGTAGCCCGCCGCGGCCTCGGCCACCAGCGCGGGGGCGGCGTCGTCCGCCGCCGCGGCCGCCGCCTAGAGGAAGGCGGCGGTCCAGGCCGCGGCCAGGCGGCGGCTTCCCGCGTAGACCAGCGGCACGCGCGGGTGGAGGGCGGCGAGCTCGGCGAGGAAGCGCGCGAGCCGCGCCGGCGAGGCCGGGCGCACCTTGTCGGGCACCAGGAAGTCGGCGTAGCGGGCCTCGACGACGAGCGCCGCGTGCGGGAAGGCGGCGAGGTCGGTCATCTGCTGGTGCAGGATCTGGGGCCGGGCCGCCTCGGCCACCAGGTTGGTTCCCGAAGCTCTTGCGCTCGACCACGGCGATGAGGCGCCCCTCGCGGGCGAGGGCGTAGTCGCCGGCGGGGAGCGCCGCGCGCCGCTGCCCGGGCGCGAGCCGCCAGGGGTAGCGCTCTGCCGCGTCCACCAGCAGCTCGCAGCCCGCGGGGAGCCCGGGCCGCAGCTGCAGCCGGCTGCGCGCGCCGTGGGCGCCGAGCACGGACTGGGTGCGGAAGAAGATCTGCTCGTAGGTGCCCTCGCGGTGGCGGTAGCGCTTCTCGACGACCAGGAAGTCGCAGCGCCGCCGCCGCGGCCGGTCGAGCACCACCGAGAGCTTGCGCCCGCGGCGCTCGAGCGCGAGCACCGGCACGCGCTCGGCGGGCTCCAGCGGCTCGGCCGCCTCGGCCTCGCGCTCGCGCAGGCAGAAGACGCGCCCGCCGGGGCCCGGCCAGCGCTCCTGCGCGCGCACCGAGAGCACCGTGCGCCCGTCGCGCTCGATGCGGATGCGCCAGGGAAAGCGCGCATCGCCCGTGGGGGCGACGGTCCACCAGGCGGTGCTCACGGGGCGGGATCCGGGATCACCGTGCAGACGACGCGGCGCTCGCGCCGCGGCCCGTCGAACTCGCAGAAGAAGACGTTCTGCCAGGTGGACAGCCCCAGCTCGCCGTCCACCAGGGGAATGGTCTCCGAGGGGCCGACGATGCCGGCCTTGAGGTGGGCGTCGCCGTTGCCGTCCTGGGCGTCGTGCAGCCACACGCCGCGCGGGATGAGCCTGCGCAGCAGCTCGACCACGTCGGTCTGCACGCTCTGGTCCCAGTTCTCCTGGATCATGATCGCCGCGGTGGCACCCTGGGCGTAGACGTGCACCAGCCCGTCGCGCACGCCCGAGCGGGCGGCGACGGCCCGCACCGCGTCGGTGATGTCCACGAGCTGCTCCCGTGCGTTCGTGCTCAGGCGGATGATCTCGCGCATGGGCCCGGTCCGCGTGGGCACGGTGGACAGTGTACGGGAAGCGGTGCCCCTTTGAATCAGGCGCGCGGGGAGGTCGAGAACGGGGCGGCAGCCGGCCGGCCCCATGGTCGGCGCGGCTGGAAGCCGCGCCCACGGGGCGGGGGGCCGGGCGCGGCGGTGCGCTTCCCGGCGGGGTTCGGGGCGTCCGGCTCAGGGCATGCAGCGGAAGCGCACGCGCCCCTGGCGTGGGAAGCTGCGCACGCCCTGGCGGCGGCGGAGCTCGCGCAGGTAGAGCTTGCCCTCGCGGTAGCCGAGACGGAAGGAGCGGCGGAAGTGCTCGATCCGGTCGAGCTGGCCGCCCTCGAGGGCATGGCGGAAGCCGGCGCGGAAGCGTTGCGGGATGAGATGCGGCGGGATGGGGATCCCCACCGTCTCGGGCTCGGGATAGCGGAGCGCGTTGCGGGGCAGGGCCATGGCGATGCCTCCTCTGCGGCGGCTCTCACCCGGGATGTCGTGCAGGCTCCGTGCCGCCCGAAGGGGCCGGCGGCGCGAGCGCCGCCATCGGCCGGACGGACGGCGCGGGCGGCCCGGCCGGCCCGATGGCCCCCTGCCCGGTGCCGCCGGAGGGAACCCGCCGCAGGGAAAAGGGAGAACCTGCGCGGGCCGGCCCGAGGAGGCTCCAGCCCCTCTCTGCCCCGTGGGGCCGGCTCCCAGCCGGCCCTGCGGCGCACGCGGCCGGAAAGCCGCGCTGCGGACGCAGGGTGCCGCCGTCGGCGTCGGTCCAGGCGGCCCTGCCGCGGAAGCGCCGTGCGCGCCGCCGTCGCCTCTCCGGGGAGCAATCGAGTGGCGTAGGCTATGCGCCATGGTCGCGCAAGGGGGCCGGACCACGCAGCCTGCCGGGGACGGATGGACGGCCGCCCTGTGGGAGCGCGTGCGGGCGCGGGCCGAGGCGGCGCGCACGGCCGGCGCGCTGCACCCGTTGGCCACCGAGGCGGAGGTGGTCGAGGAGGGGGGCGTTCCCTTCGTGGTGCGCGTGCTGGCCGGCGGCAAGCCGCGCGGCTTCGGCGGGACCGCGGCGGCCGATCCCTTCGACCCGCCGGAGGCGGCGCTCACGGTGGGCGAGGTGGGCCCGTGCCACGTGGCCGTGCTCAACAAGTTCGCGGTCATCCCGGACCACCTGCTGATCGTCACCCGTCGCTTCGAGCACCAGGAGACGCTGCTCACGCGCGCGGACCTGGAGGCCCTGCGCCGATGCCTGACGGCGGACACCGGCGCCGAGGCGCTCGGCTTCTACAACGGCGGCGAGGCGGCCGGCGCCAGCCAGCCGCACAAGCACCTGCAGCTCGTGCCGCTGCCGCTGGGGCCGGCGGGCCCGCCGGTGCCGATGGAGGCGGCGCTGCGGGCGCAGGGCGGTGGCGCCGCGGCGTTCGACGCAGGCAGGGCCGGGGAGCTGCCCTTCGCCTGCGCGCTGGCGCCCCTGGGCCCGGCGGACTGGGCCGAGGAAGGCGGGGCGGAGCGGCTGTGGCGCCTCTACCGGCGCCTGCTCGCGCGCGTCGGCGTGCAGGCCGTGCGCCGGGAGGGCCGGGACTGGCAGACGCGCCCCTACAACCTGCTCGTGACCCGGCGCTGGATGATGGCGGTGCCGCGCTCGCGCGAGCGCTGGGATGGGATCTCCGTCAACGCCCTCGGCTACGCCGGCTCGCTCCTGGTGCGCACGCATGCCGACATCGCGCGCGTGCGCGCCGCCGGCCCCATGCGCATCCTGGCCCAGGTGGGCGTGCCGCGGCCCTGAGGCGGGCTCAGGCCGTGCCCACGTTGGCGTCGTAGGGCGTGTGGTAGTAGTCGCTCTCCTCGGCGGACTGGCGCGTCTCGTCGAGGAGCTGCTTCAGCCGCTGCTCCGCCGTGGAGACCTCCGCGCAGCTCTCGCAGCCGGGATCGCCGCAGGGCTGGCGGGTGTAGAGCCAGAAGTGCACCACGCCCGCGAGCAGCCCGGAGGCGATCTCCCAGGCGTCGGCGTCCGGGTTCTCCTCGAGCAGGCGGTTGCCCAGGGCCACCGCCTCGTCCGCGGCCCGGTCGAACAGGGACTTTTCCTCGTCGCTGGCGGTCATGGTCGTCCCCGGGGTCAGGGTGGAAGGTGAGGCTATTGTACCGGAAACTCTGATCAATCCGCTGCGCGGATTGATCAGCGCTATGGTGCTTCGCGACCCATTTTCGATTTTTTCGTATCGTCATGCACTTCCCTGTGCATGGACCGTCCCGCGGCCGTCCCTGGCCGCGGGGAAGCTCTGAAAAAAACCGGATTTTTCAGAGCTTCCTACCGGAATCGCCGGGCGGGGTGCTTGCGCTAAGCTAGCCTGCCCGAGCCTTGCCGCCCATGAAACGCACCGGCCACTCCCCATCCCACCGCGAGGATGCCGCCGCCCGGCAGGCAGCGGACGGCGCCATCCGCGTGCGCGGCGCGCGCCAGCACAACCTCAAGGGTCTCGACCTGGACCTGCCGCTCGGCGAGCTCATCGTCGTCACCGGGGTCTCGGGCTCGGGCAAGAGCTCGCTCGCCTTCGATACCCTCTACGCCGAGGGTCAGCGCCGTTACGTGGAGACCTTCTCCCCCTACGCGCGCCAGTTCCTGGAGCGGATGGACCGGCCGCAGGCCGACCGCATCGAGGGCATCCCGCCCGCCATCGCCATCGACCAGACCAACCCGGTGCGCACCTCGCGCTCGACGGTGGGCACCATGACCGAGCTCGCCGACCACCTCAAGCTCCTCTACGCCCGCACGGCGCGCCTCTACTGTGCGGGCTGCGGGCGCGAGGTGCGCCGCGACACGCCCCAGGGGATCGTGGCCGAGACGCTGGCGCGCCTCGAGGGCCGGCGCGTGGCGGTGACCTTCCCCGTGGAGGTGCCCGCCTCGCTCTCGCGCGCGGAAGTGGAGGGCTTCCTCGCCCGTGCCGGCTGGACACGGGTGCTGCGCCGGCGAGGCGGCCGGCTCGAGGTGGTGCAGGACCGGCTGCGGGTGGAGCCGGGCGCGCGCGCGCGGCTCGGGGAGGCGGTGGAAGCCGCACTCGCCCATGGCCACGGGCACGTGCGCATCCAGCCCCTGGGCGCGGACCGCCGGCCCGAGGGGCCGCCGCTCGCCTTCTCCTCCGACCTCCACTGCCCCGACTGCGACCGGCACTACCGCGAGCCCACACCGGGGCTGTTCTCCTTCAACTCCGCGGTGGGTGCCTGCCCCACCTGCCGCGGCTTCGGGCGCGTGATCGGCGTCGACTGGGACCTGGTGGTGCCCGACCCCTCGCTCAGCCTCGCCGAGGGCGCCATCCGGCCCTTCCAGGGCCGCAGCTACGCCGAGTGCCAGGACGACCTCCTGCGTTTCGCGCGCGCGCGGGGCATCCCGGTGGACGTGCCCTGGCGCCGCCTCACCGCCGCCCAGCGCCGGTGGGTGCTGGAGGGCGAGGGGGACTTCGGCGAGGGCGTCTGGTACGGGGTGCGCCGCTTCTTCCGGTGGCTCGAGGGCAAGAGCTACAAGATGCACATCCGGGTGCTGCTCTCGCGCTACCGCAGCTACGAGACCTGCCCGGACTGCCGGGGCGCGCGCCTCAAGGACGAGGCGCTCGCCTGGCGCCTCGGCACGCGCGCGGACGCCGACGCCGTGCTCGAGCCCGCGGCCCGCATCCGCCCGCGGGGCTTCCGGCTGCCGCTCGCGCGTTACCGGGAGCTGCCGGGGCTCGCCCTGCACGAGCTCGCGCGGCTTCCCATCGCGAAGGCGCGTGCCTTCTTCGAGCGGCTGAGGCTGCCTGCGCCGCTGGACCAGGCGGCCGAGCTCCTGCTGGGTGAGATCCGCACCCGGCTCGCCTACCTGGACGAGGTGGGCCTCGGCTATCTCACGCTCGACCGCCAGTCGCGCACGCTCTCCGGGGGGGAGGTGCAGCGCATCAATCTCACCACGGCCCTCGGCGCATCGCTGGTGAACACGCTCTTCGTGCTGGACGAGCCTACGGTGGGCCTGCACCCGCGCGACACGGGGCGGCTGCTGGCCGTGCTGCGGCGCCTGCGCGAGGCGGGCAACACGCTGGTGGTGGTCGAGCACGACCCGCAGGTGATGCGCGCGGCCGACCGCATCGTGGACCTGGGGCCCGGGCCCGGGGAGCAGGGCGGGCGCATCGTCTGCTGCGGCCCGCCCGGGGCGATCGCGGCGCACCCGGAATCCCTCACGGGCCGCTACCTCAGGGGCGAGCGGCGCGCCTGGAGCGTGCGCTCGCGCCGCGCGCCGGATGCGGGCACGCGCTGGCTCGAGGTGCGCGGCGCGCGCGCCCACAACCTCAAGGGCATCGACGTGGCCTTCCCGCTCGGGCGGCTGGTCTGCGTGACGGGTGTGTCCGGCTCTGGCAAGAGCACGCTCGTGGAGACCGTGCTCCACCGGGCGCTCGCCCGGCTCAAGGGGCAGGGGGGCGAGGCGCCGGGCCGGCACCGGGCCATCCGCGGCCACCGCCACGTGGCGGGCAGCGTGCTGGTGGACCAGTCGCCCATCGGGCGCACGGCGCGCTCCTGCCCCGCGAGCTACGTGGGGGCATGGGATGCGATCCGCCGCCGCTTCGCCGCCGAGCCCGAGGCCCGCGCGCGCGGCTACACCGCCGGCACCTTCAGCTTCAACGCCGGCAGCGGCCGCTGCCCCACCTGCGCGGGCTCCGGCTTCGAGCACGTGGAGATGCAGTTCCTCTCGGACGTATACCTGCGCTGCCCCGACTGCGACGGGCGCCGCTACCGCCCCGAGGTGCTCGAGATCGCGCTGGCCCCGCCGGCGGGCAGCGGGCTCGCCCCGGCCAACGTCGCCGACGTGCTCGAGATGACGGTGGACGCCGCCTGCGCCTTCTTCGCCGACGACCCGGAAGTGCTGCGCCGCCTGGAGCCCCTGCGCGCGGTGGGGCTGGGGTATCTCCGGCTCGGCCAGCCCGTGCCCACGCTCTCCGGCGGCGAGGCCCAGCGCCTCAAGCTCGCCGGCCACCTCGCCAAGGCCGGACATGGCGGCGACGGGGGCGGCCTCCTCTTCCTGTTCGACGAGCCCACCACGGGGCTGCATCCCGCCGACGTGGAGGTGCTGCTCCAGGCCTTCCAGCGCCTGATCGACGCGGGCCATTCGGTGATCGTGGTCGAGCACAACCTGGACGTGATCGCCGCCGCCGACTGGATCGTGGACCTGGGGCCCGACGGGGGCGACGCGGGCGGGCGGCTCGTGGCCGCGGGCACGGTGGAGGACCTCATGGCGTGCGCGGCGAGCCACACCGGCCGCGCGCTCAGGGAGCACCTGGAGGCGGCGGCGCGGACACGGCCCCGAGGACGGCGGGGACGGGGAGGCGGTCTGCGCGGGACGCGAGGACCGTCCCTGGCGCTCGGCGCCGGCCGTCCCTGGCCGGCGACGCCCGCGCATCCCGCTTCCCCGCCCTTCCCGGGGGTGGCAGAGGGAGAAGGGAACCGCTGCGGATCGCCGGGTCCAGGACTCTCTGAACCGGGCGGCGGGGCGGCCGCGCCGCCGCAGGCCCCTCTCCTAGGCCCGCCCCACGCGCGTCGGGAGGACGGTGCCGGCGCCATCCGCGTGCTGCACGCGCGCGAGCACAACCTCAAGGGCGTCTCGGTGGACATCCCCCGCGACCGGCTCGTGGTGGTGACCGGCGTCTCCGGCTCGGGCAAGAGCACGCTCGCCTTCGACATCGTCTTCGCCGAGGGCCAGCGCCGGTATCTCGAGTCGCTCAACGCCTATGCGCGCCAGTTCGTGCAGCCGGCCGCGCGTGCCGACGTGGATGCCGTCCACGGCATCCCGCCCACCGTGGCCATCGAGCAGCGCACCAGCCGCGGCGGGCGCAAGAGCACCGTCGGCACCCTCACCGAGATCCACCACTACCTGCGCCTGCTCTACGTGCGCCTCGGCGTGCAGCACTGCCCCGACTGCGGCGTGCCGGTGGAGAAGCGCTCGCCGGAGGCGATCGCCGCGCGCCTCCTGCGGGAGTGGCGCGGGCGGGAGCTCCTGCTGCTCGCGCCGTTGGTGGTGGCGCGCAAGGGCGTCTACAACGAGCTCGCCCGCTGGGCGGCCGCGCGCGGGCACGCCTGGCTGCGGGTCGACGGCGCGCGCGTGCCCACCGATCCCTGGCCGCGGCTCGACCGTTACCGTGAGCACACCATCGAGCTCCCCGTGGCCGAGCTGCGTGTGGGCCCCCGCGCCGAGGGCAGGCTGCGCGAGGCGCTCGCCGCGGCCCTCAAGCTCGGGCGCGGTGTGGTGCACGCCGCCGCTGCGGACGCGACCGGCCCCGCCACGGTGCTGTCGGCCCGGCGCGCCTGCCCGCGCTGCGGGCGCGGCTTCCCCGAGCCCGACCCGCGGCTCTTCTCCTACAGCTCGCGCCACGGGTGGTGCCCGCGCTGCTACGGCACAGGCGAGCTGCTCGCGGGCTTCGACGCCGAGCAGACCGGCGAGGAGATCTGGTGGAACGAGTGGTTCGAGGGCGAGGCGCGCCCGTGCCCCGCCTGCGGGGGCCGGCGGCTGCGGCCCGAGGCGCTCGCCGTGCGCTTCCACGGCCGCGGCATCGCCGAGCTCTCGGCCCTGCCCGTGCGCGAGCTCGCCCGCTGGTTCGCGCGCCTGCGCCTCGGGGGCCGCGAGGCCGACGTCGCCCGCGACGTGGTGGCCGAGGTCCGCGCGCGGCTCGCCTTCCTCGAGCGCGTCGGCCTCGGCTATCTCCCGCTGGACCGCGGCGCGCCCACGCTCTCCGGCGGCGAGGCCCAGCGCATCCGGCTGGCCGCCCAGCTGGGATCCAACCTGCGCGGCGTGTGCTACGTCCTCGACGAGCCCACCATCGGGCTCCATCCCCGCGACAACGCCCTGCTGCTGGAGACGCTCGAGGCCCTGCGCGACCGCGGCAACACCGTGCTCGTGGTCGAGCACGACGAGGAGACCATCTTGCGCGCCGAGCACGTGATCGACCTCGGCCCGGGCGCGGGTGCGCGCGGTGGCTTCGTCGTCGCCCAGGGCACGGTGGCCGACATCCGGCGCGCGCCCGAGTCCGTCACCGGCCGGATGCTCGCCGACCCGCCCCGCCACCCATTGCCGGGGCTCGCGCGCCGCCCGCCGCCGCCCGAGGACGAATGGCTCGTGGTGGAGGGCGCGTGTCTGCACAACCTCAAGGGCATCACCGTGCGCTTCCCCCTCGGGCGGCTCGTGTGTGTCACGGGCGTCTCCGGCTCGGGCAAGAGCACCCTCGTGCGCGAGGTGCTCGCCGCGAGCCTTGCCCGCCTCCTCGCCCGCGGCCGCCGCGCGCGCGCGCCCGTCGGCTGCGCGGCGCTCGGCGGCCACGAGCGGCTCGGGCGCGTGCTCGAGGTGGACCAGACCCCGATCGGCAAGACCCCGCGCTCCTGCCCCGCCACCTACGTGGGCCTCTTCGACGAGATCCGCCGTCTCTACGCCGCCACCACCGAGGCGAGGCTCCGCGGCTGGAAGCCCGGGCGCTTCTCCTTCAACGTCGCGGGCGGGCGCTGCGAGGCCTGCGAGGGCCAGGGCGTGCGCACGGTGGCGATGAGCTTCCTGCCGGATGTGAAGGTCACCTGCGAGGCCTGCGGCGGCAGCCGCTACGCGCCCGAGACCCTGGAGGCGCGCTGGAACGGCCGGAGCATCGCCGAGGTGCTCGCCATGAGCGTTGACGAGGCCGCCGGGTTCTTCGCCGCCCACCCGCGCATCCGCCACCCCCTGGAGCTGCTCCGCGACGTCGGTCTCGGCTACCTCACCCTCGGCCAGCCGAGCCCGACGCTGTCCGGCGGCGAGGCCCAGCGCATCAAGCTGGTGACGGAGCTCGCCCGGGTGCGGCCGCAGCCCGAAGGCCCGGGCGCCCGCCGGCGGGCGAAGCCCACCCTCTACGTCCTCGACGAGCCCACCGTGGGCCTCCACATGGCCGACGTGGAGAAGCTCGTCCGGGTGCTCCACCGGCTGGTGGAGGCGGGCCATACCGTTGTCGTCATCGAGCACAACCTCGACGTCGTCGCCGAGGCCGACTGGATCGTCGACCTGGGGCCGGAGGGCGGCGACGGCGGCGGGCGCATCGTCGCCGAGGGACCGCCCGAGCGTGTCGCCCGCCGGCGCCGCGGCAGCCACACCGCCCGCGCGCTCGCCGCCTTCCTCGCCGCCCGCGGCCGCTGAAGCGGCCGCCCGCGGGTTCTTGATCTTGCGGCTCTCGGCAGGGTACGCCGCCTTCTTTCATGCTTCCTCGTGCACCGGCCTGGGTCGGGCTGGACGGAGAGCGCCGCTCCAGGGCTGGCCACCGCATGGTGTGGCTACACGGAGGCATTGAACCGGTGGGCGTGTCGGAGCGACTTGCCAAGATGTCCGGAAGGTCTGAAAAATCGCGGTTTTTCAGACCTTCCCCGCGGCCAGGGACGGCCGCGGGAGGACCCATGCACAGGGAAGTGCATGACGGCTCAACGAAAATCAGAATGACCGCGGAGCACCATCGCGCTGATCGATCCGCGCAGCGGATTGATCAGAGTTTTCTGTAGAGTAGAAATGTTTGGGCTCCATGGTCCTCCGGATCCTCTCGACTGCCGGCGGCCGCGCGCGCGGCCTTGACGGGCTCCTCAGCCTTCCGGCTCAGGCTCCCATATGAGGTCGAAGAGCCGCGACGTGTGCCGGCGTTCGGCCACGGGGCAGCCGCCGCAGCCCTGCCGTGTCGGCGGTCGGCCGCATCCGAAGCAGGCCTCCACCACCTGACGGGCCGCCTCGATCTGGACCAGCGCGTCTCGGCAGGCGCGCAGCTTCGCCTCCACCCGGTCGTGAAGCCGGTCCAGGATCGCGGCCACCCTGTGGCTCGCCTCGTCGCCGCTCGCGCTGCCCGGGCGCGCCCGGGCGAGCGCCTGCGCCTCGGCGAGCGGCACGCCGAGCCGCGCCAGCGTCTGGACCACCTCGAGGCGTCTCAGATCGGCCTCCCGGTAGAGCCGGGTGCCCCGCGCCGTGCGGTGCGGGTGCACGAGTCCGAGCTCCTCGTAGAAGCGCAGCGTCCGAGGGGTGACGCCGAGGCGCCGTGCGGCCTCTCCGATCTTGAGCGAGCCGGCAGGACCGGATTCCCGGCCTTTCCCCATGGGCCTCAGAGGCCGACGAGCTGGGCGCGGTGGCCGAGGGCGGTCACGGCCTCGAGCAGCCGGGCCGAGCGGGTCCGGCTGGGGTCATAGCTCACCCGCACCAGATGCTCGCCTGCGGGAGCGAGCCCGACCGCGCCGACGCCGTCGATGCGCTGGAGCGCGGCCGAGATTCGCTCGATGGCGGCCGCGTCGAGGGCGTCGTTCACATGGACGAGCACGTCGGCCTGAGCGATGGCGGAGCTGCTCGCTGTCATCATGGCCGGTGTTTCCTATATCTAACGTAAACGTCATATAAGTGTAGCATACCGGCTGCTCTGCGCAATGTGGGGTGGGAGCACGTTCCATGACGCCAGGATGGGCGGACGAGCACCGCTCCTGCCGCTCGCCGGAGGCCTTCCCTGGCCGCCGCCTGCGAATCCCGTCTGCCATGCCCGCATGGAGGAATGGGAAGGGAAGCCGCTCGGGGCCCGCGGCGGCCGCAGCGGAAGGGTGTCTCTGGGGCAGTTCCTTCGAAGGGGCTCCCCCGCCGCTGAATCCTGCGCGGCGGGCGGCGCTCAGCGGGCGAGGACGGGGTCGCGCACGTGCGTGAGCCAGGGGCCGGCAGGGTCGCCGAAGACGAGGAAGTCGGGGTTCAGCAGCGAGGCCTTGGTGTTGTAGCGCAGGGGTCGGCCGGCGGCGTCGGTGACCCGGCCGCCCGCCTCCTCGACGACGCACTGGGCGGCGGCGGTGTCCCACTCGGAGGTGGGGCCGAAGCGCGGATAGACGTCGGCGCGCCCCTCGGCCACGAGGCAGGACTTGAGCGCCGAGCCCATGCTCACGAGCTCGTGCGGGCCGAGCGCCTCGCAGTAGGCGCGCAGGCGCTCGCCGGCATGCGACCGGCTGCCGGCGACCACGATGCGGCCGGGCCGGAAGGGGCGCGCGCGGATGCGCTCGGGGGGGGTGTCCCCGGGCTGCTTCCAGGCGCCTCCGCCCCGGCAGGCCCGGTAGGTGAGGTCCAGCGCGGGGGCGTGGACCACGCCCAGCACGGGCTCGTGGGCGCGGACGAGGGCGATGTTGACCGTGAACTCGCCGTTGCGCTTGATGAACTCGCGGGTGCCGTCCAGCGGGTCGACCAGCCAGTAGGTGTCCCAGCGGGCGCGCTCCTCGTAGGGGATCTCGGCCGATTCCTCGGACAGCACGGGGATCGCGGGGGTGAGCGCGCGCAGGCCCTCGACGATGGTGCGGTGGGCTGCCATGTCGGCCTCGGTGAGCGGGGTGCGGTCGGCCTTCTCCGCGACGCTGAAGCCGCCCTCGTAGATCGCCATGATGCGCCGGCCGGCCTCGCGCGCGAGGGCGGCGACGGGCTCGAGCAGGGCGCAGGGGTCGAGGTCTTTGGGTGATTCGGTCAAGGGGGCTTAGGCGGGCTGGACGGTGCGCGCATTGTACGCGCCCGTGGCGGCGCGCGCGAGCTCAGGGCAGGCGGGCGGCGAGGCGCAGCTCGGTGACCAGGCGCCCCTCGAACACCGCCTCGTAGCGGATGCGGTCCGGTCCCGCGTCCACCCGGAAGCCGGGCTGCGGCGGCGGGCTCACGGACACGAGCCGCAGCAGCCCCTTGGGCATGCGCAGGTCCAGCTCCACGCGCATGGGGTAGTAGCCGTCGAGGAAGCGGCGCATGAAGGGGCCGTTGCGCAGCGTCCAGGTGCCGTCGCCGTTGCGGCGCAGGGCGCGGCTCTCGGCGCGCACGCACAGCACGGCGCCGCGGCCGACGTCCTCGAGCTGCACGGTGGGGCCCTCGACCCACGCGCGGCCGATGCCGGTGAAATGGTCGATGCGCAGCCGCCGGGTGTTCGCGCGTCCGTAGACCACCTGCGCCGCCGGCACCCGGTCGAGGTTGCGGTGGCACTGGTGCATCTCGACCCAGCCGGACTCGAGGCTGGCGGGGCTCAGCACGAGGGTGTTCACCTGGTGGTGGAAGGGTTTCTTGGGCGGGTCCGGCAGGAAGACGAGCTCGCCCTCGTTGACGGCGAGCGCCCGCAGCTCGGCGTCGTCCTCGAGCCAGCGCTCGAGTTCCTCGCGCGTGGGCTCCGCGGCGTGCGCCGCGATCGTGGCCGCGAGGCCGAGGAGGGCGAGCAGAGAGGGGCGCATGGCCGGATACGCGCTCCCGGGGCTGGCAAGGGGCCCCGCCTGCGATAGAGTGTGGCCGCCATGGGAGGCGATTTCCAGCATGAGCGTGTGCCGGCACGGGACCGTCCGTCGGCGGGCGGGGACCGCCCGCCCGTGGACTGGGCGGCGGTGGAGACCGTGCTCCTCGACATGGACGGCACGGTCCTCGACCTGCGCTTCGACAACCACTTCTGGCGCGAGCACGTGCCGCGGCGCTACGCCGAGGCGCGGGGCATCACGCTCGACGAGGCCAAGGGCGAGCTCTATCCCCGCTTCCGCGCGGTGGAGGGCACCATGGACTGGTACTGCGTGGACTACTGGACCCGCACCCTGGGGCTCGACATCGCCGGCCTCAAGACCGAGGTCGAGCACCTCATCCGCCTGCACGACCGGGCGCTGGAGTTCCTCGACGCGGTGCGGCGCTCGGGCCGCCGGCTGCTGCTCGTGACCAACGCCCACGGCAAGAGCCTCGCCCTCAAGATGCGTCGCACGGGCATCGCGGGACACTTCGACGCCCTCGTGTGCGCGCACGACTTCGGCCGCCCCAAGGAGGACCCGGCCTTCTGGGGCTGGCTGCGGGGGCGTGAGCCCTACGATCCCGCGCGCACGCTGCTGGTCGACGACAGCCTGGCGGTGCTGCGCTCGGCCCGGGCGGGCGGCATCGCGCATCTGGTGGCCGTGCGGCGGCCGGACTCGGCGCTGCCGCCCCGGGCGGTGGACGGCTTCCCCGCGGTGGACGGCCTCGGCGGCCTGCTCCCGGTCGAGGGCGGCGGGTGACGGGGGCGGGCGGCCTGCGCGGGGTACCGCTCCCGCCCTGCCGGCAGCGGTTCACCTTTCCCAGCGCTTGAAGCGTCGGCGGCAGTAGGCGCGCAGCTCCTCGTAGGTGCGGAAGTGGAGCTCGAAGCCCTCCTCGGCGGGGGCGTCGAACTCGCAGTAGTCGTTGTCGTACTCGCGGCAGATCTCGGGCCGGCGCGCGTAGATCCCGCAGCGCCCGTCCGGGCGCAGATGCCGGCAGCGGGCGTTGAAGAGCAGGAACCAGCCGTCCTCGTCCTTGTAGACCTCCACGCCCTCGTGCGCGACCTGCCACAGCAGGTGCTCGAAGTCGTACTTGGAGCGCGGGGCGGGGATCTTCTGGGTGACGTAGGTGCAGCACTTCGTTCCGGGGCAGAAGCTGCACTTGTTCTCGGGGGTGAGCTTGACGCCTCTGGGAAGGCGCGGGCGGCGGGCTCGCTTCGGCATGGCGGCGTACTCTAGCACAGGGTGCGGCGTGCGGGCGCGTCGAGGTGGCGGCCTCCGCGCGGCGCGCGGGCCGGATGCGGGCTCAGGCGGGCGCGAGCGCCAGGATCGCGAGGTGGGGGGTGCGTTCGAGGGTGCCCGCCACCCGCGCCCGGCTGCGCCGCCCTTGCACCTCGATGGCGATGACGGTGCCCGCGGCGGGGGCGTCGTCGGGGGCGCACAGCAGGCGCGCCGGCAGCCGCAGGGGCTTGACGGGAGCGACATAGAGCCCCTCGGCCGCGCCGCGCGGGCCCTGGAAGCGGGCCGCGGCCCGCCGTCCCGCCACGCGCTCCAGGCCCACCCCGGGGCGTTCCGCCGCGCCGAGCCGCCGCACCCACCGCGCCACGGCCAGCCCCGCCCGCCAGGGCGCCCCTTCGGCCTCCTGCTCCACCACGGCCACCAGCTCGCCGGCCTCCGGCGGCTCGACGCCCTCCTGGTCCGGAACCACCAGCAGGCCGCGGGCGCTGTCGTTGAGCACGCGCCAGGTGTCGAGGGGGACGGCGGCCTCGTCCTCGGACTCGA
>JALSJE010000080.1 GCA_026989495.1 Gammaproteobacteria bacterium | reverse complement strand
TGCCGGTGGCCCACGACGCCGGCCGCTACTGGCCCCGGCGCGGCTGGATCAAGTGGCCCGGCACCATACGCGTCGTCATCGGCCCGCCCATCGCCACCACGGGCCGCAAGGCCCAGGCGGTCATGACCGATGCGGAGGCCTGGATCGAGGCCACCTGCGAGCGGCTCGCAGGCGGCGGGCCGGAGGCCTAGCCCGGTCAGCGGGTCGCATCGAGGCAGCGCAAACCCGGCACGCGGCAGCTGAGCAGACGCCGGTCGGCCGTGAGCAGCCGCGCCTCGTGCGCGATGGCGGTGGCGGCGATGAGGCGGTCGGCCGGGTCACCGTGCAAGCCCGGGAGCCGGGTGGCCTGCAGGCCGATGTGGCCATCCAGCGCCAGCTCGCGAATACCGGCCTCGAGGAGGCTGCGTCGCCATCGGCCGGGCGGCTCCGGCAGGATCAGGCGCCCCTTGGAGACCAGCATCCCGATCTCCCAGAAGCTGATCGCCGCCACGGCGAGGGCGTCCTCGCGCCACGCGGTCCGGATCCGTTCGAGCGCACGCCGTCCGAGCCGCGCGTCGCCCGCGTCCAGCCACACGAGCGCGTGCGTGTCGAGGAGGATCACCCCTCGGCGTCCCAGCGCTCCCCCGTGGGCTCGACGAGGTCGTCGCGCATCGATACCCGACCGGCATGCAGGCCGAAGATGTCCTTCGGCCGCGGGGCGACCGGGCAGAGCCGGCTCACGGGCCGTCCGCGCTTGGTGATGACGATCTCCTCGCCCGTGCGCGCCACCTCGTCCATGAGCTCCAGGCAGCGCGCCTTGAACTCGGAGGCGCTGATGCGCTTCGTGTCCATGGTCATGATCATAGTCCGATCCATGGGGCCCGTCCAGCGGGACTCCCGCCGGGCGGGGCCGCCAGGGCAGCAGAGGTGTTGTGCCCGCCGGATCCGGCCGCTCAGACGTCGAGGTTGGCGACGAAGAGGGCGTTGCGCTCGATGAATGCGCGGCGGGGCTCGACGTGATCGCCCATGAGCGTGGTGAAGATCTCGTCGGCTGCGACCGCGTCCTCGATCTGCACCTGGAGCAGCCGGCGGGTCTCGGGGTTCATGGTGGTCTCCCAGAGCTGGTCCGGGTTCATCTCGCCGAGGCCCTTGTAGCGCTGGATGGTGAGCCCGCGGCGTGCCTCGGCCAGCAGCCAGTCCATGGCCTGGCGGAAGCTCGCCACCCCCAGGCGCCGCTCGCCGCGCTGCACCCAGGCCCCCTCGCCGATGAGGCCCTCGAGACGTCGGCCGAGGTCGGCCATGGCCTCATACTCGGCCGACTGGAAGAACTCGCCCGGGATCACGTGCTCGCTGGTGACGCCGTGAATGGCGCGGCGCACGCGAAGGTGGTAGCCCTCTGTGTCCTCGGTGGTCTCGAGCGCAAGCGTGTAGCGGGCACCACCATCGGTGTCGGCGTTGACCCGCGCCTGCAGCGTCTCCACCCAGGCCGCCATGCGCCTGGGGTCGAGACGGGCCTCCTCCTCGGGGGCGGGCACGTGGACGAGCTTCTCAAGGAGCGTGCGGTCGTAGCGGCGCGAAAGGCGCTCGATGGCGGCCTGCACGGCCACCCAGTCGCGCGCGAGCGACTCCAGCGCCTGGGGCGAGAGGGGAGGCGCCTCAGCCTCGACGTGGAGCCGGGCCCCGTCCAGGGCGATCTGCAGGAGCAGGGCCTGGAGGGCGGCGTCATCCTTAACATATTGATCCTGCTTGCCTTTTCTCACCCGGTAGAGAGGCGGCTGGGCGATGTAGACGTGCCCGCGCTCGATGAGGGGCGCCATCTGCCGGTAGAAGAAGGTGAGCAGCAGGGTGCGGATGTGGGCCCCGTCCACATCCGCGTCCGTCATGATGATGATGCGGTGGTAGCGGAGCCTGTTCGGGTCGAAGTCTTCCTTGCCGATCCCGCAGCCGAGCGCCGTGATGAGGGTGGCCACTTCCTGTGAGGAGAGCATCTTGTCGAAGCGGGCCTTCTCCACGTTCAGGATCTTGCCCTTCAGCGGGAGCACGGCCTGGTAGCGCCGGTCGCGGGCCTGCTTGGCCGAGCCGCCGGCGGAGTCGCCCTCGACGATGAAGAGTTCCGAGCGCGCGGGGTCCTTCTCCTGGCAGTCGGCGAGCTTGCCCGGGAGCCCCGCCACGTCCAGCACCCCCTTGCGGCGAGTCATCTCGCGCGCCTTGCGCGCGGCCTCGCGGGCGCGGGCGGCCTCGACGATCTTGCCCACGATGGCGCGGGCGTCCGCGGGGTGCTCGAGGAGAAAGGCCTGGAGGTGCTCGGACACGGCGGACTCCACCACCCCCTTGACCTCGGAGGAGACGAGCTTGTCCTTGGTCTGGGAGGAGAACTTGGGGTCGGGCACCTTCACGGAGAGCACCGCGGTGAGGCCCTCGCGGGCGTCGTCGCCCGTGAGCTGCACCTTGGCCTTCTTCGCGATGCCCTCGGCCTCCACGTACTGGTTGATGGTGCGCGTGAGCGCGGCGCGGAATCCGGCGAGATGCGTACCCCCGTCCCGCTGAGGGATGTTGTTGGTGAAGCAGAAGATGTTCTCCTGGTAGGAGTCGTTCCACTGCATGGCCACCTCCACGCCGATGCCCTCCCGCTCGGTGCGGAAGTAGAAGACGTGGGGGTGGATGGGGGTCTTGTTGCGGTTGAGGTGCTCGACGAAGGCCCGGATCCCGCCCTGGTACTCGAAGACGTCGCCCTTGCCCGTGCGCTCGTCCGTGAGCTTGATGCGAACCCCGGAGTTCAGGAAGGAGAGCTCGCGCAGCCTCCGGGCGAGCACGTCGTAATGGAACTCGATGTTCTTGAAGACCCTGGGGCTTGGCTTGAAGCGGATCTCGGTGCCGGTGCGGTCGGTCTCGCCGATGGCGCGCAGGGGCGCCACTGGCTGGCCGTCACGGTACTCCTGGTACCAGATGTGGCCGTCGCGGCGGATGGTGAGCTTGAGGACCTCCGAGAGCGCGTTGACCACGGAGACGCCCACCCCATGCAGGCCGCCCGAGACCTTGTAGGCGTTCTCGTCGAACTTCCCGCCCGCATGCAGCACGGTCATGATGACCTCGGCCGCCGAGCGCCCCTCCTCCGGGTGGATGTCCACGGGGATGCCGCGGCCATTGTCGATGACCGTGATGGACTCGTCGCTGTGGATGATGACCGAGATCTCGGTGCAGTAGCCGGCCAGGGCCTCGTCGATGGCGTTGTCCACCACCTCGAAAACCATGTGGTGCAGGCCGGTGCCATCCTCGGTGTCCCCGATGTACATGCCGGGGCGCTTGCGCACCGCATCGAGGCCCTTGAGGACCTTGATGGCGCTGGAGTCATAGCGGACAGGGGATTCCTGGGCCATGGGAACGGGGTGCGGCACGCCCGGACCTCACCGGAAATTCAGCGCATTATAACATAGGCGGCTGGCTCAGGCCGGCCGCACGTCCCCTCGTTCCACGTGGAACAGGCGTGCCGAGGGCCAAAAGGCCATAGGAAAGGCGCCTGCCTCGACGGCCGTGGCGATCACCTGGGACCCGGTATCCGCAAGCAGGCGCGCCGCCTGGATTCGACGCCCCGGATCGAGCTCTGCCGGCAGATCGTCGACGAGGAGCAGGGCGGGCCGGGCCATCTCGGCGGCCACGCGGGCCGCGGCCACCGCCATCCCCAGCGCCACCAGCTTCTGCTGGCCCCGGGAGAGGACCCGCCGGGCCGGCTGGCCGTCGACGGTGAGCCGCAGCTCCATGGCATGGGGTCCCGTGCGGCAGAAGCCGAGCTGCCGCTCCGCTGCCTGGGCCTCCTCGAGGGCATCGGCCAGCCCCCTGCCCCTAGCCCAGCCCCGCTGGCAACCGACGCGCAGCGGTGGCAGCGGCCCCAGGGACGTCAAGACCTCCCCAAGGACGGTCTGCCACCGGGACAGCCAGCGCTGGCGGGCAGCGTCCAGCGCCTCTCCGGCCGCGGCCAGCGCGAGGCGCCAGGGGCGCAGCTCGCGGGGGGCGGCCCCTTGGCGTAGGAGGGCATTGTACTGGCGCAGCGCCCGACGGTAACGGCGCCACGCCTGCAGATGTCCCGGTTCCACGTGGAACACGCCCCAGTCCACGAGCTGCCGCCGTTCGGCGGGAGGGCCCTCCACGAGCGCCACCGTGCCCGCATGGATCACCGTCACCCGCAGGCGGCCGGCGAGAAGGGAGGCCCCGCGCCCCCGAGCCGGGCCCGCCCGCACCTCCGTGACGCCTCCGGAGCGGACCAATCCCAGCCACTCCCGGTGCCCGTCCTCCTCCACCTGGCCTCGGACCAGGAGCCCCGACGCCTCCCGGCGCACGGCCTCGTCCAGGGAAGGGGTGCGAAAGGAGCGGCCCCGGGCGAGCACGTGCACCGCCTCCAGCAGGCTGGTCTTGCCTGCGGCGTTGGGACCCACCACGAGGTTGAGACCTGGCGCGAGGGCGAGCGATACCTCCCGCAGGACGCGAAAGCCCCGAACCTGCAGCTCGCTCAGACGCATGGCGACGGGCGGCGCGGGCCGCCCCGTGGCATCACAGGCGCATGGGCATGACCACGTACCGGCACCCCTCGGCGCCGGCACCCGTGATCAGGCAGCTGCTGTTGGGGTCGGTGAAGCTGGCCTCCACCGTCTCACCCGGCAGCGCGCCGAGCACGTCAAGCAGATAGCTCACGTTGAAGCCGATGGTGAGGGGACCGCCCTGGTAACGGACCTCCAGCTCCTCCTCCGCCTCTTCCTGCTCGGGATTGTGCGCCTGGATGCGCAGGGTGCCGTCCGCCATGGCGAGCCGGACACCCCGGTACTTCTCGTTGGAGAGGATGGCGGCGCGGCTGAGGGCCTCCCGGAGCGCCTCACGGTCCGCGACGAGGTGGCGCTCGCCGCCGGCGGGGATGACGCCTCGGTAGTCGGGGAAGCGGCCGTCGATGAGCTTGGCGGTGAAGCGCACGCCGGGAACCAGCACCCGGATGTGGTTGGTGCCGAGCTCCACCGTAGCAGGGGTCTCATCGTCACCCAGGATGCGCAGGAGCTCTCCCACCGCCTTGCGGGGCACGATGACCTGCTGGGTGCCCGGGCTGCTCACCTCCACGGCGCGCTCGCAGCAGGCGAGCCGGTGGCCGTCGGTGGCCACCGCCGTCACGCGGCCCTCTGCCACCTCCAGGAGGAGGCCGTTCAGGTAGTAGCGGACATCCTGAAGGGCCATGCAGAAGTGGGTACGCTCGACGAGCTCACGCAGCGTCGCCTGGGGGATGTCGAAGCGCTGGGCAGCCTCCAGCCGCTCCATGGTGGGAAAGGTGTCGGGCGCGAGCGCCGCGAGCACGAAGCGGCTCTTCCCGGAACGTACGGTGACACGCTGCCCTTCCGCGGTCAGGCTCACCGAGCTCCCCTCCGGGAGTGCCCGGCAGATGTCGACGAGCTTGCGGGCCGGCACCGTCGTCTGGCCCTCGGCCTCGGCGGGGACCTCGGCGGTGGCGGCGATCTCCACCTCCAGATCGGTGGCCGTCGCCGTGAGCCGACCATCCCGGGCCACCAGGAGCACGTGCCCCAGGATGGCCATGGTCTGGCGCCGTTCCACCACGCCGCTGACGAGCTGCAGCGGCTTGAGCAGGGTCTCCCGTTCGACCGTGATCTTCATGGGCCTCCCCATGCCTGTGCCCAGGCCTGATGATTCGTTCCATTCATCCTGTCATGACCGTCATAAGCCCTGTGGAAGGGCGCGAATCCATGATTTTCCATTTATAATCAACTAATTGATAATAAGCGGGCTTGTTGAGGGTCATGTGGATGACGGTGGATGGCCTGTGGATGAGGAACCAGGCGAGGCTCGTCCATAGGTTATCCACAGCCTGTCCCCTCAGCTGCTCAGGATCCGCAGCAGGTTGCTGAAATCCTCGGCGATGCGGGGGTCGCTCTCGCGCAGCTCCCGCACCTTGCGGCAGGCGTGCAGCACCGTCGTGTGGTCCCGGCCTCCAAAAGCCTGCCCGATCTCGGGCAGGCTGTGGCTCGTGAGCTCCTTCGCCAGCGCCATGGCCAGCTGGCGGGGCCGGGTGATGGAGCGGCTGCGCCGGGCCGAGGTGAGGTCGGAGACCCGGATCTTGTAGTACTCGGCGACGGTGCGCTGGATGTTCTCGATGGTGACGAGCTTGTCCTGGAGGGCCAGGAGGTCGCGCAGGGCTTCCTTGGCGAAGTCCAGGGTGATCGGCCGGCCCGTGAAGTGGGCGTTGGCGATCACGCGCTTGAGGGCGCCTTCCAGGTCGCGGATGTTGGAGCGGATGCGCTTGGCGATGAAGAAGGCTACCTCATGGGGCAGCTCGACGCCGGCCTGCTGCGCCTTGGTCATGAGGATCGCCACGCGCGTCTCCAGCTCCGGCGGCTCGACGGCCACGGTGAGCCCCCAGCCGAAGCGGGATTTGAGCCGGTCCTCGAGGCCCCCCACCTCCTTGGGGTAGCGGTCGCAGGTGAGGATCACCTGCTGCTGGCTCTCCAGCAGCGCGTTGAAGGTGTGGAAGAACTCCTCCTGCGAGCGCTCCTTGCCGGCGAAGAACTGGATGTCGTCGATGAGGAGGGCATCCACCGAGCGGTAGAAGCGCTTGAAGCGGTTGATGGCCTCGCTCCCGCCCTGGATGGCCTTGATCATGTCCTCGACGAAGCGCTCCGAGTGAAGATAGACCACCCTGGCGTCCGGGTCGAGGCGGCGCATCAGGTTGCCCACGGCGTGCATCAGGTGGGTCTTGCCGAGCCCGGTGCCCCCGTAGATGAACAGCGGGTTGTAGGCCCGACCCGGGTTCTCGGCCACCTGGATGCTCGCCGCCCGGGCGAGCTGGTTGGACCTGCCCTCGACGAAGGTCTCGAAGGTGTAGTCGGGGTTGAGGGCGCTGCCCCAAGGCGCCTCGCTTCGCGCGATGCGCCCGTTGCCGTTGCGGGCCGCGGCCGCAGCGGTGCTGCTCCCCACCTCCAGGCACAGGCGCAGCCCCCCCTGTCCCTCCTGCTCGACGAGCTCGGCGATGCGGTCGAGGAAGTGGTCCCGCACCCAGTCCAGCACGAAGCGGTTGGGGGCGAGCAGCCGCAGCGTGCCCCGATGCTCGACCGCCTGGAGCGGCCGGATCCAGGTGTTGAACTGCTGCTCGGTGAGCTCCCCCTCGAGACGCGAGATGCAATGCTTCCAGACGGGACTGTTCACCGCCAGGTGGTCCTCCCGGAACGTCCTGCGCCAGGGCCCGTGCGTGGGCGTCATGGTTGTTGTGGGCGCGGGCGAGCCCCGCGCGGCGCGCGGCCTTGCACCGCGGCGCCGGGTTCCGCGAGTGTACTGCGCCCCCCTCCCCCTTTCCACACCCGCCTCCGGCCACCCCTGTCAAGGGGCTGCGCACAAGTGCCCACCGGGCAAGGGCCGTACGAGCGGTTGACACTGCGCCCGCGCCATCGCTAACCTTCGCCGTTCGCTGCGCGGGCGCCTGTCCGCGCCCATGCGGGAGAGAGAGGGAATGAAGCGAACCTTCCAGCCCAGCAACATCCGCCGCAAGCGCACCCACGGCTTCCGCGCGCGCATGCGCACCAAGGGCGGGCGGCGCGTGCTCAAGGCCCGCCGCGCCAAGGGCCGCAAGCGCCTCACGCCCTGACCCCATGGCCGGTGCCGCGGGGCGAGGAAGGCTTTCCCCGTCGTGCCCGCCTGCTGCGGGCCGAGGACTTCCGTCGTGTCTTCCGGTCCGGGCGTCGCTACCCGGCCGGGCCCTTCACCGTGATCGTGGCTGAGAACCGGCTTGGGCATCCGCGCCTGGGCCTCGCCATCGCCCGGCGCCATGCCCGCCGCGCCACGGCGCGCAACCGGCTGCGGCGGGTGGTGCGGGAGAGCTTCCGGCGCGCGCGCAACCGGCTGCCGGCGGTGGACATCGTGGTGACCACACGGCCTGGGGCCGCGCAGGTGCCCAACCACAGGCTGTTCGAGGCCCTGGGGCGGTGCTGGCACCGCCTGGCCCGGGAGGCACCCGCCCGGCGACAGAACCCATGCGCGCGCTCCTGATCGCCCTCATCCGCGCCTACCGCTTCCTGCTCAGCCCCTGGCTGGGCATGCACTGCCGTTTCCACCCCACCTGCTCGGCCTATGCCCTGGAGGCCGTCGAGCGCCACGGGGCCTGGCGCGGCGCCTGGCTCGCCCTGCGCCGACTCGCGCGCTGCCACCCCTGGCATCCAGGGGGCCTGGACCCGGTGCCCGAGGAAGGAGGGCCGGGTCGTGGATAACGTGCGCCTGCTCCTGTGGGGCGCGCTGGGGCTGCTCCTCATCCTCG
Organism: Gammaproteobacteria bacterium; assembly: GCA_026989495.1. Classification (GTDB taxonomy): domain Bacteria; phylum Pseudomonadota; class Gammaproteobacteria; order S144-34; family S144-34; genus S144-34. The sequence goes on along the minus strand of JALSJE010000080.1, from coordinate 7,254 downwards.
CCTGGGAGGCCTGGCAGCGCGACTACGCCCCGCGCGGTCCCGTGCCCGCGCCCACGGCGCAGGCGCCGGCCGCGGGCGGCCCCGTGCAGGGCGCGTCACGCGACGCGGACGGAGGCGGTGCCGCCCGGCCGGACGTGCCCGAGGCCGGTGCCGCGCCACCCGCGCCGGCGCCCCAGGGCGAGGCCGGGCTGCCCAGCGCCGGTCGTGTACGGGTGGAGACCGACGTGGTCCGCGCCGAGCTGGACCTGCGTGGCGGGGACCTGCGCCGGCTGGACCTGCTGGCCTACCCGGTCTCGGTGGACAGGCCCGACGAGCCCTTCCGCCTCATGGACGATGCCGGGCCCATGCTGTACGTGGCCCAGAGCGGCCTCCTGGGCCCGGAGGGCCGCGCGCCCACGCATCACGCCGCTTTCCGTGCGGAGGCGGACCGCTACATCCTGGCCGAGGGGGCCGAGGAGCTCGTCGTGCCCCTCGTGTGGGAGGGACCGGACGGGCTGCGGGTCGAGAAGCGTTACATCTTCCGCCGGGGCGACCATCTGGTGACGGTCGAGCAGCGCGTCGTCAACGGCGGCAAGGCCCCCTGGCGCGGCCGCGCCTACTTCCAGCTCCAGCGCGGCGCCGCGGCCGACCCCTCGAGCTCGAGGTTCCTCTATACCTATCTCGGCGCGGCCTACTACAGCCCCGAGGAGCGCTACGAGAAGATCCCCTTCGACGAGCTGGCCGAGCGGCCGCTCGCGCGGACCTTCCGCGGGGGCTGGATCGCCATGGTGCAACACTATTTCGTCGGCGCATGGGTGCCGCCGTCCGAACTCGAGGCCCGCTACTACACACGTGTCCTCGCCGGTCCGCGCTACGTGATCGGCCTGGTCACCCCGCCCCGGGAGGCCCCGCCCGGCGGCGAGACCGCCTTCCGCGCACGGCTGTGGGCCGGGCCCAAGCTCCAGGACCGCCTCGCCGACGTCGCCGAAGGGCTGGATCTCACGGTCGACTACGGCCTGCTCACCTTCCTCGCCAAGCCCCTCTTCTGGCTCCTCAAGCTCATCCACGGCCTGGTGGGCAACTGGGGCTGGGCCATCGTGCTGCTCACGCTCCTCATCAAGCTCGCCTTCTACAAGCTCTCGGAGACGAGCTACCGCTCCATGGCGAAGATGAAGAAGCTCGCCCCGCGGCTGCAGGCCCTCAAGGAGCGCTACGGCGACGACAGGCAGCGCCTCAACCAGGCCATGATGGAGCTCTACCGCAAGGAGAAGATCAACCCCCTCGGCGGGTGCCTGCCCATCCTGGTGCAGATCCCGGTCTTCATCGCCCTCTACTGGGTGCTGCTCGAGAGCGTGGAGCTGCGCCAGGCGCCCTTCATGCTCTGGATCCGGGACCTCTCCACCCCGGATCCCTTCTACGTGCTGCCCGTGCTCATGGGCGTGAGCATGTTCGTACAGCAGAAGCTCAACCCCGCGCCCCTGGACCCGGTGCAGGCCAAGGTGATGATGGCGCTGCCGGTGGTGTTCACCGTCTTCTTCGCCTTCTTCCCCGCAGGCCTGGTGCTCTACTGGCTGGCCAACAACATCCTCTCCATAGCCCAGCAGTGGGTGATCAACCGCCGCCTCGGCGCCGCCTGACCCTTGCCCGCACACCCGGCCATGACCGCCGACGCCGGGACCGAGACCATCGCCGCCGTCGCCACCCCGCCCGGGGTGGGCGGCATCGGCATCGTGCGCGTCTCGGGCCCGCTCGCGCCGCGCATCGCCGAGGCCATGCTCGGCGGGCTGCCGCCCCCGCGGCGGGCCGTGCGGCGCCGCTTCCTGGACGCCGATGGCGCTCCCCTCGACGAGGGCCTTGCCCTCTACTTCCCCGGGCCCGGGAGCTACACCGGCGAGGACGTGCTCGAGCTCCACGGCCATGGTGGGCCGGTGGTGCTGGACCGCGTGCTCGCGCGCGCGCTGGCGCTGGGCGCGCGCCCCGCGCGCCCGGGCGAGTTCACCGAGCGCGCCTTCCTCAACGGCCGTCTCGACCTGGCCCAGGCCGAAGCGGTGGCCGACCTGATCGAGGCGGCGAGCGCCGAGGCCGCGCGCGCCGCCCTGCGCAGCCTCGAGGGGGCCCTCTCGCGCGAGGCGCGGGCGCTGGGCGAGCGGCTCGCGGGGCTGCGGGTGCAGCTCGAGGCCACGCTCGACTTCCCCGACGAGGACATCGACGCCGCGGGCGAGGCCACGCTCGCCGCGGGTCTGGCCGAGGCGCGCGCGCAGCTCGATTCGCTGCTTGCCGGCGCCACCCGGGGGCGCGCCCTGCGCGAGGGGCTCACCGTGGTCATCGCCGGCCGCCCCAACGTGGGCAAGTCGAGCCTGCTCAACGCGCTCGCCGGCTGCGAGGCCGCCATCGTCACCGACGTGCCCGGGACCACGCGCGACGTGCTGCGTGAGCGCGTGCTCGCCCATGGGGTGCCGGTGCACGTGGTCGACACCGCCGGCCTGCGCGAGGCCCGCGATCCCGTCGAGCGCGAGGGCGTGCGCCGTGCCCGCGAGCAGGCCGCGCGCGCCGACCGGGTGCTGCTCGTGGTCGACGACACGGCGGGCTGGACCCCGGAGGACGCGGCGGCTCAGGCGGCCCTCCCCCGTGAGACGCCGGTGACGGTCGTGCTGAACAAGATCGATCTCAGCGGACGCGCCCCGGGCCCGGTGGCAGGGCATCCCGTGGGCACGCACGCCTTCGCCATCTCGGCGCGCACGGGCGCGGGGCTGGAGGCCCTGCGGTCCCATCTCGCCGAGACGGCGGGGCTCGCCGCCGGCCGCGCCGAGGGCGTGTGGATGGCGCGGCGGCGCCACCTGGACGCCCTGGAGCGCGCCGGCCGCCACCTGGAGGAGGCCGCGGCCGAGCTCGCCGCCGGCCGCGCCGAGCTCGCCGCCGAGGGGCTGCGGCTGGCCCACCGCGCCGTGGGCGAGATCACGGGCGAGTTCACCACCGAGGAGCTCCTCGGGCGCATCTTCTCCACCTTCTGCATCGGGAAGTGAGGCGCCGTGTCGTACACTTCATGCGGCGCTCGACGGAGGCGCCCATCCCCTCGCATGAGCGAGAGGCCTCGCTGAAGCAGGACAATGGAGCGGTTCGACGTCATCGTGGTGGGCGGCGGGCACGCGGGCACCGAGGCCGCGCTCGCGGCCGCGCGCATGGGCGCGCGCACGCTGCTGCTGACCCAGAGCCTCGAGACCCTGGGCCAGATGAGCTGCAACCCCGCCATCGGCGGCATCGGCAAGGGGCACCTGGTCAAGGAGATCGACGCCCTCGGCGGCCTCATGGCGCGGGCGGCCGACCGCGCCGGGATCCAGTTCCGCATCCTCAACGCGCGCAAGGGCCCGGCGGTGCGCGCCACGCGTGCCCAGTGCGACCGCGCCCTCTACCGGCGCGCGGTGCGCGAGGCCCTGGCGCATCAGCCCGGGCTCGAGCTCTTCCAGGACACGGTCGAGGACCTGGTGGTGACGGACGGGCGTGTCACGGGCGTGGTCACCCGGCACGCCGTCCGCCTCGAGGCATCCGCCGTGGTCCTCACCACGGGCACCTTCCTCGGCGGCGTGATCCATGTGGGCCTCGAGAGCCGCCCCGGCGGGCGCGCCGGCGAGGCGCCCGCCGGACGGCTCGCCGCGCGCCTGCGCGAGCTGCCCGTGCGCGTGGGGCGCCTCAAGACCGGCACCCCGCCCCGCCTCGACGGACGCACCGTGGACTACGCGCGCCTCGAGCCCCAGCCCGGCGACGAGCCCGTGCCGGTCTTCTCCTTCCTCGGCGACCCGCGCGAGCACCCGCCCCAGGTCCACTGCTGGATCACGGCCACCACCGAGCGCACCCACGCCATCATCCGCGCGGCCCTCGACCGCTCTCCCCTCTATACCGGCCGCATCGAAGGCACGGGCCCGCGCTACTGCCCCTCCATCGAGGACAAGGTGGTGCGCTTCGCCGAGCGGGCCTCGCACCAGATCTTCCTGGAGCCCGAGGGGCTCACGAGCGTCGAGCTCTACCCCAACGGCATCTCCACCAGCCTGCCCTTCGACGTGCAGGAGGCCTTCGTGCGCACCATCCCCGGGCTGGAGCGCGCACGCATCACCCGCCCCGGCTACGCCATCGAGTACGACTACCTGGACCCGCGCGACCTCCACCCCTGGCTGGAGTCCAAGCCCCTGCCGGGGCTGTTCCTGGCCGGCCAGATCAACGGCACCACCGGCTACGAGGAGGCCGCCGCACAGGGGCTGGTGGCAGGGGCCAACGCGGCGCTGCGCGCCCGCGGCGAGGCGCCCTGGTGGCCGCGGCGCGACGAGGCCTACATCGGCGTGCTCATCGACGACCTGGTCACCCGCGGCGTCACCGAGCCCTACCGCATGTTCACCAGCCGCGCCGAGTACCGTCTGCTGCTGCGCGAGGACAACGCCGACCTGCGGCTCACGCCCGCCGGAAGGCGCCTCGGGCTGGTGGACGACGCGCGCTGGGCCCGCTTCGAGGCCCGCCGCGAGGCGATCGAGCGGGAGCTGGCGCGCCTGCGCGCCACGCGCCTGCACCCCCGGGCGCTGCCCGCGGCCCAGGCCGAGGTGGTGCTGGGCGGCCCCCTGGAGGAGGCGCAGACGCTGGAGAGCCTGCTGCGCCGCCCGGGCGTCGGCTACGAGGCGCTCATGACCCTGCCCGGGGCGGGGCCCGGCGCGGACGATCCCGACATCGCCCGCCAGGTCGAGATCGAGGTCAAGTACGCCGGCTACGTGGCCCGCCAGCGCGAGGAGATCGCACGGCTCCGGCGGCTGGAGGCGACGCCCCTCCCCCCCGACCTGGACTACGGCGCCGTGCACGGCCTCTCGGCCGAGGTGCGTGAGAAGCTCGCCCGCGCGCGCCCCGCCACCGTGGGGCAGGCCGCCCGCATCGACGGCGTCACCCCGGCGGCGGTCTCCGCGCTCCTCATCCACCTGCGGCGGCGGGGCGCCCGGCCGCGGCCGGCGCCGCAGGCCGCCGGGCTCCAGGGCGCGGAGCGGCCCGGCGGCGGCCGCGCCGCCTGAGATGGGCACCCCCGCCGACGACCCCCTCGCGTCCGCGCGGCTCGCCGCCCTCGGCGTGGCCGAGCCCGGGCGCGTGCGCCAGGGGCTCGCCGCCTACGCGGCGCTGCTGCGCCGCTGGGCACGCGCGCGCAACCTGGTCGCGCCGGGCGACCTGCCCCGTCTCGAGCGCCGCCATCTCCTCGACAGCCTCGCGGCGCTTCCCCTGCTCCGGGGCCCGCGGGTGCTCGACCTGGGCACGGGCGCGGGGCTGCCCGGCATCCCGCTGGCGCTGGCGAGCCCGGCGCTCCGCTTCGTGCTCCTCGACCGCCGCGCCGGCCGCACCGCCTTCGTCGAGCACGCCGTCGCCCAGCTCGGGCTCGCCAACGTCGAGGTGGTGACCGCGACGGCCGAGGCCCACGCGCGGGAGGCGGGCGCGCGCTACGGCACCGTGCTCGCCCGCGCGGTCGCCGGCCTCGCCGGGCTCGCGGCGCTCGCCGGGCCCCTGCTCGCGCCGGGCGGCCGCGTCGTGGCGTGGCAGGGGCCGGCTGCCGCTGGCGGGCTCGCGGCGCTGCCGCACGGCTGGCGAGGCCGTCTCGTGGAAGCGTCGGCGGCCGCCACCGGCACGCTCGTCGTGCTCGAGCGCGACCCGGCGGGTGCTGCCGGCGTAGCGCCGGTGGTATAAAGGTGCGCCATGGCGCGGGTGCTCGCGGTGGCGAACCAGAAAGGCGGGGTCGGCAAGACCACCACCTGCATCAACCTGGCCGCCTCGCTCGCCGCCATGCGCCGGCGCGTGCTCCTGGTGGACCTCGACCCCCAGGGCAACGCCACCATGGGCAGCGGCGTGGACAAGCACGCCCTCGAGCGCAGCGCCTACGAGGTGGTGGTGCGGGAGCTTCCGCCTGCCGAGGCCCTGGTGCGGGTCGAGGCCGCCGGCTACGACCTGCTGCCCGCCAACCGCGATCTCGCCGCGGCCGAGATCGAGCTCGTGCAGGCGAGGCTCCGCGAGCAGCGCCTGCGGCTGGCGCTCCAGCGGGTGCGCGAGGACTACGACTGGATCCTCGTCGACTGCCCGCCGGCCCTGGGGCTGCTCACCCTCAACGCGCTCGCCGCCGCCGACGGCGTCCTCATCCCCATGCAGTGCGAGTACTACGCGCTGGAAGGGCTCACCGCCCTGCTGGAGACGATCGAGGCCGTGCGCCGCACGGTCAACCGGGGCCTTGCGGTGGAGGGCGTGCTGCGCACCCAGTTCGATCCCCGCAACCGCCTCGCCAACCAGGTCTCGGCCCAGCTCCTGGTGCACTTCCGCGACAAGGTCTTCCGCACCGTCATACCGCGCAACGTGCGGCTTGCCGAGGCCCCCAGCCACGGTCTGCCGGCGCTGCTGTATGATCGCGCCTCCCGCGGCGCGCTCGCCTACCTCGCGCTGGCGGGCGAGATGCTGCGGCGGGCGGGCGAGGGCCCGGGCCTGCCCGCCGCGGGCGGTGCCACCGCCGGGGCCTGAGCCCGGACGCCGGAGGGAAAGCCATGCCGCCGAGGAAGCCGCCCCTGGGACGCGACCTCACCACCTTGCTGGGCGAGCGCGCCGCCGGTGTGCTCGGGGACGCGGCGCCTGCCGCAGGCGCCGAGGGCCTGCGCACCGTGCCGGTCGAGCGCGTCCGCCCCAGCCCCTTCCAGCCCCGGCGCGACTTCGACCCCGCAGCCCTGGAGGAGCTCGCCGCCTCCATCCGCGCCCAGGGCGTGGTGCAGCCGGTGGTGGTGCGCCCGGCCGGCGAAGGCTACGAGCTCGTCGCCGGCGAGCGCCGCTGGCGCGCGGCGCAGATGGCCGGGCTCACCGAGATCCCGGCCGTGGTGCGCGAGGTGGACGACCGCACCGCCGCGGCGCTGGCCCTCATCGAGAACATCCAGCGCCAGGACCTCAACCCCATCGAGGAGGCCCGAGGGCTGGCACGCCTCATCGAGGAGTTCGGCCTCACCCACCGGCAGGCCGCCGAGGCCGTGGGGCGCTCGCGCGCGGCAGTGAGCAACCTCCTGCGCCTGCTCGAGCTCGAGCCCCAGGTGCGGGCCATGGTGGAGCGGCGCGAGCTGGAGATGGGCCATGCGCGCGCGCTGCTCGCCCTTCCGGCGGCGCGCCAGCGCGAGGCCGCCGCCCACGTGGTGGCGCGGGGGCTCTCGGTGCGCGAGACCGAGCGCCTCGTGCGACGCCTGCGCGCGGCCCCGGCCGGGCCCGCCGTCCCGGGTACCGCACGCCGCGACC
>JALSJE010000079.1 GCA_026989495.1 Gammaproteobacteria bacterium | reverse complement strand
GCCCCACAGGTTGGGGAAGGCCCGGGCCGGCAGGAGCGGCCCCACGGGGTGGGGAAGCCCGGGCCGGCCGGCGCCGGCTCCGCCGAGGGCGGGACGCCCCGGGCGGTCAGGCGCCCCAGACGCCGCCGGACTCCGCGCGGCGGCAGATCTCGCGGTACTCTGCCTCGAAGAAGAACTCGCGCTCGCCGAAGGCGGGCTCGAGCTGGTCGAGCCAGGTGGCGCGCTCGTCGTAGCGGGCGAAGAAGGGCCGCTGCACCCAGTCCGGGTTGCGCCCCTGGAGGAAGCGCAGCACGAAGACCTTCTCGCCGCCCACCTCGGTCACCCCCTGGATCTCCACCTTGCCGGGCCCGGCGCTCATGCTCGGGCCGCGCGCGGTCCGCGCGAGGCCGGAGACGCGTTGCACGGCCTCGCGGTAGATGGCCCAGCCGCGGGCGAGCGGCACCTCGAAATAGCGCCGCGCGCCCGTGTCACGCTCGACGAACATGTAGTAGGGCACGATCCCGAGCCGCACCTGGCTGCGCCACAGGCGCGCCCACACGGCCGCGTCGTCGTTGATGTGGGCAAGGAGCGGGCCCTGGCTGCGGATGACGGCGCCCGTGTCGCGCACGCGCCGGATGGCCTCGCGGGCGATGTCGGTCTCGAGCTCGCGCCAGTGATTGTAGTGGGCCATGAGCGCGACGTGGCGGCCGGCACGCACGAGCCGCTCGAGCAGCCGCAGCAGCTCGTCGGCGTCGGGGTCGGTCACGAAGCGCTGGGGCCAGAAGGTGAGCGCCTTGGTGCCGATGCGGACGGTCTGCACGTGCTCGAGGTGCGGGTCCGCGAGCGGCTCCAGGTACTCGCGCAGGTTGGCCGTCTTCATCACGAGGGGATCGCCGCCCGTGACGAGGAGGTCGGTGACCTCGCGATGGCGGGCGAGATAGCGGTGGAGCGTGGCCGCCTCGCGGCTCGCCATGCGCAGCGACTTGTCGCCCACGAACTGTGCCCAGCGGAAGCAGAAGCTGCAGTAGCTGTGGCAGGTCTGGCCCTGGCTCGGGAAGAAGAGCACCGTCTCGCGGTACTTGTGCTGCATGCCCTCGAGGCGCTCGCCGTCGAGCCAGGGAACGTTGTGGCGCTGCTGGCCGGCCGGATGGGGGTTGAGGCCTGCGCGCACCTCGCGCACGGCCGTCTGCAGCGTCTCGCGGTCGGCGCCGGCGCGCAGAAGCGTGGCGATGCGCCCGAAGTCCGCCTCGGACAGCATGCCGGGCTGCGGAAAGGTGAGCTGGAAGAGCGGGTCCTCGGGCACACGCTCCCAGTCGATCAGGTGCTCGACCACGTAGCGGTTGACGCGGAAGGGCAGCACCTGGGCCACCACCCGCATGGCGAAGCGCCGCTCGGGGTCGAGCCGCGCGAGCTGCGGGATGCGGTCGAGATGCCGCTCGGTGAAGACCTCGAAGCGCTCGGGATAGCCGGCGGCGGGGCCGTCGGCCTGGCGCCGGGGCCAGCTCGCGGTGTGCATGTCTTCTCTCCCCCTCGTTCCGGTCCGGGGGCGCCCGGCGGCGCCCGTTCAGCCCTCGTCCTGGTCCAGGGGGGCGCCGCCCGCCTCGCGGTCGGCGGCCGGCAGGGCCGCCGTCAGCGCCTCCAGCCCGCGGGCGAGCGCCTCGAGCGTCTCGGGCGCGAGCTGCCCCAGGGCGTGCATGAGGGCCCCCTGGGCCGGCTGCGGCGCCCGCGCCACCAGCGCGAGGCCCGCCTCGGTGGGGTGCACGCGCACCACCCGGTGGTCGGGCCCGCCGCGGCTGCGCCGCACCAGCCCCTGGCGCTCCAGCCGGTCGAGCAGGTTGCTCGCCGTGGAGCGGTGCACGGCCATGGCGGCGGCCAGGTCCGAGACCCGCAGCCCCGGGCGGCAGGCCACCTCCCACAGGGCCCAGAGCTGGGCGGCGCCGATGCCGCAGCGGCGCTCGACCCAGCGCGAGTGGGCCTGGATCGCCCGGAAGACCACGCGCATCGCCTGCAGGACGCTGCGCGCTGCCTCTTCCCTGCCGGCCGCGGGGGCGGAGGGGGAAAGGGCCTCCACCCCACGGGCCGGGCCGCCGGCCGTGCTCATGGGGGCTCCTCCGGACACAGGAATGTTTTGGACAATACCATCCGCACGGGCGGCGGGCAAGCGGCGCCCGGGGCCCGGTTTTTTCTTCCTCCGCCGGGAAACGGCGCCGATCGTGCGGCAATTGCCGCGATCGTGCGCTATTCGACCGTGACCGACTTGGCGAGATTCCGGGGCTGGTCCACGTCGGTGCCGCGCAGCACGGCCACGTGGTAGGCGAGGAGCTGCAGCGGCACCGTGTAGACCACGGGCGCGGTCGAGGGGCAGATGTCGTCGAGGGTGAGGGCCTGGTAGCGGTCGAGATCCACGCGCACGTCGCGGTCGGTGAACAGGAACAGCTCGCCGCCCCGGGCGCGCACCTCCTGGAGGTTCGCGAGCACCTTCTCGAGCAGGGCGTCGCGCGGGAAGGCGCAGACCACGGGCATGTCGGCATCCACCAGGGCGAGCGGCCCGTGCTTGAGCTCGCCGGCAGGGTAGGCCTCGGCGTGGACGTAGGAGATCTCCTTGAGCTTGAGGGCCCCCTCCATGGCGATGGGGTAGAAGGTGCCGCGGCCGAGAAAAAGGGCGTGCTGCTTGTCGGCGAAGGCGCCGGCCATCCGCTGGATGGGCTCGTCGAGCCCCAGGGCGACCTCCACCTGCCGCGGCAGGGCGTGGAGCTCCTCCACCAGGGCGCGCTCGGCGGCCTCGTCCAGCCCGCGCCGGCGTGCCAGCGCCAGCGCCAGCAGCCTCAAGGCCACGAGCTGGGTGGTGAAGGCCTTGGTGGAGGCCACACCGATCTCCGGGCCGGCCCGGGTCATGAGGGCCACGTCGGACTCGCGCACCAGGGAGCTCTCGGGCACGTTGCACACGGTGAGGCTCCCGAGGTAGCCCATGTCGCGCGCGCGCCGCAGGGCGGCGAGCGTGTCGGCGGTCTCGCCGGACTGGGAGATGGTGACCAGCAGCGTGCCCTCGGGCACCACCACCCTGCGGTAGCGGAACTCGCTCGCCACTTCCACGCTGGTGGGCACGCCCGCCTCCTCGAACCAGTACCGGGCGACGAGCCCGGCGTGGTGGCTGGTGCCGCAGGCGACGATGTGCACCGCGCGTGTGGCGTCCAGAAGGGCGCGGGTGCGGTGGCCGAAGCTCTCCTCGAGGAGCCGCCCCTTGTGGATGCGCCCCTCGAGGGTCTCGGCGATCACGGCCGGCTGCTCGAAGATCTCCTTGAGCATGTAGTGGCGGTAGGGTCCCTTGTCGGCCGCCTGGGCCGTGGCCTCCACCCGCTTGGGCGCGCGCTCGACCGCTCGCCCGTCCGGGCCGTAGACGGTGACCCCGTCACGGCGCACCTCGGCGAGCTCGCCCTCCTCCAGGAAGAGGAAGCGGCGCGTGTGCGGGAGGAAGGCGTAGACGTCGGAGGCGACGAAGGTGATGCCGTCGCCGAGGCCGATGACGAGCGGGCTGCCCGAGCGGGCCACCACGAGCCGGTCGGGCTCGGCCGGGCTCGCCACGACCAGGGCGTAGGCGCCGACGAGACGGGCTGCGGCCTCGCGCACCGCGGCGAGCAGGTCCAGCCCGCCCTCGAGCAGGTCGCGCAGCAGGTGGGCGATGACCTCGGTGTCGGTCTCGGAGCTGAACGTGAAGCCCCTGGCCTCGAGCTCGGCGCGCAGCTCGGCGTGGTTCTCGATCACGCCGTTGTGCACCACCGCCACCCGCTCGCCGCTCATGTGGGGGTGGGCGTTGCGCTCGGCGGGCATGCCGTGGGTGGCCCAGCGGGTGTGGGCGATGCCGGGGCTGCCCTCGAGCCCCGCCCGCTCCACCAGGCCACGGAGCTCGGCCACCTTCCCCACCGAGCGGATGCGCTCGAGCCGTCCCGAGGGGGCGCGCACGGCGATGCCCGCCGAGTCGTAGCCACGGTACTCGAGCCGCGCCAGCCCCTCCATCAGGAGGGGGACCACATTGTCCGGGCCGACGGCCCCCACGATGCCGCACATGTGTCCCGCTCCTCCCCAGGCGTGCTCAGCCCTCTCCCCGGCCGCCCCTCGGCTTCGGCCCCGTGCCGGCGCCGCCCCCGCGCCGGCGCGGCGGCTCGTCCTTGCGCGGACGCTTCCAGCCCGGGCGCGTCACCTGCGGGGCGCGGCTCAGGGTGAGCCCGCCCGGCGGGGCGTCGCGGGTGATGGTGCTGCCGGCACCGATGGTGGCCCCCTTGCCCACGGTCACGGGCGCCACGAGCTGGGTGTCGGAGCCGATGAAGGCCTCGTCCTCGATCACGGTCCGGTGCTTGTGCGCGCCGTCGTAGTTGCAGGTGATGGTGCCGGCGCCGATGTTGACCTCGCGCCCCACGAGGGCGTCGCCCACGTAGGAAAGGTGGTTGATCTTGGAGCCCTCGCCCACGTCGGCGTTCTTGAGCTCGACGAAGTTGCCGATGCGCGTGCGGGCGGCGAGCCGGGTGCCCGGGCGCACACGCGCGTACGGGCCCACACGCGCGCCGGGGCCGATCTCGGCCGACTCGATCAGGGTGAAGGGCAGGATCTCGGCACCCTCGGCCACGGTGACGTCGCGCAGCACGCAGTAGGGGCCGACGCGCACACCGTCGCCGAGGCGCACCGTGCCCTCCAGCACCACGCCGACGTCGATCTCCACGTCGCGGCCGTGCTCCAGGGTGCCGCGCAGCTCGAAGCGCGCGGGGTCGCGCAGGGTGACGCCTGCCCGCAGCAGCGCCTCGGCGGCACGCCTCTGCCACAGCCGCTCCAGACGCGCGAGCTGGACGCGGTCGTTGACGCCGAGGGTCTCGTCGGGGTCCTCGACGCAGACGGCCGCCACGGGCACCCCCTCGGCCACCGCCATCGCCACCACGTCCGTCAGGTAGTACTCGCCCTGGGCGTTGTCGCGGCCGAGCCGCCCCACCCAGCCGCGCAGCCGCGCCGCGGGCGCGGCCAGGATGCCGGTGTTGACCTCGCGGATGGCGCGGGTGGCGGCGTCGGCGTCCTTCTCCTCGACGATGCGGGCGAGCTGCCCGGCCTCGTCGCGCACGATGCGCCCGTAGCCCGTGGGGTCGTCGAGGCAGGCGGTGAGCACGGCCACCCTTTCGCCGCCGGCCGCGTCGAGCAGCCTGCGCAGCGTCTGCGGCCGCACCAGGGGCACGTCGCCGTAGAGCACCAGCACCTGATCGCCGTCCTGCACCTCGGGCAGGGCCTGGGCGACGGCGTGGCCCGTGCCCAGCCGCTCGGCCTGCTCGACCCAGGTGAGGCCCGGCTCGCCGGCAAAGGCAGCCCGCACGGCCTCCCCGCCGTGGCCGTGGACCACCACGATGCGCCCGGGCCCCAGCGCGCGCGCGGCCTCCAGCACGTGGGCGAGCAGCGGGCGGCCGGCGAGCGCGTGCAGGACCTTGGGCCGGTCCGAGCGCATGCGCTTGCCCTGGCCCGCGGCCAGCACCACCACGCTCAGCGGCTTGCGGCTCATCGCTTGCGGCTTCCCAGGCAGAGGCCCGTCCCCCCGGGCGGCCTCCAAGCTTAGCGGAGCGCCCTGGCGGCGGGTAGCGGAAAGCGGCCGGCTCGTGTGTAGGAAATGTCCGACGCCGGCCTCAGTGGGCCCCGGGCGGGCCCAGGGGCTGGCCGGCGGTGACCTCGCTCATGGTGGGGCGGCGCACCTCGAGGATGCGGACCACGTAGGTCAGCCGCCGGCCGGCGAGGGGATGGTTCCCGTCGAGGGTGACCTGCCCGCCCTCGATGCGCGAGACGACGAAGGTGCGGCTCTCGCCGCGCTCGTTGACGAACTCCACCTCGGCGCCGACGCGCCGGTACTCGGGCGGGACCTGCTCGAGGGGCTGGGTGCAGGTGAGCTCGGGCCGGTGCGGGCCGAAGGCCTCCTCGGGCCCGAGCGTCACGCGCACGGTCTCGCCCGCGCCGTGGCCTTCCATGGCGCGCTCGATCTTCTCGAACACGCCGCTGCCCGCACCCAGGATGATGCCGATGGGCAGGTCGTTCTGCTCGAGGATCTCGCCGTCCTCGCCCTGGATGGTGTACGTGAAGTACACCACCAGCCCGTCGCGCGCCTTCGGCATGGGGTGCCGCCGCGCTCAGCCGCCGGTGCGCCCGGCGCGCTTGCGCACGCGCTCGATCGCCCGCAGCTGGGCGACCGCCTCCGCCAGCTCGGCCTGGGCCTTGGCGTAGTCCATCTCGCCGCGCTTCTCGGCCAGCAGGCGCTCGGCCCGCTCCTTGGCCTCCCTGGCGCGCGCCTCGTCCAGGTCGGCGGCGCGCACCGCGGTGTCGGCGAGCACGGTGACCACGTGCGGCTGCACCTCCAGCAGCCCGCCCGAGACGTAGAAGTCGAGCTCCTCGCCCTCGGCCGTGATCACCCGCACCTCGCCCGGCTTGAGCCGCGTGAGCAGCGGGGCATGCCGCGGGTAGATGCCCACCTCGCCCATCTCGGCTGGCGCGAACACCGCCTGCGCCGTGCCGGAGTGGATCTCGGCCTCGGCGCTGACGATGTCCACGTGGAAGGTCATGGCCATGCGCACGTCCCCCTCAGGCCACCGCCTTGGCCTTCTCCACCGCCTCGTCGATGGTGCCGACCATGTAGAAGGCCTGCTCCGGCAGGTGGTCCATCTCGCCGTCCACGATGGCGCGGAAGCCGCGGATGGTCTCCTTGAGCGGCACGTACTTGCCGGGCTGGCCGGTGAAGGTCTCGGCCACGAAGAAGGGCTGCGACAGGAAGCGCTGGATCTTGCGCGCGCGCGCCACGATGAGCTTGTCCTCCTCGGAGAGCTCGTCCATGCCGAGGATGGCGATGATGTCGCGCAGCTCCTTGTAGCGCTGCAGGATGCCCTGCACGGCGCGCGCGGTGTCGTAGTGCTCCTGGCCCACGATCTGGGGGTCGAGCTGGCGCGAGGTGGAGTCGAGGGGGTCCACCGCGGGGTAGATGCCGAGCTCGGCGATCTGGCGCGAGAGCACGAGCGTGGCGTCGAGGTGCGCGAAGGTGGTGGCCGGCGAGGGATCGGTGAGGTCGTCCGCCGGCACGTACACCGCCTGGAAGGAGGTGATCGAGCCCTTCTTGGTGGAGGTGATGCGCTCCTGCAGCACGCCCATCTCCTCGGCCAGCGTCGGCTGGTAGCCCACCGCCGAGGGCATGCGCCCGAGCAGCGCCGAGACCTCGGTGCCCGCCAGCGTGTAGCGGTAGATGTTGTCGATGAACATGAGCACGTCGCGGCCCTCGTCGCGGAAGTACTCCGCGATGGTCAGCCCCGTGAGCGCCACGCGCAGGCGGTTGCCCGGCGGCTCGTTCATCTGGCCGTAGACCAGCGCCACCTTGTCGAGCACGCCGGCCTCCTTCATCTCGTTGTAGAAATCGTTGCCTTCGCGGGTGCGCTCGCCCACGCCCGCGAAGACCGAGTAGCCGGCGTGCTCGATGGCGATGTTGCGGATCAGCTCCATGAGCGTGACGGTCTTGCCCACGCCGGCGCCGCCGAAGAGCCCGATCTTGCCGCCCTTGGCGATGGGCATGATGAGATCGATGACCTTGATGCCGGTCTCGAGGATCTCGACGGCGCCCGCCTGCTCGGCGTAGGTGGGGGCGGGGCGGTGGATGGGCCAGCGCGCCTCGGCCTCCACCGGGCCCTGCTCGTCCACGGGCTCGCCCAGCACGTCGAGGATGCGCCCGAGCGTGCCCTTGCCCACCGGCACGGTGATGGGCTGGCCGGTGTTGGTGACCTCGAGCCCGCGCTTGAGGCCGTCGGTGGAGCCCATGGCGATGGTGCGCACCACCCCGTCACCGATCTGCTGCTGCACCTCCAGCGTCAGCCCCACCTCGTCCACCTTGAGGGCGTCGTAGACCTTGGGCACCGACTCGCGCGGGAACTCCACGTCCACCACGGCGCCGATGATCTCAACGATGGTACCGCTGCTCATGTTCCTGAACCTCTCTCCCGAAGGCGACGTCGCCGAGGGCGCGCCGCGCCCGCCCTCGCCGCCGCCGCCGCATGTTGCAAGACACCGCTCCTTCCTCGCCTACCACCGGCACGCCCGCAGGCTGCCGAGCACGCCTTCCGCATCCCGCTCCGGGAAGCCCGACAGCGCAAGCCGGATATGACGTAGCGCTGCTCGCGGAAACGTTCCGGCACGATGTAGGCCGTCCACTGCGGCACTGGCGAGGGCGTCATGTGCCAGAGCGCGATCACGCCGTCCCGACGAGCGGCAAGCATGCGCATCCCGGCTTCGCCCCTACCGTCCGCAACGGTGGATGCCGCCATAGATCCGCCTCGCCGTCGCCTCGTCCGCCGAGACCGAGATTTCCAGCAGCACGCGTTCGTGCGCGAGCTCGTCGACCACCAAGTAGCCTTTCCACATGGACGGACGCTGACGCCGGTACCAGTAGAGCGTCATCCCGTCGCGCTCGGACCGGTACACGATCCCTTTCACCGGCGCCACGTCAAACGGGGCCCCGCCAAGCCGTCCGAGATCGATCTCCTGGACAAAGAGGGAGCCTCCCGTCCCCAGCGGCGTCAGCCGCAGGAGGGAACCGGCGAACCTGATCCGATGTGGCGCCTGGTCCAGCACGAGACAGGCCTGGCCGGCGAGCTCCATCCTCACGGGCCCGCCGGGCTGCGTCTCCGCACGCGGCCACGGAGCCGGCACCGCGGCTTCCTCGCATGACGACCCGCCGCACCGGACGACGGCTTCTGCTCCAACCGACGCAGGAACGTGAAGCGCCGCCAGCACAGCCGTCGTCATGGCTGCCCAGGGAGCTCGAATTCCGTTCGATGATGCACGGCGGCAAACCGCACGCATGCCAGCCGGTGCGGGTGCGCCGCCCCGAGCCCGCGGGCGAGGCGGCCGAGCTGGCGCGCCACCCAGGCCGGCCCCGGCGGTGCCGCCGGCGGCTCCGGCACCAGCCCCGTGAGGACGGCGCACCGGCCGGCCTGTGCCAGCAGCTCTTGACGAACTCCCGACCCATTCCGATGAACGGCTCGTCGCCCTTCCGCCCGCTACCGGCATGCGCGCAGCCCCCCAAAGCAGCCCTCGTCCACGGCAGGGGGTTGAGCCATGCTCATGGTGTCTCCGGCGCAAGGACATCCCCATGGTCACCTCACTTCCGGGACGAACAACGGTGGACGCCGGCCAGCAAGTCGTTCAGCCCGCTCGTGCCTCCTGGCCTGACAGTGATCTGCACTGCCAGCCGCTCGTCTGCCCGCTCTGAGACCAGCAGGACGTCCGCCAGGCGCAGCCTTCCGTGCTTCGCCCAGAAGAGACGGATACCGTCGCGGACCGCCGTCCACACCTGCGCCCCTTCACGCGCAAAGGTGAAGGCAGGCCAACCGATACGGGCGGGACTGACCTCCTGCACAGCCAGGTCCATATCACGGTCTCCGGCCTGCATGGACAGCATTCCGTCTACCATACGGATGACCCTGGCCCGGCTGAACGGCAGCCGGACGCACATCCCTTCCTGCAGCTCGAGAACGAAGCCGGCCTTGTCCTCGGTCCGTGCGGGCAACACACCGCGAGCCGCGACTGCACCGCATGGCTCGGCGCCGCAAAGAAGCCATCCATGCATCCTGCCCTCGGCCGACCAGGCTGGCGTCATCGACGCCGCCAGCACGCTCAGCGCGGCCGCCCGAGCAGCTCGAACCATGTGCGATGGCCATAGGCCACTGCCCGAAGGCACAACAGCCTGTGCGGGTGCGCCGCCCCGAGCCCGCGGGCGAGGCGGCCGAGCTGGCGCGCCACCCAGGCCGGCCCCGGCGGCGCCGCCGGCGGCTCCGGCAGCAGCCCCGTGAGGACGGCGCACCGGCCGGCCCGTGCCAGCAGCTCCCCGAGCACCTCGAGCATCGCCGGCCGCAGCGTCCAGCCCGAGACCACCCTGGGGCCGTACAGCGTCTCCAGCACGCGGCGCAGCGCCGCCTGCTCGGCCGGACCGAAAGGCGCCGCGCCCGAGCGCCGGCCGCACCAGTCCCGGCAGCCCGGCGGGCAGGCGAAGTCGCCCATCCCCACCGGCGCGCCCATGCAGCGCACCAGGCAGTCCGGTGCCCCCGGCACCGCACCCGAGCGCCGGTACCACGCCTCGCAGGCGTCCGACGGCGCGGCGTAGCCCGGCCCGGCCAGCACCAGCAGCGACGCCGCCAGCGCCCGCCGGCGCCATGGGCCGGTCCGTCCTGTCCGCATCGCGGCCTCCCTGCCTTCCCGGCATGCGGCTCATGCGGGCGCTCCCGTGCGCCGTGTCACGACGACACCGCCTCCGCGCCGCCCACGATCTCGGCGATCTCGCGCGTGATCGTGGCCTGGCGCGCCTTGTTGTAGGCGAGCTGCAGCTCGTCGATGAGGGTTCCGGCGTTGTCCGAGGCGGCCTTCATGGCCACCATGCGCGCGGCCATCTCGCAGGCCACGTTCTCCACCACGCCCCGGTAGATGAGCGACTCCACGTAGCGCGTCATAAGCGTGTCCACCACGGCCCTGGGCTCGGGCTCGTAGATGTAGTCCCAGTGGTGGGCGAGCCGCTCGTCCACCTTGTCCGCGGTGATGGGCAGGAGCTGGTAGAGCTGCGGCCGCTGCGTCATGGTGTTGACGAAGCGGTTGTGGGCTATGTGCAGCCGGTCGATGCGGCCCTCGTCATAGGCATCCAGCATGGCCTTGATGGACCCGAGCAGGTCCTCCAGCGCCGGGGCATCGCCCAGGTGGGTGGCGTGGCAGACCACGCGCCCGCCGAAGCGGCTGAAGAACTGCAGCCCCTTGTTGCCGATGGCGCAGATGTCGACCTCGAGGCCATGCTCCTCCCACTGGCGCATCTGCTGCAGCACCAGGCGGAAGAGGTTGACGTTGAGGGCGCCGCACAGTCCGCGGTCGGTGGTGACCACGATGAGCCCCACGCGCCGGGCCTCGCGCTCGTCCAGCCAGGGATGGCGGTACTCCGGGTGCGCGTGTGCCAGGTGCGAGGCCACGGCGCGCATCTTCTCGGCGTAGGGACGCGCGGCGGCCATGCGCTCCTGGGCCTTGCGCATCTTGCTCGCCGCGACCATCTCCATGGCCTTGGTGATCTTCTGCGTGCTCTGGATGGACCGGATCTTGGTCCGGATCTCGCGCGCGCCCGCCATGCCCGGCTACCTCCTCCCGCCGCTCACCAGCTGTGGTTGGCCTTGAAGTCCTTGAGTGCGGCGTGCAGCGCCTGCTCGATCTCCGGGGTGTAGTCGAGCTCCCGGTTCATCCTGTCCAGCAGGTCCTTGTGCTGGGAGCGCATGTAGGCGTGCAGCGCATCCTCGAAGTCCGTGACCTTCCTGACGTCGACGTCGTCGAGGTAGCCCTCGTTGACGGCGAAGAGCGAGACTGCCATCTCGGCCACCGGGAGCGGGGCGTACTGGCGCTGCTTCATGATCTCGGTGACGCGCTGGCCACGCTCGAGCTGCTTGCGCGTGGCCTCGTCCAGGTCGGATGCGAACTGGGCGAAGGCAGCGAGCTCGCGGTACTGGGCCAGCGCCAGGCGCACGCCGCCGCCGAGCTTCTTGATGAGCTTGGTCTGGGCGGCGCCACCCACGCGCGAGACCGACAGGCCCGCGTTGATGGCCGGACGGATGCCGGCGTTGAAGAGATCCGACTCGAGGTAGATCTGCCCGTCGGTGATCGAGATCACGTTGGTGGGCACGAAGGCGGAGACGTCGCCCGCCTGGGTCTCGATGATGGGCAGCGCGGTCAGCGACCCGGTGCGCCCCTTGACCTCGCCGCCCGTCACCTTCTCGACGTAGGCGGCGTTGACGCGCGCGGCGCGCTCGAGCAGGCGCGAATGCAGGTAGAAGATGTCGCCGGGGTAGGCCTCGCGGCCGGGCGGGCGGCGCAGCAGGAGCGAGATCTGGCGGTAGGCCCAGGCCTGCTTGGTGAGGTCGTCGTAGACGATGAGGGCGTCCTCGCCGCGGTCGCGGAAGTACTCGCCCATGGCGCAGCCGGCGTAGGGGGCGATGAACTGCAGCGCGGCCGACTCCGCGGCCGTGGCCGCCACCACGATGGTGTGCTCCATGGCGCCGTGCTCCTCGAGCTTGCGCACCACGGCCGCCACCGAGGAGGCCTTCTGGCCGACGGCCACGTAGATGCATTTGATGCCGGTGCCCTTCTGGTTGATGATCGTGTCGATGGCGACCGCCGTCTTGCCGGTCTGGCGGTCGCCGATGATGAGCTCGCGCTGGCCGCGGCCGATGGGCACCATGGAGTCGATGGCCTTGAGGCCGGTCTGCACCGGCTGGCTCACCGACTGCCGCGTGATGACGCCCGGGGCGACCTTCTCGATGGGGGAGGTGGTGTCGTACCGGATCGGGCCCTTGCCGTCGATGGGCGCCCCCAGGGGGTTGACCACGCGCCCGAGCAGCCCCTCGCCCACGGGCACCTCGAGGATGCGCCCGGTGCAGCGCACCTTGTCGCCCTCGGACAGGTGCTTGTAGTCGCCCAGCACCACGGCGCCGACGGAGTCGCGCTCGAGGTTGAGCGCGAGCCCGTAGGTCTCGCCCGGGAACTCGAGCATCTCGCCATACATGGCGTCCGCCAGCCCGTGGATGCGGACGATGCCGTCGGTGAGGCTGACGATGGTGCCCTCGGTGCGGGCCTCCGCCGCGGCCTCGAAGCCTTCGATGCGCTGGCGGATGAGCTCGCTGATCTCGCTCGGGTTCAGTTGCTGCATCGGTCGTTCCCCCAACCGTAAGCCCTGGAATCCGTCCCGCCCTCAGCGGCTCAGGCGCGCGGCCAGCCGCGCGAGCCGCGCCCGCGCCGAGCCGTCGATGACGAGGTCGCCGGCGCGCACCACCGCACCCGCGAGCAGCGCGGGGTCCACGCGCGCCTCGAGCTCCACGCGCCGTCCGAGCCGGCGCGCCAGCGCCTCGGCCAGCCGCGCGCGCGCGGCCTCGTCGAGGGGCCGCGCCGAGATCACCTCGGCGCGCACGCTGCCCTCGGCCTCGGCGCGCAGCTGCTCGTAGAGGCGGGCGATCTCGGGCAGCAGCGCCAGCCGCCGGCGCTCTGCGAGCAGGCGGAGGAAGCGGCGCCCTTCCTCGGTGAGCCGCTCGGCGCAGAGGCGCTCCATCAGCTCCGCCGCGCGCGCGCGCGTCAGGCGCGGGCTGTCGAGCACGGCGCGCAGCATGGGGTCGCGCACGGCGGCGGCGCAGAAGGCGAGCAGCTCGGACCATTGCTCGAGCTGGCCGCGGGAGCGCGCCGCGGCGAAGGCGGCGCGGGCGTAGGGCCGGGCGATGGCGGCGGTCTCTGCCATGATGGGCCTTCCCCGCCCCGCTCAGAGCTGGGCCACGAGCTCGTCGAGGAGCTTGGCGTGGGCGCGCTCGTCCACCTCGCGCTCGAGGATGCGTTCGGCGCCCGCCACGGCCAGCGCCGCCACCTGACGGCGCAGCTCTTCGCGTGCGCGGTTGAGCTCCTGCTCGATCTCGCCCCGCGCGGCGGCCAGGATGCGCTCGCCCTCGGCGCGCGCCTCGGCCTTGGCCTCCTCCACGATCTCGGCGGCGCGGCGCTCGGCGCGGGCGACGATCTCGGCGGCCTGCTCGCGCGCCTCGTGGATCACCTCGGCCGCGCGCTTGGCCGCGAGCTCCTGCTCGTGGCGGCCGCGCTCGGCGGCGGCGAGCCCGTCGGCGATGTTCCTGCGCCGCTCCTCCAGCGCCCGCATGAGCGGGGGCCAGATGTACTTCATGCAGAACCAGACGAACACCAGGAAGGTGATCGACTGGCCGATGAGGGTGGCGTTGAGGTTCATGCTCGCACCTCGCTGCGTGCGGCGGCCGGCGGCCGCGGCGGCCTCAGCCCGTCGCCACCGCAAAGAGCACGTAGAGCGCGATGCCGACCGAGATCATCGGCACGGCGTCCACCAGGCCCATCACGATGAAGAACTGGGTTCGCAGCATGGGGATGAGCTCGGGCTGGCGCGCGGCCCCCTCGAGGAAGCGCGCCCCGAGGATGCCGATGCCCACGGCGGCGCCCAGCGCCCCGAGGCCCATCATCAGACCACCCGCGATGTAGAGCAGAGCCGTCTCCATTGTGTCGTCTCCCGTACCTTATCCAGGAACCCAGAACCGGTCGCGCCGCCCGCCTCAGTGATGCTCCTGGTGCGCCATGTCCAGATAGACGATGGTGAGCACCATGAATATGAAGGCCTGCAGCGTGATGATCAGCACGTGGAAGATCGCCCAGCCGAGCTGGAGAAAGCCGCCGAAGACGCCGAGCACCCAGCCGGCGCTGTACATGAGCGCGATCAGGATGAAGATGGTCTCGCCGGCGTACATGTTGCCGAACAGCCGCAAGGCCAGCGAGACGGGCTTGGAGATCAGCGCCACGCCCTCGAGCACCAGGTTGATCGGAGCCCCCAGCCTGCCGAAGGGCTGGAAGGCGAGCTCACCCACGAAGCCCCCCAGCCCCTTGATCTTGATGCTGTAGTAGAGCATGAGCCCGAAGACGACGAAGGCCATGCCGAAGGTGATGTTGGGGTCGGTGGAGGGCACGATCTTCATATAGGGGACGCCCAGGGCGTGCGCGAGCTGGGGAATCCAGTCCACCGGGACCAGGTCCATCAGGTTCATGAGGAAGATCCAGACGAAGATCGTGAGCGAGAGCGGCGCCACCAGATCGTTGCGGGCGCTGAAGGAGCCGCGCACGTTGGCGTCGATGAACTCCACGATCCACTCGATGAAGTTCTGCGCCCCGCCGGGCACGCCCGCGGTGGCGCGCCGGGCCACGCGCCGGAACAGCCACAGGAAGACCAGGCCCAGTCCCACGGACCAGGCGAGCGAGTCCACGTGGAAGGCCCAGAAGCCCATGGCCTGCGCGTCGGCCGCATCGCGCGCCCAGCCCCAGGTGCCGTCGGGGAAGCGCCCGAAGGTCAGGTTCGTGAGGTGGTGCTTGATGTACTCGCCCGCGGTGAGCTCGCCGGTCGCCATCGGTGCCTGCCTGCCGCCAGTGAGGAATATCCGCCCGCCGTCGCGCCCGCCACGCCCAGCAGGAAGCCGGCGAGCAGCGCGGGGGGCTCCAGCCCGAACGCCGCGAAGCCGGCCGCGAGCATCCCGCCGGACAGGGCCAGCCGCTCGATCTCGCAGCGCAACGCCCGGCGCAGGGTCGCGGCCGGGCCCAGCCCGCCCGCACGCCGCAGGTGCCAGCGGGTGACGAGCCCGGCTGCGGCCGCGGCGGCGGCGCCATAGGCGCCCGCGGCGGCGCCGGGCGATCCCGCCAGGGCCGCGCCCGCGGCCGCGCCGGCCGCCAGGGCGGCGGCTGTCCACATCCAGGGCGGCGCCACAGCCGTATCGCCCCCTCCCTCGGGCCCCGTGCCGGGGCATGGGCGCACAGAAAACCCGGCGGCGCGCCGCCGGGGCGCGCAAGTATAAGGACTTGATCTAGGTCGGTCAACGCGCCTTATGGGGCTGCACCAGGATGGTGCGTTGCCTCAGCGGCGCAGGCGCTCGAGGATGCCGTCGAGCTCCTCGAGGGAGGTGTAGCGGATGACGATGCGCCCGCCGCCGTCGGCGCGGTGCTCGAGGCGCACGGGGGCGCCCAGATGCTCCGAGAGCGCCTGCTCCAGGCGCGCCACGTCCGGGTCGCGGCGTGCGGTACCCGGGGCGGCGGGCCCGGCCGGGGCCGCGCGCAGGCGTCGCACGAGGCGCTCGGTCTCGCGCACCGAGAGCCCCCGCGCCACCACGTGGGCGGCGGCCTCGCGCTGGCGCGCCGCCGGAAGGGCGAGCAGCG
>JALSJE010000078.1 GCA_026989495.1 Gammaproteobacteria bacterium | reverse complement strand
CGCCGAGTTCCTGGCCCGGCGCGCCGGCGCGGCGCGCCCGCCCGAGCCCGTGCCGGAGCCCGAGCCCATCCCGCGCCCCGCGCAGGAGACGGTGATCGCCGCCCTCAAGCGCCTGTCCCAGACCTACCACATGCTCGACAAGGCCCGCATGCTCAACGAGACCTCGGTGCTGGTGGCCCAGCACGTGATGCAGGGCCGTCCCGCCGCCGAGGTGATCGACGAGCTCGAGGCCCTGTTCCGTGCCCACTACGAGCGGCTGCGCGAGGGCTGAACGCTTGCCGCCGCCCCGCCGCGGCGCGTAACCTTGCCGCCCATGGAGATCCTGCGGCAGTGGCTCGCGCGGCACCTGTCGGACCCCCAGGTGGTGATCCTGGGGCTGCTGCTCGTCGCCGGCTTCTCGATCGTCCTGCTCATGGGGGACATGCTGGCCCCCGTGCTGGCCGCGGTGGTGATCGCCTACCTGCTGGAGGGCATCGTGGGGCCCCTGGAGCGCCGGGGCGTGCCCCGCCTGATCGCCACGGCGGTGGTCTTCCTCGCCTTCATGGTCTTCCTGCTCTTCATGATCTTCGGCCTGGCGCCGCTCATCTCGCGTCAGGTCACCCAGCTCGTGCAGCAGCTCCCGGGCATGATCGCGGCGGGCCAGGAGGTGCTGGCGCGCCTGCCCGAGCGCTATCCGCAGTTCGTCACCCAGGAGCAGGTGCAGGCGGTGATCGACTCGGTGCGTGCCGAGGTGGGGGCGCTGGGGCAGGAGGTGCTCTCGCGCTCGGTCACTTCGGTCGTGGGTCTCGCGAGCTTCGTGGTCTATCTGGTGCTCGTGCCCATCCTGGTCTTCTTCATGCTGAAGGACAAGGCGGCCATCCTCGCCTGGTTCGACCGCCACCTGCCGCGCGAGCGCGAGCTCGCCGTGCGTGTCTGGCGCGAAGTGGACCAGCAGATCGGCAACTACATCCGCGGCAAGTTCTGGGAGATCCTCATCGTCTGGGCGGTCTCCTTCGCCACCTTCAGCTTCCTGGGGCTGCAGTTCGCCATGCTGCTGTCCTTCATCGTGGGGATTTCCGTGATCATCCCCTTCATCGGCGCGTTCGCCGCCACGGTGCCGGTGGCGCTGGTGGGCTACTTCCAATGGGGATGGGGGAGCGAGTTCGCCTGGCTGATGGCGGCCTACACCGTGATCCAGGTGCTGGACGGCAACGTGCTGGTGCCGCTGCTGTTCTCGGAGGCGGTGGATCTGCATCCGGTGGCCATCATCGTGGCCGTGCTCTTCTTCGGCGGGCTGTGGGGCTTCTGGGGCGTGTTCTTCGCCATCCCGCTGGCCGTGCTGGTCAAGGCGGTCATCAACGCCCTGCCGCGCCCCGAGCAGGCGCCGGAGGAGAGCGCCGCGGACGAGGGGCCGTCCGGGAGCCCCCCTGCCGACGGACAGGTCCCCGTGAGGGAAGTCGGGGAAGAGGCGCGCTAGCCGGCCTTCGCGGCGCGGTCGAGCTCGGCCAGGGCCTCCAGCACCTCGGCGGCGTGGCCGTCCACCCTGACCTTGCGCCACTCGCGCCGGAGCACGCCGTCCTCGTCGATGAGAAAGGTGCTGCGCTCGATGCCGCGCACCTTGCGCCCGTACATGACCTTGTCGCGGATGACGTCGAACAGGCGGCAGACCCGCTCGTCCTCGTCCGCGAGCAGCTCGAAGGGCAGGCCCTGCCGCTCCTTGAAGCGCTCGTGGGAGCGGAGGCTGTCGCGCGAGATCCCGAGCACGACGGCCTTGCGGCGCCGGAAGCGCGGATGGAGATCGCGGAAGTCCTGCGCCTCGCGGGTGCAGCCGGGCGTGGCGTCCTTGGGGTAGAAGTAGAGCACCACCCGCCGGCCGCGCAGGTCCGACAGCCTGAGCGTGCCGCCCCCGGTGACAGGCAGCTCGAAGTCCGGAACCGGCTTGCCGACGGCGATGCTGCGTGCTGCCATCCTCGAGGTCCTCCTACTTGACCGGCTCGAGCACCGCATCCAGGTTGAGCTCGTCGCAGAAGTCCATGAACTCCTCGCGCAGCGAGGCGATGTGCACGCTGGCGGGCACGTTGACCGTCATGTGCACGGAGAACATGGGCGTGCCCGTGTGGGCGGCGGCGTAGGTGGCGGTGCTGAGCTCCTCGATGTTGATGTCCCGGCTGGAGAAGAACTCGGCCAGATGGTGGACGATGCCCGGATGGTCGAGGGCGACCACGTCCACCGAATAGGGCAGCAGGTCGGTGGCCGGCTTGCGGGCCTCGGTGCGCCTGGCCACCAGGGTGAGGCCCAGGCGGCGCTCGGCGCCCGGCAGGGCCGCCTCCAGCTTGGCGATGTTGTTCCAGTTGCCCGAGACCAGGAGGATGACCGCGAACTCGCCGCCGAGGACCGTCATGCGGCTGTCCTCGATGTTGCAGCCGGCGTCGAGGATCACGCGCGAGAGCGCTTGGACGATCCCCGGCCGGTCCTCCCCCAGGGCGGAGATGACCAGGTAGTGCTTCTTCAAGGCGGCGGTCGTGGTCGTGGCCTCGGTCGCGGCGGGCGCTCGCCCGCCCGCCCCAAAGTGTACGCGCACGTGCGCGCGCCGCAAGACGCAGGGCACGGGGATGCATCGCGCTCCCGCGCCATGGCGGCCGCGCCTTGTCGCTGGCCCATCCACTAAAGTACCATGCACGCTCGATTTCGCTGGTCGCCAGGCCTCGAGGCGCACGGGGGAGCGATGTTCCACGGCAGCATGGTGGCCCTGGTCACGCCCATGACGGCGGACGGGTCCCTGGACGAGGCCGCGCTGGAGCGGCTCGTCGAGTTCCACGTCGAGCAGGGGACCGACGCCATCGTGGCCGTGGGCACCACGGGCGAGTCGCCCACCCTCGACGAGGAGGAGCACTGCTGGGTCATCCGGCGGGTGGTGGAGCTCGCACGCGGGCGGGTGCCCGTCATCGCCGGCACCGGATCCAACAGCACGCGCGAGGCCATCGAGCTCACCCGCTGTGGCCTGGAGGCGGGGGCCGACGCCTGCCTGCTGGTCACGCCCTACTACAACAAGCCCACCCAGGAGGGGCTCTACCTGCACTTCAAGGCGGTGGCGGAGGCCGTACCCATTCCCCAGATCCTCTACAACGTGCCGGGCCGCACCGCCTGCGACCTCCTGCCGGATACGGTCGAGCGGCTGGCGCGCATCTCCAACATCGTCGGCATCAAGGAGGCGACGGGCGACCTCGGGCGCGCGCGCGAGATCCTGGACCGCTGCGGGGACCGGCTCGACCTCTACAGCGGCGACGACGCCACCGCCATGGAACTCATGCTCATGGGCGGCAAGGGGGTGATCTCGGTCACCGCCAACGTGGCCCCGCGCCTCATGGCCGAGATGTGCCGCGCCGCGGTCGCGGGCCGACGCGAGGAGGCCGAGGCCCTCAACGCCCGGCTGGATCCCCTGCACCGGGCGCTGTTCCTGGAGTCCAACCCCATACCGGTCAAGTGGGCCGTGCACCGCATGGGGCTCATCGGGCCGGGCATCCGGCTGCCGCTCACGCCCCTTTCCGAGCGGCACCACGGGGCCGTGCGCGAGGCCATGCGCGCGGCGGGCGTGGCGGAGGCGGCCTGAGCGGGGCGGGACGTAGCTAATGCCAATGACACCGCACAAGACGCGCCGGCCCGCCGCGCGGGCCCTGACCATCGTCGCGCTCGCGGCCCTGGCGGGCTGCGCCTGGGTCTCGGAGACCACCGATCGTGTGCTCCCCGACCGGCGCGCCGACTACAAGAAGGCGCGCCAGGTGGACAGCCTCGAGGTCCCGCCGGATCTCACGCGCTCGACCGCCGACGATGCCCTCGTCGTGCCGGATGTCTCGCCCTCGGGCATCGCCACCTATTCCGAGTACGCCAGCGGGCGGCGCGGGCCCGGCCAGGCGCGTGCCCGTGGCGTGCTGCCGAAGGTCGAGGGGGTGCGTGTGGAGCGCGACGGCGACCGGCGCTGGCTGGTCGTGGACGATGAGCCTGGCCGGGTGTGGCTCCGCGTGCGCGCCTTCCTCACGTCGCAGGGCTATGGCATCCGGCGCGAGGAGTCGGCCATCGGTCTCATCGAGACCGACTGGATCGAGACGCGCATCGACGTGCCTCAGGGCGCATTACGCCGTCTGTTCGGCCAGATGTTCGGCGCATCCAATGCCGCGGCCGTGCGCGACCGTTTCCGCATCCGCATCGAGCGTGGCCAGGGCCCCGCAACCACCGAGATCTACGTCACCCATTTCGGGGTGGAGGAGGTCTACGCGCGCGACGATTCGCTGGATTTCGATTCGGCCTGGCAGCCGCGTCCGCGCGACCCGGACCTCGAGGCCGAGCTGCTGACACGCCTCATGATCTATCTCGGCACCGAGCGCGAGCGCGCCCGCCGCATGCTGGCGCAGGCGAACGAACGCCGTACCGAGGTTCGCCTGGGGCAGGACGAGGAAGGCCGCCCCGCGCTCCTCGTGGGCGAGCCTTTCCCGCAGGCCTGGCGGCTGGTGGGTCTCGCTCTCGACCGCGCGGGCTTCATGGTCGAGGATCGCGACCGCGCCGCGGGAGTCTACTACGTGCGCTACGCCGATCCCTATGCCGACGCCGCAGGCGACAGGCGCAAGCGCGGTTTCCTCTCGCGGCTCGCCTTCTGGCGGCGCGAGGACAGGCCCTCGGAGGCGGTCACCTACCAGGTTCAGGTCGCCTCCAGCGGCGAGCGCACCGTGGTGCGCGTGGCCGACGTCAAGGGCGGGCCGCTCGGCTCCGACGCGGCCGGCCGCATCCTCAAGCTGCTCGAGCGCCAGATCCGCTGAGCCGCCGGAGGGTGCAGGCTTGCGCTTCGCGGTCCTCGGCAGCGGCAGCCGCGGCAACGGCCTCCTGGTGGCCGCCGACGGGACCCGCGTCCTGATCGACTGCGGCTTCTCCGCCGCCGAGACCGAGCGGCGGCTGGCGCGCCTCGGCTGCGCGCCGGAGGATCTCGAAGCCATCGTGCTCACCCACGAGCACGCCGACCATGCCCGGGGGGCCTGCATGCTGGCACGCCGCTGGGGCCTGCCCCTGCTCGGCTCTCCCGGCACCCTGGCCAGCCTCGCCGACACCGAGGGCGTGGGGCTGCGGCCCTTCGACATCCACGTCCCCTTCGCCCTGGGGGCCCTGCGCTTCGAGCCCTTCCCGGTGCCGCACGACGCGCGCGAGCCCTGCCAGCTCGTCGTTACCGACGGCGACCGGCGCCTCGCCCTGGTGACCGACGCCGGCCACGTCACCCCGCACATGGCGCGCCTCCTGGGCGGCGCGCATGCGCTGCTCCTCGAGTGCAACCACGACCCGGGGCTGCTGGCCGAGGGGCCCTATCCTCCCACCCTCAAGGCCCGCGTGGGCGGCCCCTATGGCCACCTCAGCAACGCCCAGGCGGCGGCGCTCGCCGCCGAGGTCGCCTGGGCGGGGCTGCGCCACGTGGTCGCCATGCACCTGTCGGAGCAGAACAACACCCCCGGGCACGCCCGGGCCGCCCTGGCAGCGGCCCTGGGCTGCGGGCCGGAGGAGCTGGCCTGCGCCGGCCAGGACGAGCCCCTGCCCTGGATGCGGGTATGACCTGCGCTGGAACGGTTCCGGAAGCCGGCGCAAGGCCTTGATGCTCAATCTGACCCGTTGATTTGTATGGGGTCACTGTTCGCCCCCGTCCCCCGGCGCGCTCAAGCCGCGCGCCGGCCTGCCGCTATACGGGCATGGGCGGGCGTCGGATGTGCGCCCACGCATGCGGACATTCGCGGGGGAGTGGTCGAGCGATGCGCAATCCCATCGGTTTCCTCGGCGGCATGACCATCAAGCACAAGATCTGGGGTGCGGTCGGGCTGCTGGTGGCCGTGATCGTGGCCATGGCGGCGGTCTCGCGGCTGGCGGTCTCCGGGCTGGGCGCGGGGCTGCACCGCGCGGTCGTGGAGGCCCAGCCGGCCATGCGCGCCTCGCTGGCGCTGAAGGCCGAGCTGGACGCGGCCCGGGCCGCCCTCGGCTTCTTCCTCCTCACCCGTGAGCCGGCCCAGAAGGCGGCCTACCTCGAGGGCCTGAGCCGGGTTGAGGCGCGGCTCGCCGAGCTGCAGGCGATTGAGGGGCTGCTCGGCGATCCGCGGGCCGAGGAGCTGCTGGAGGCCATCGCCGCCGACGTGGGCCGCTTCCGCGCCTACCGGGCACGCATGGTCGCGCTGGCCGAGAACCCGCCCGACAACTTCCCGGGCCGGCGCTTCGCGGCCCAGAACCTGAACCCGGTCAGCCAGGAGCTGCTCCAGGTCGTGGGCAACATGATCCAGTCGGAGATGGACGAGGAGGCCACGGACCGGCGCAAGGCCCTCCTCAACGACCTGCACGAGCTGCGCTACGCCTGGGTGGGGGTCATGCGGGGGGTCCGGGCCTACCTCGCCTTCCGCGAGCCGGCCTCGGTCCGGGAGGTCGAGCTCTACGACGGCCAGGTCGGGACCCTGCTCGAGCGCCTCAGGGGCTACGGCGAGGCGCTGACGCTGGACCAGGAGGAGGGCCTGGGGCAGGTGGCCGCGCTGCGCGCGCGCTTCATGGAAGGCTTCGCCGAGCTCAAGAAGATCCACGGCGGCGAGCGCTGGCGCACCGACGCCTGGCTGGTGCGCTCCGAGATCGGTCCCCTGCTCGACCGCATCGGCGAGCGCATCGACGCGCTGGTGCGGCTGGCCGCCGAGGACGCGGCAGCGGTCAACGAGGCCGTGCTGGCCCAGGCGGACGGCTACGGCCGCCTGCAGGGCGCGCTGGTGGCGGTGGCCCTCATCGTGGTGACGCTGGTGCTGTGGGTGGTGCAGAGCCAGGTGCTGCGGCCCATCCTCGGGCTGCGCGAGGCCTTGCGCGAGCTCGCCGAGGGCGACGGCGACCTCACGCGGCGCGTGGGGTCCAAGGGGCGGGACGAGGTCTGCCAGGCATCGCGCTACTTCAACCGTCTCATGGAGAGCCTGCATGCCATGGTGGGCGAGGTGGCCGGGGTGGCGCGCCGGGTGCTCGAGCGGGCCACCGGCGCGAGCCGGGAGATGGAGCAGGTGGCCGCCAACGTCGCCGCCGCGGCCGACCGCGCCCGCAGCGCCGCCGCCGCCACCGAGGAGATGTCGGCGAGCAGCGTGGAGATCGCGCGTCTCGCCCAGGAGGCGGCCGAGGAGGCCGAGCGGGCCCGCGAGCAGGCCACGGCCGGCACCGAGGCCGTGGCCGTGGCGAGCCGCGAGGCCGAAGGGGTGGGCGAGCGTGTGGGGAGCCTGCGCGAGGACGTCGAGCGCGCGGGCGGCAAGGCGCGCGAGATGCAGGAGATGGTGGCGGTCATCAACGAGATCGCCAACCAGACCAACCTGCTCGCGCTCAACGCCGCCATCGAGGCCGCCCGCGCGGGCGACATGGGGCGCGGTTTCGCCGTGGTGGCCGACGAGGTGCGCGAGCTCGCCACCAAGACGCAGGAGTCCACCGCGCGCATCGCCGCCCTCATCGAGGACAACATGGCCGCCAACGACCGCCTCGAGCAGGCGATGGAGACCGTGGCCGAGGCCACGCGCACGATGGTCCAGCGTGTGCGCGAGACCGCCGAGGTGATCCAGCGCATGGCCGCGGGCGTGGGCGCCATGAACGAGCGTGTCTCCCGGATCGCCGCCGCCGCCAGCCAGCAGTCGACGGCCACCGCCGAGATGGCGCAGACGGTGGAGTCCATCTCGGCCATGGAGGCCGAGAGCGCCGAGCGCGTGCGCCAGGCGGTGGCGCACCTGAACGAGCTCGCCGAGCTGTCCGAGCAGCTCGACCGGCTGGTGGGCCGTTTCAAGCTCTAGGAAGCTCTGAAAAATCCGATTTTTTCAGAGCTTCCCCGCGGCCAGGGACGGCCGCGGGACGGCCCATGCACAGGGAAGTGCATGACGACTCAAGGAAAATCAGAATGACCGCGAAGCACCTCAGCGCTGATCAATCCGCGCAGCGGATTGATCAGAGTTTCCTCTAGCTGTGGATTCTCACCAGTTTGTTCGCGACGGAGGCATGCGTGCCGCCATGGAATCGGTGTGCCGGCCGGAGGGGGTGGCGCCCCGGCTGGGCGTCGGCGGCGAGCGTTGGCCGCCGTCGAGCGGCAGGGACGCTCTTCCCGCGTCCCAGACGGGGCGGTACCCCTCCGGCCACAGCGCCAAACGAGCCTGTGAACTACGTGCTAGGAGATCACATCTAGCCCTGCGGGAGGCGCCCTCCGTGGCGTCCTCCGGGCCCTTCCGCTAACATTGCCGCCTCCGCGCGTCCCGCCGCGCGGAGGCGGCGACCCATGCGCTACTTCCGAGGCAGCCCGGCCCTATCCGAGTTCCGCAAGCGCAAGCTCCTCGAGCGCGTGCGCGCACGCGCGCCCGGCGTGCACGACCTCTACGCCGAGCACGTCCACTTCGTCGCCCTGGAGCGCGCCCTCACCCCGGACGAGCTCGACCGGCTCGAGGCCCTGCTCGCCGGCGACGAGGCCCCGCCCCCGTGCCCGCCCGACGGACGGCTGGTGCTGGTGGTGCCTCGCCTCGGCACCATCTCGCCCTGGTCCTCCAAGGCCACCGACATCCTCCGCAACTGCGGGCTGGGGTCCGTGCGGCGGATCGAGCGCGGCACCGCCTGGTACCTGATGGACGCCACGGGCGGGCCCGTGGACGGCGACGAGGCCGCCCGCGCCGCCGTCCTCCTGCACGATCGCATGACCGAGACCGTGCTCGCCGCCCTCGAGGAAGCCGAAGGGCTGTTCGCCGAGGCCGGGCCTGCGCCGCTCGGCACCGTGGACCTGATCGGCGGCGGGCGCGCGGCGCTGGAGCGGGCGAACCGCGAGCTGGGCCTCGCCCTCTCCGCGGACGAGATCGGCTACCTGCTCGACGCCTACCAGGCCCTCGGGCGCAATCCCACCGATGCCGAGCTCGTCATGTTCGCCCAGGCGAACTCCGAGCACTGCCGGCACAAGATCTTCAACGCCGCCTGGCGCATCGACGGCCGGCACCAGGCGCGCTCGCTCTTCGACATGATCCGCACGAGCCACCGGGCGAGCCCCGAGGGGATCCTGTCGGCCTACCGCGACAACGCGGCCGTGATCGAGGGCTTCGAAGGCGAGCGCTGGTACGTGGACCCGGCGACGGGCCGCTATGTGGCCCGGCGCGAGCCCATCCACATCCTCATGAAGGTCGAGACCCACAACCACCCCACGGCCATCTCGCCGCGCCCGGGCGCGGCCACCGGCAGCGGCGGCGAGATCCGCGACGAGGGCGCCACCGGGCGCGGCGCGCGGCCCAAGGCGGGGCTCACGGGCTTCTCGGTCTCGAACCTGCGCATCCCGGGCTTCGAGCAGCCCTGGGAGCGCGACCACGGCAGGCCCGGGCGCATCGTCTCGGCGCTGGAGATCATGCTCGAGGGCCCCATCGGGGCGGCGGCCTTCAACAACGAGTTCGGACGCCCCGCCATCTGCGGCTACTTCCGCACCTTCGAGATGGAGGTGCCGGGGCCGAAGGGGCGCGAGGTGCGCGGCTACCACAAGCCCATCATGCTCGCGGGCGGCATCGGCAACATCCGCGAGACGCACGTGGCCAAGGCGCCGCTGCCCGCAGGCGCGCCCATCATCGTCCTCGGCGGGCCGGCGCTTCCCATCGGGCTCGGCGGCGGCGCGGCCTCCAGCATGGCCACCGGCGCGAGCCACGAGGAGCTCGACTTCGCCTCGGTGCAGCGCGACAACCCCGAGATGCAGCGCCGCTGCCAGGAGGTGATCGACCGCTGCTGGGCCATGGGTGAGGCCAACCCCATCCTCTCCATCCACGACGTGGGTGCGGGAGGGCTCTCCAACGCCATCCCGGAGCTGGTGGCCGCCAGCGGGCGCGGGGCGCGCGTCGAGCTGCGCGCCATCCCCTGCGACGACCCCGGCATGTCGCCCATGGAGATCTGGTGCAACGAGGCCCAGGAGCGCTACGTGCTCGCCATCCGCCCCGAGGACCTGGAGCGCTTCGGCGCCATCTGCGAGCGCGAGCGCTGCCCCTGGGCGGTGATCGGGGAGGTGACCGAGGACGAGCGCCTGGTCGTCGCCGACGGGCTCTTCGACAATCTCGTGGTCGACCTGCCGCTGGAGGTGGTGCTGGGCAAGCCCCCGCGCATGCTGCGCGAGGCGCGCCACCACCCCTTCCCCAAGCCGGAGTTCCGCACCGAGGGGCTGGACCTGCGCGAGGCGGCCTACCGCGTGCTGCGCCTGCCGGCCTGCGCGGCCAAGACCTTCCTCATCACCATCGGCGATCGCACGGTCACGGGCCTGGTGAGCCGCGACCAGATGGTGGGGCCGTGGCAGACGCCGGTCGCGGACGTGGCCGTGACCGCCACAGACTACCGCGGCCACACGGGCGAGGCCATGGCCATGGGCGAGCGCGCCCCCCTCGCCGTCATCCACGCTCCCGCCTCGGGGCGCATGGCGGTGGGCGAGGCCATCACCAACATCGCCGCCGCCCGCATCGCCGACCTCTCCCAGGTGCGGCTCTCGGCCAACTGGATGGCCGCCGCCGGCCACCCGGGTGAGGACGCCAGCCTCTACGACACCGTGCGCGCCGTGGGCGAGGCGCTGTGCCCGGCGCTCGGCATCGCCATCCCGGTGGGCAAGGACTCGCTCTCGATGAAGACCGTCTGGGAGCAGGACGGCGAGCTGCGCGAGGTCACGGCCCCGCTCTCGCTCATCGTCTCGGCCTTCGCGCCGGTGCTGGACGTGCGGCGCACGCTCACGCCGCTCCTGCGCCTGGACCTCGGCGAGACCGACCTGATCCTGGTCGACCTCGGCAAGGGCCGCCACCGCCTCGGCGGCTCGGCGCTCGCCCAGGTGCACGGCGAGATCGGCCACCACGGCCCCGACCTCGACGACCCCCGCGCCCTGCGCGCTTTTTTCGGTACGATCCAGCGCCTCAACGAGGCGGGCCTGCTGCTGGCCTACCACGACCGCTCCGACGGAGGCCTGTTCCTCGCCCTGTGCGAGATGGGCTTCGCCGCGCGCTGCGGCATCGAGGCCGACCTCTCGGCCCTGGGCGGGGATCCGGTGGCGGCGCTCTTCTGCGAGGAGCTCGGCGCGGTGCTGCAGGTGCGTCGCGCCGACCGCGAGCGTGTGCTGGAGGCCTTCCGGGCCGCGGGCCTCGGGCGCCACACGCACGTCATCGGCGCCCCGCGCCCGGACGACCGCGTGCTGCTGCGCCACGGCGGCCGCGTGCTGCTGGACGAGGACCGGGTCGAGCTCCAGCGCGCCTGGCAGGAGACGACCTTCCGCATGCAGGCCCTGCGCGACAACCCGGACTGCGCGCGCGAGGAGCACGACGGGCTGCTCGACCGCGACGACCCGGGGCTCGCGCCGCGGCTCACCTTCGACCCCGCCGAGGACGTGGCCGCCCCCTACGTGGCCACGGGTGCGCGCCCGCGCGTGGCCATCCTGCGCGAGCAGGGCATCAACGGCCATCTGGAGATGGCCGCCGCCTTCGAGCGGGCCGGCTTCGAGCCCGTGGACGTGCACATGGCCGCCCTGGTGAGCGGCGAGACGGGGCTGGCGGGCTTCCGGGGGCTGGCCGCCTGCGGCGGCTTCTCCTACGGCGACGTGCTCGGCGCCGGCGGCGGCTGGGCCGCCACCATCCTCTACAACCCCCGCGCCCGTGAGGCCTTCGAGGCCTTCTTCGCCCGCGAGGACACCTTCGCCCTCGGCGTGTGCAACGGCTGCCAGATGCTGGCGCGGCTCGCACCCATCATCCCGGGCGCCGACCATTGGCCACGCTTCGTGCGCAACCGCTCCGAGCAGTTCGAGGCGCGGCTGGTGCAGGTGGAGGTGCTGGACTCGCCCTCCATCTTCCTGCGCGGCATGGCCGGCTCCGTCCTGCCCGTGGCCGTGGCACACGGCGAGGGCCGGGTCCGCTTCGACGCGCCGGGCGACCTCGAGGCGGCGCTGGCCGAGGGGATCGCGGCCCTGCGCTACGTGGACGGCCACCGCCGCCCCGCCGAGCGCTACCCGTACAACCCCAACGGCTCGCCCGGCGGGCTCACGGGCTTCACCACCCGCGACGGGCGCGTGACCATCCTCATGCCCCATCCCGAGCGGGTGTTCCGGACGGTGCAGCTCTCCTGGCACCCGGACGGCTGGCCGGAGGAGGGGCCGTGGATGCGCTTCTTCCGCAACGCGCGCACGTGGGTCGGCTGAGCCGGATCGGGCTCCTGGCCGCCGCCCTCGCCGGCGCGGCCCATGCGGCCGGCCCCCACGCAGCCGCCCCCACGCCCGAGGAGGTGCGGGCGCTGGCCCGCGCGGGGGCGCCAGGGCTGGCGCTGCGGCTCGCAGAGGGGGCCGGCCCCACGGCCGCCGAGGATCCGGGCCGCTGGGCCGCGTGGGAAGCGCTGCGCCTCGAGCTCCTCGCCGCCGCCGGGCGCTGGGAGGCGCTCGCTGCCCGCACCGCGGCGCTCCCCCGCGCCGCGCCGCCCGGCCTGCGGACCCGGGCCCTCGCCCTGCGGGCCCGCGCGATGCTCGCCCTGGGCCGGCCTGCCGCGGCGCGCGCCCTGCTGCGCCGCCTGATCTGGGGCGGCGAGGCGCCCCCGCCGTCCGATGTGCTCGCGGCCTGGCGACGGCTCGTGGCCCAGAGCTACGCAGCCGAGGGCCTGCGGGAGGCCGCCGCCGTGGCGCTCCGGCGGCTGCGCCAGGATCTGGGGCCGGGGGATGCGCTGGCGCGCACCGCCGCGGCACGTCTCCTGCTCGCCCTCGGCCAGCCCACCGAGGCCCTGGAGCTGCTGGCGGGGCTCGAGGGCCTGGAGGCGCGGGTGTGGCGCCTGCTGGCGGCGCTGCGCAGCGGCGGCGAGCCCCCCAAGGGGGTGGCCAGGGCCGCCGCCGCGCTCGGCGCCCGGGCTGGCGAGGGGGCGCCGCCCGCCTGGCTGCGGCAGGCCGCCTGGCGCGTGGCGGCGGAGGCGGCGGCCCGGGCGGGCGACACCCCGGCACGACTGCGCGCCCTGGAGGCTGCGCTCGCCGCCTGGCCGCCGCTCGGGGGCGGGAAGCGGCGGGCCGCAGGCCCCGACCCCTTCCCCATGGGCGTGCGCGCGACCCTGTGGGCCGCCTGGCGCGAGGCGGCCGAGCGCGAAGCCAATGCCCGCGGGCTGCTCGTCGGCGACGACGCGGCCTGGCTCGCGCTCGCCCGGCAGCGGCGGCTCGCCCCCGAGCTGCGCCGGGCGCTGCTTGCGTGGCTGGCGCGCCACGCCACCGGGGAGGCGGTGCGCGCGGCCGCCGCCGAGGCGCTGGCCGTGGCGCTGGCCGGGCTGCCCGGCGGGACGGCGCTCGCAGGCGCGGTCTTCCTCGATCCGCGCCGCTTCCCGGATCCCGCATCCTTGCCGCCCGCCGTGCGCTACCGGGCCGCCGAGGCGGCGCTGGCCGCAGGCCGCGTGGATCTGGCCTCGCGCGTGCTCGCCGGCCTGGAAGCCCCGCCGCCGGGCGTCGATCCCGTGGACTGGCGCCTCCAGCGGGCCCGGGTCCTGGCCCTGGGCGGGCGCCCCGCGGAAGGCGCGGCGGCGCTGCGCGCCCTGCTCGGGCTCGTGCGGGACTGGCCGCCCGCGCGCTACGATCGCCTCATGCAGGTGGTCTTCGACCTCCAGGCGGCGGGGGCGCACCGCGAGGCCCTGTCCGTGCTGGAGGCGGCAGGCTCGCGGGTGCCGGATCGGCGCCGCGCCCGCGAACGCTGGTACTGGATGGCCGACTCCTGGAAGGCCCTGGGCGAGCACCTGGAGGCGGCGCGCCACTACCTGCGCTCGGCCCTGGCCGCCGCCGGGGGGCTGGACCCCTGGGGCCGCAGCGCCCGCTTCCGGGCGGCCGAGGCCCTGGCGGCCGCCGGACTGCGCGAGGACGCCGCGCGCCAGTACCGCGCCCTGCTGGCCGTGACGAAGGAGCCCGCCCGCCGGGCCCTGCTGGCGCAGGCCCTGGCGCGGCTCGGCGCGGCTGGGGAGGCCGCGCCGTGATCTGGGACGTGGTGGTGCCCACGCCGCTCGGGCCCTTCGGCATCGCCCTGGATGCCGCCGGCCGCGTGCTGCGGGCCGCCTTCCTGCCGCCCGGCGCGCGCCCGGCGCAGGCAGCGGCGGCGCCTGCCGCCGCCCGCGCGGCCGCCCGCGCGGTCGCCGCCTACTTCGAGGACCCGCACGATCCCGGGCTCGCCGCGGTCCCGCTGGCCGCGCCCGCGAGCCCCTTCCAGGCGCGCCTGCGGGCGCTGCTGCGGGCGCTGCCTCCGGGCAGGACCGTCACCTACGCCGAGGCGGCGCGCAGGCTCGCCAGCGCCCCGCGTGCCGTGGGCGCGGCCCTGCGGGCGAACCCCGTGCCGCTGTTCGTCCCCTGCCACCGGGTCGTGGCGGCCGGCGGCCTCGGGGGCTACGCCGGCGCCGGGCCGCGGCTGCGGCGCGTCAAGGCCGCGCTGCTGGCCCACGAGGGCGTGTCCGTTCCGGAGGGGGCCTGATGGGGCGCAGGCGCCGGGACGGGGACCGGGCGGAGGCCGCTCGCGCGGCCGAGGAGCCGGTCCGCGTCGACAAGTGGCTGTGGGCCGCCCGCTTCTTCAAGACCCGGGCCAACGCCGCCGAGGCCGTCAGCGGCGGCAAGGTCCACGTCAACGGCCAGCGCGTGAAGCCGAGCCGGCTGATCCGGCCGGGCGACTGCCTCGACATCCAGCGCAGCGGCCAGCGCTGGACCGTGATCGTGCGGGCGCTGAGCCGCCGCCGCGGTCCCGCCCAGGTGGCCCGCACGCTCTACGAGGAGACGCCGGAGAGCCGTGCCGCCCGCGAGGCCGCGCGCGAGGCGCGCCGGCGCGAGACCGCCGCCCCGCCGCGCCGGCCCGACGGCCGCGACCGCCGCCGCCTTCGTCAGTTGAAGTCAGGGCGATAGCGGTCCTGGCCGGCCCCGTGCCCCGGGGCCCGGGCTCTGGGACTCGGCGGCTTGCGGGCCCGCCGTGCCGGGGTTTGGCCCGGGGGGACCGTATGTTCGGCTGATGGCTGGCGGCGGGTGTGGTCGTCTGCGGGCCCTGCGCCGACGCGCCGCCCCGTGCGCGCGGCGCTGCTTCCCGCATCTGCGCGCTGCGCGCGCCCGTGTCCGCGCCGCTCCTTCGTCGCCCGGTCGGCCTCGTCGACGTACCCCCCTCAGGCTGGTCCTGCGCGTGCGGCGGCGAGCAGGCGGCGGAGCTCCCCGAGGGGGCGGGTGTTGAGCACGTGCTCGGGGCCGAGCCAGCCGCGCCGGGCCTGGCCCACGCCGAAGCGCAGGTTGGCGAAGCCGAGGCTGGAGTGGGCGTCGGAGCAGATGGCCACCAGCACGCCCTCGTCGCGGGCCATGCGGCAGTGGACGTCGTCCAGGTCGAGGCGGTCGGGGTTGGCGTTGAGCTCGAGGAAGCAGCCGCGCTCGCGCGCGTGGCGGATGATGCGCGCCATGTCCACGTCGTAGGGCTCGCGCTGCAGCAGCAGCCGGCCGCTGGGATGGGCGAGGAGATGGAAGTGGGGATGGTCCATGGCGCGCAGGATGCGCCGCGTCTGACGCGCGCGCGGCAGGTCGAACCGGGTGTGCACGGCCCCGACGACGATGTCGAGCTCGGCCAGCACCGAGTCCGGCAGGTCGAGGCGTCCGTCCTCCAGGATCTCCACCTCGATGCCCGTGAGCAGCGTGATGCCCTCCAGGCGCTCGTCCAGCCGCCGGATGGCCTCCACGTGGGCGCGCAGGCGCCTGGCATCGAGGCCGCGCGCCACGCGCAGGCTGCGCGAGTGCTCGGTGACGGCGAGGTACTCGAGCCCCGCCTCGCGCGCGGCGCGCGCCATCTCCTCGAGGCCCGAGCGGCCGTCGCTCGCCCGGGTGTGGCAGTGGAGGTCGCCGCGCAGGTCCCGGAGCTCGACGAGCCGCGGGAGCTTCCCTGCCAGGGCGGCCTCGATCTCGCCCCGGTCCTCGCGCAGCTCGGGAGGGATCCAGGGCAGGCCCACGCTGCGGAAGACCGACTCCTCCGTGGCGCCCGCCACGCGGCGGGCGCCGCGGAAGACGCCGTACTCGTTGATCTTGAGCCCGCGCCGCTGGCCCATGCGGCGCACGGCGATGTTGTGGGCCTTGCTTCCGGTGAAGTAGTGGAGCGCCGCGCCGAAGCCCGCTTCCGGCACCACGCGCAGGTCCACCTGCAGGCCGTTCTGCAGCACGACGGTGGTGCGCGTGGGTCCCCGGGAGAGCACCTCGGCCACGCGCTCGTGGGCGGTGAAGTGCGCGGCGACGGCGGCCCCGTCGCGCGCGGTGCAGAGGATGTCGAGGTCGCCCACGGTCTCGCGCCGGCGGCGGAAGCTGCCCGCCACCACCACCTCGTCCACGCCCGGGCCCGCGCGCAGGTGGCCGGCCAGGGCCTCGGCCCAGCCCTCGACCTCGGCGAGCAGGAAGCGCCGGCCGGTGTCGAGATGCGCGCGGATGGCCTCCAGCACCCGCGCCTCGGTCTTGGGCCCGAAGCCGGGGAGGCTTCGCAGCCGCCCCGTCTCCGCCGCCCGCCGCAGCGCCTCCAGGCTCGTGATGCCGAGCTCGCGGTGGAGGGCGGCCACGCGCCTGGGGCCCAGGCCGGGCAGGCGCAGCAGCGCGCCCAGCCCCGGGGGGAGCTCGCGCCGCAGCGCCTCCAGGGTGGCGCTGGTGCCGGTCCCGACGATCTCGCGGATCTTGCCCGCGAGATCCCGGCCGATGCCGGGCAGGCGCGTCAGGTCCTCGCCGGCGGCGACGAGCCCGGCCACATCGCGCCCCAGGCTGCGCACGGTGCGCGCGGCGTTGCGGTAGGCGCGCACGCGGAAGGGGTTCTCGCCGCGGATCTCGAGGAGATCTGCGATCTCGTCGAAGACCGCGGCCACCTCCTCGTTGCGGACGGCCACGGCGCCCCTTCCGCTCAGCCCTTGATGCACACGACGGGCACGAGCCGCGCCACCTTGCGCGCGAGCCCGGCCTGGTGCGCCGCCTCCACCACGGCGCTCACGTCCTTGTAGGCGCCCGGGGCCTCCTCGGCCACGCCCCGCATGGAGGGCGAGCGCACGAGGATGCCGCGCGCGGCGAGCCCGTCCACCACCTCGCGCCCGCGCCAGCGCCTGGAGGCCTGGCTGCGGCTCATGGCGCGGCCGGCCCCGTGGCAGGCGGAGGAGAAGGCGAGCCGCTCGGCCTCGCGCGTGCCCACCAGCACGTAGGAGCAGGTGCCCATGGAGCCGCCGATGAGCACCGGCTGGCCCACCGCGCGGAAGGCCTCGGGCAGGTCGGGGTGGCCCGGGCCGAAGGCGCGGGTGGCGCCCTTGCGGTGCACGTAGAGGCGCCGCTCGCCCGCGCCGGTGCGGTGCAGCTCCTCCTTGCAGGTGTTGTGGGAGACGTCGTAGACCAGCTCCAGCTCGACACCCGGAAAGACCGCGGCGAAGGCCTCGCGCGCGAGCTGCGTGATGATCTGGCGGTTGGCCAGCGCGCAGTTGATGCCGGCGCGCATGGCCCCGAGGTATTCCTGCCCCACCCGGGAGCGGATGGGGGCGCAGGCGAGCTCGCGGTCCGGCAGGCGGATGCCGTGGGCGCGCGCCGCCTCCACCATGCGCCGCAGGTAGTCGGTGCCGATCTGGTGGCCGAGGCCGCGCGAGCCGCAATGGATGCTGACCACGATCTCCCCCTGGCGCAGACCGAAGGCCGTGGCCACCCCGGGGTCGTAGATCTCGGCCACCTCCTGGACCTCGAGGTAGTGGTTGCCGGAGCCCAGCGTGCCCATCTCGTCGCGCTGGCGCTTCTTGGCCTTGTCCGAGACGCACTCGGGACGCGCGCCCGCCATGCGGCCGCGCTCCTCGATGCGCTCCAGGTCCTCGGGGCGGCCCCAGCCGCGTTCCACCGCCCACTGCGCACCGCCGCGCAGCATGGCGTCCATCTCCTTCGCGTCGAGGCGGATGCGGCCCGTGCTGCCCAGGCCCGCCGGCACCTTGGCGTAGAGCCTGTCGGCGAGCGCCTCCTTGGCGGGCTCCAGGTCGGCGCGGGTGAGCCCCGTGCGCAGGGTGCGCACGCCGCAGGAGATGTCGAAGCCCACGCCGCCGGCCGAGACCACGCCGCCGGCCTCGGCGTCGAAGGCGGCCACGCCGCCGATGGGGAAGCCGTAGCCCCAGTGGGCGTCGGGCATGGTGTAGGCCGCCTGCACGATGCCGGGGAGCATGGCCACGTTGGCCGCCTGCTCGAAGACCTTCTCGTCCATGTCGCGGACGAGGTCCTCGCTGGCGTAGACGACGGCGGGGACGCGCATGTCCCCCTCGGGGGGGATGACCCAGGTGTTGGGGCCCTCTCGCTGGAGGCGGCTGCGGTAGCCGGTCATGGCAGGCGCCTCGCCGTGCTCACACGTCCACCACGCACTGGGCGATCCAGGCGCCGTCCTCCTCGCGCCGGCGCACTGCGAGGGCGGTGTAGGTGGCGCCCTTGACCTCCACGGCCGGGGCGTGGCGCACCGGGTCCATGGGCTCGCCCCAGGCGGTGGCCTCCAGGCGGCCGTCCTCGATGCGCGCCGCGAAGCGCCCGAAGAGCATGTGGCGGGTGGCCATCTCGTACACCAGGGCGTTGAGCCAGTCCACCAGCAGGAGCTCCAGCTCCGGCGCCTCGCAGCGGATGGCGACGGCCTCGCGCGCGGCCACGCCGGCGGGGTCGGTGACGACCGCGGTGAGGGCGAGCGCCGCCTGCTCGAAGGCCTCGGCCGGGGTGCGTCCGAGGCCGCGTACCCCCACGTCGGCGCCGTGCTCGAAGTGCTCCCAGCAGGGCGGCGCGCAGCTCATGATCCCTCCGCGGCGGCACCCGGAAAGATGATGGCGCGGGGCCGGGGCTTCAAGGCGGCGTCCCGGCCTCAGGCGCCGCAGCCCGGGATGAGGCCGTGAAAGGGCTGCACCTCCACCCAGGTCCCCTCCGGCACGTCGCCCCAGTCGCGCGGCAGCACGATCAGGCAGTCCGCGCGGGCCATGGAGCTCAGCACGTGCGAGCCCTGGGGGCCGGTGGCCGCGACCTCCAGGGTGCCGTCGGGGGCACGGCTCAGGATGCCGCGCTGGAAATCGGCGCGGCCGGGGCGCTTGCGCAGGGGCACGCGCGTGCGTGCCCGCACGGTCATGGGCTCGACCCGGCGCTCGCCCGCCAGGCGGCGCAGGGCCGGCTGCACGAGCTGGAGAAAGGTCACCATCACCGAGACCGGATTGCCGGGCAGGCCGAAGAAGTGCGCCCGGCCGATGCGCCCGAAGGCCAGCGGCTTGCCGGGCTTGATGGCCACGCGCCAGAAGCCCACCTCGCCCAGCTGCCGCAGGGCGTCGGTGACGTAGTCGGCCTCGCCCACGGAGACGCCGCCCGAGGTGAGGAGGGCGTCGGCCTCCTCGCCGCCGCGGCGCAGCGCCGCCGCGACGGCTTCGGGCCGGTCCGGCACCAGCCCCAGGTCCAGCGTCTCCACCCCGAGGGCCTGCAGGAGGGCCCGGATCACGTGGCGGTTGCTGTCGTGGATCTCGCCCGGGCGCAACGTCTCGCCCGGCGGGCGCAGCTCGTCGCCGGTGGAGAAGAAGGCCACGCGCGGCCGGCGCGCCACCGGCGCCTCGGCCACCCCCACCGCGGCCAGCAGCCCGATCTGGGCGGGGCCGAGGCGCGTGCCCGCTGCCAGCACCGGCGCCCCTGCGCGCAGGTCCTCGCCCGCGCGGCGCACGTTGGTCCCCGCGCGCACCGGCCCCGGCACCACCACGGTCTCGCCCTCGAGGCGCACATGCTCCTGCATCACCACCGCATCGGCGCCTGCGGGCAGCACCGCCCCCGTCATGATGCGCACCGCCTCGCCAGGGCCCACCTCGCCCGTGAAGGGGTGGCCGGCATAGGCGCTCGCCACCACGCGCAGGCGCGCCTCGCCTTCGCCGGGCACGTCGGCCGCGCGCAGGGCATAGCCGTCCATGGCGGAGTTGTCGTGGGGCGGCACGTCGAAGGGGGCGGCCACGTCCACGGCCAGCACGCGCCCGCAGGCGGCGGCCAGCGGCACGGCCTCACGGCCCTCCACCGGCGTGACGGCCTCGAGGATGCGCCGGCGGGCCTCCTCCACCGGCAGCAGGCCGCGGGCGCCGGTCTCGTCGCAGCCGCAGGCGCCGGCCGCGGTGTCGGTCTCGTGCGAGCTCATGGGGCGGTCTCCCCTGTGGTGGTGATCCCGTCCAGGGCGCAGGCAGCCAGGACGAAGCGGACGATGGCCTGCGTGTCGTTCAGGTCCAGCACGGGCACGGACGGCGCCGGCGCCACCGGGCCGTCCGCGGCCACGGCGATGATGTCGGGATCCGCGGCGGCCAGCAAGGGCCGGCCGCAGGCCGGGCGGTGGACCTCCAGCTTGGGGAAGGGGGCGCCCTTGAAGCCTTCGGCCAGCACCAGGTCGAGGCTGCGGTCCAGCGCCCCCACCAGGTCCTCCAGCCCGGGCTCCGTGGGGCGGCCGAGCTCGGTCACGAGGAAGCGGCGCCGGGGCGTGGCGAGCAGCACCTGGCGCGCGCCGGCGGCGCGCAGGCGGTGGCTGTCCTTGCCGGGCCGGTCCAGCTCCACGTCGTGGTGGGTGTGCTTGACGGCGCCCACGCGCAGCCCGCGCGCGCACAGCGCCGCGAGCAGCCGCTCGAGCAGCGTGGTCTTGCCCGCGCCGCTCCAGCCGGTGACGACCAGCACCGGCGGCCGGCCCCCGCGGGCGCGCTCGAGGTCGTCGGGGGTGTTGACGTTGAGGGCGGCCTCGGGCGTGCCGAGGCGCACCACCGCCGCGCCGAGCGCGCGCATCCAGTCCGTGGCCGCGCGCCCGCCGCCTTCCAGCCACGCCGCCAGCCGCCCGCGGAGGCCCGCCCGCAGGGCGCAGTGGAGCGGGTGCAGCCGCCCGCCCGCCTCCAGGACCACGGCATCCACGTCGCCCCGGCGCGCCCGCGACCACAGGGCCTCCACCGCCGCCGGCGGCAGGCGCGGGGTGTCGCACGGGAGCACGAGGAGCCAGGGGGCGGGGCACCATTCGAGCCCGCGCAGCACGCCCGCCAGGGGCCCCCGGCCCCCATGGGACCCGTCCTCCAGCACGGGCAGGCCGAGGGCGGCATAGCGCTCCGGGTTGCGGTTGGCCGAGACGGCCACCGGCCCCGCCACGCGCCGCAGCAGGCGGGCCGCACGAAGGGCCATGGGCTCGCCGTCCACGGGCACCAGCCCCTTGTCGGCGCCGCCGAGGCGGCGCCCGCGCCCGCCGGCGAGCACCAGCCCGGCGGGCCGCTCCGTGCCGGACGTTGGGTCCACCCGCGCATTGTAGCGCCGGGCCCTTCGGCCGGGTGTATGCTTCGGGACATGGGAAACCTCGCACGCAGGGCTGGCGTCCTACTCGCGCTCGCAGGCGCCGCCCTCGCGGCCCTCGCGGAGGGGTCCGGCGGGGGCGGGGAGGGGCGCGCCCCGGTCACCCGCGTGGCGCCGCTGGTGCTGGTGCTCGAGATCCAGGGCCCCATCGGTCCCGCCACCGGCGACTACGTGCGCCGGGGGCTCGCGCGCGCGGCCGCCCGGGGCGCGGAGCTGGTGGTGCTGCGCCTGGACACGCCCGGCGGCCTGGATGCGGCCATGCGCGAGATCGTGCGCGCCATCCTCGCCTCGCCCGTGCCGGTGGCGGCCTGGGTGGGACCGGCCGGGGCGCGCGCGGCCTCCGCGGGCACCTTCATCCTCTACGCGAGCCACGTCGCGGCCATGGCCCCCGGCACCAACGTGGGCGCCGCCACGCCCGTGCGCATGACGGGTCCGGGCGAGCCCGGGCCCCGTCCCGGCCCCCCCGTGCGCCCCGGGGACGGCCGCGACGCCAAGGACGGCACCGGCAGGCCCGCAAAGGGCGAGGGCAGGGGGGCAGCGCCGCCCGCGGGC
Organism: Gammaproteobacteria bacterium; assembly: GCA_026989495.1. Lineage (GTDB taxonomy): Bacteria > Pseudomonadota > Gammaproteobacteria > S144-34 > S144-34 > S144-34. Next base: position 38,795 of record JALSJE010000078.1, on the reverse strand, counting down.
GATGCGATGGGGCGGAAGATGGTCAACGACGCCGTCGCCTACCTGCGCAGCCTGGCCCGGCTGCGCGGCCGCAACGCCGAGTGGGCCGAGCGGGCCGTACGCGAGGCGGCGAGCCTGCCCGCGCACGAGGCGGTGCGCGAGCGGGTCGCGGACCTGCTGGCGGCGGACCTCGAGGCGCTCGCCGCCGCCGTGGACGGGCGCCGCGTGCGCACCGCCGCGGGCGAGCGCACGCTCCGCACCCGGGATGCGCGCATCGAGCACCTGCGCCCGGACTGGCGCACGCGGCTGCTCACCGTCGTCACCGACCCCAACGTCGCCTACCTGCTCATGCTCATCGGCCTCTACGGGCTCATCTTCGAGCTCGCCAACCCGGGCTACGTCCTGCCGGGCGTGGTCGGGGCCATCTGCCTGCTGCTCGCGCTCTTCGCCTTCCAGGTGCTGCCTGTCAACTACGCCGGCCTAGCCCTCATGGTCCTCGGCATCGCCTTCATGCTGGCCGAGGCCTTCGTGCCCAGCTTCGGGGCGCTGGGCCTGGGCGGGCTCGTCGCCTTCGTCATCGGCTCGGTCATCCTGCTCGACGAGGAGAGCGGCTACGCGGTCTCGCTGCCCCTGATCGGCGGGGTGGCCCTCGCCAGCGCCGGCTTCCTGATGGGGCTGGTGGCCATGCTGGTGCGCGCACGCCGCCGTCCGGTGGCGATCGGCGCCCATCGCATGGTGGGGCTGGAGGGCGAGGCCCTGGAGGCGCTGGCACCCGAGGGCCAGGTCAAGGTCGGTGGCGAGATCTGGCGCGCCCGCGCCGTGCGGCCGGTGCCGGCGGGCGCGCGCGTGCGGGTGCGCGCCGTGCGCGGCCTCACGCTCGAGGTCGAACCGAACGGGAAATGATCCCGCCCGCAGCGCCGGCGCGGGCGGGCGATCCTGGGCCGTGAACGTCGGAGGAGGACCGCCATGCCCATCGTGCTCTACACCATCGGCGCCTTCATCATCGGTCTGCTCTTCGTCTCGCTGCGGGTGCTGCGCGAGTACGAGCGCGGCGTCATCTTCACCCTCGGCCGCTTCACCGGGGTCAAGGGGCCGGGCCTCATCATCGTGATCCCCTTCGTCCAGCAGATGGTGCGGGTGGATCTGCGCACCGTGGTGATGGACGTGCCCACCCAGGACGTGATCTCGCGCGACAACGTCTCGGTCAAGGTCAACGCCGTGGTCTACTTCCGCGTCGTCGATCCCGAGAAGGCCATCATCCAGGTCGAGGACCACTACGCCGCCACCAGCCAGCTCGCCCAGACCACCCTGCGCTCGGTGCTCGGCCAGCACGAGCTCGACGAGATGCTGGCCGAGCGCGAGAAGCTCAATACCGACATCCAGCGCATCCTCGACGAGCAGACCGACGCCTGGGGCGTGAAGGTGCGCAACGTGGAGATCAAGCACGTGGATCTCGACGAGAGCATGATCCGCGCCATCGCGCGCCAGGCCGAGGCCGAGCGCGAGCGGCGCGCCAAGGTGATCAGCGCCGAGGGCGAGCTGCAGGCGGCCGAGAAGCTCATGCAGTCGGCCGAGGTGCTGGGGCGCCATCCGCTCGCGATCCAGGTGCGCTACCTGCAGGCGCTCTCCCAGATCGCCAGCGACCGCGCCTCCACCATCGTCTTTCCGCTGCCGCTCGAGCTGCTGGGCGCGCTGCGCCAGCCGGGCCCCCGCCCCTGACGCTTGCCCACGCGGCGCATGGGATGCCATCATTCGGGCTCCGCGCCCGGGGGCGGGCGGGAGTGCCGCATGGGGGAGCGAAGGAGGCACCAGGAGCGCCGCCGCGGCGAGCGGCGCCGCAATCCGGACCGGCGCGCGCTGCACCGCGGCGGGCTGCGCGTGCCCGGCTGGCACGAGCAGCGCGTGCAGTTCCTGGTGCGCTACCTGTTCGCGGCGCTCGGGCTCTTCTACTTCAATGTCGCGCCCGGGCCCAATGGCGAGTGGCTGGGCCTGCCCACCATCAACGCGCTGTTCCTGATCCACGCCGCCGTCAACACCGTCAACCTCTGGGACGCCCGGCGCCGCCCCTACGCGCCGCTGCGCTACCGCTTCGCCATGTGGCTCGACATCGTCATGATCACCATGACGGTGCTCAACGACCCCTACGAGATCCCGCCCTCGCTGGTGGTCTACATCATGGTGGTGCTGGGCAACGGCATGCGCTACGGCATGCGCCTGTTCGGGGAAGCGCTGGTGGGCTCCTTCGCCGGCGCCATGGTGGCGCTGACCCTGCGCTACGTGGGCGGCTGGGAGGCCCTCACCCCGGGCGTGCTGTTCCTGAACCTGTTCGGGGCCATCATCCTGGTCTACGCCTATATCCTCATGAGCCGCATCGAGCGCTCGCGCCGCTCGCTCGAGGAGCACAGCCGCCGCGACCCGCTCACCGGGCTCATGAACCGCGCCGCCTTCCTGGAGGAGGCCGCGGCCCTGTTCCGCGAGGCTGAACGCCGCGGGCGCCCGCTGGTGCTGATGTTCGCCGACCTCGACCGCTTCAAGCAGGTCAACGACCGCTACGGCCACAGCGCCGGCGACCGTGTCCTGGCGAGCGTCGCCCGCACCATCCACGCCTGCGTGCGCGCCAACGACCTCGCGGCCCGCTACGGCGGCGACGAGTTCGTGCTCCTTCTGATGGACTGCACCCTGGACGAGGCCGAGGCGGTGGCAGGCCGCATCCAGGCCCAGGTGCGCGGCTGGTCGGAGCAGGTGGGCATCCCCTTCGACGTCACCATCGGCATGGGCGAGGCACCCACCCACGGCCGCCAGCTCGAGACGCTGCTCGAGGCCGTCGACCGCGCCCTCTACCAGTCCAAGGGCCGCGGCCGCGTGGGCGGTGTCGAGCGCGTGCGCCTGCCCCTCCATGACCCGTCGGCCGGCCCCGCCGGGGAGCTCGTGCACTGAGCATGGCCAGGGCGCGGGAGGCCCGTGACGCCCGCCCCGGCGCGCCCCGCCCGGGGGACCTCGCCCGCATCGACGCCTTCTGCGAGGCGCTGTGGATGGAGGCGGGGCTTTCGGCGCGCACCCTGGAGGCCTACCGGCGCGACCTCGTGGCCTTCGCCGCCTGGCTGCGGGCGCAGCGCCGGCCGCACCTGCTGGCCGCGGGTCCTGGGGACGTGTCGGACTACATGGGCCACCTTGCGGCATGCAAGGTCGCGGCCCGTTCCCAGGCGCGCGCGGCCTCCGCGCTCAGGCGCTTCTACCGGCTCCAGGTGCGCGAGGGCCGGCTCCAGGCCGATCCCACCGCCCGGCTGCGCTCGCCGCGGGTGGGCCGCCCGCTGCCGGGCACGCTCACCGAGGGGGAGGTGGAGCGGCTGCTCGCCGCCCCGCGTCTCGACACGCCCGAGGGGCTGCGCGACCGTGCCATGCTGGAGCTGCTCTATGCCACGGGGCTGCGGGTCTCCGAGCTCACGGGGCTGCGCCGTGACCAGGTGAGCCTCGCCCGGGGCGTGGTCCGCGTCACCGGCAAGGGCGGACGCGAGCGCCTGGTCCCTATTGGCGAGGAGGCCCTCCACTGGCTGCGGCGCTATCTCGAGGAGGCGCGACCGGCGCTCGTCGCCGGGCGCGAGAGCGAGCACCTGTTCCCGACGCGCCGCTCGGGGGCCATGACGCGCCAGGGCTTCTGGCAGCGCATCCGCCGCTATGCGCGTGCGGCGGGCATCGGGCGCAAGGTGAGCCCCCACACCCTGCGCCATGCCTTCGCCACCCATCTCCTCGACCATGGCGCCGACCTGCGCGTCGTCCAGCTCCTCCTCGGGCATCGTGACTTGTCCACCACCCAAATCTATACTCACGTGGCCCGCGCCCGGCTGGCCGAGCTGCACCGCCGCCACCACCCGCGCGGCTGAGCGCGCGGGCCCCGACAGGCAACGGAGAGACCCATGCGCACCGCCATCCTGGCAGCCGTCGTGGCCGCAGCCCTCGCCGCACCCTCCCTACCCGCAGCCCCGCCGCCCGCGGCCGGGGCGCAGGCGGCCCCGCCGGCCGGAGGGATCTCGCCCCGCGACCGCCTGCTCGCCGAAAGCCTGGCCCGCCGCCTGGGCCGCGCACCCGACCGGATCGAGCCCGCGCCCCTGCCGGGCTGGCGCTTCGCCATCTTCGGGGAGCAGGCGGCGCTGGTCAGCGCCGACGGGCGCTGGCTGGTGGACGGGGCGGTGATCTCGCTCGAGCGGGGCGAGGACGTGCTGGCCGAGCGCCGCCGCGGCCTCCTGCTGGACGCCGTCGAAGGCTTCGGCGAGGCGAACATGATCGTCTTTCCGGCCCGGGGCGCCGAGCGCCATCGCCTGACCGTCTTCACCGACGTGGACTGTCCCTACTGCCGGCGCTTCCACCAGGAGGTGCCCGCGCTCAACGAGGCGGGCGTCACCGTGCGCTACGTGCCCTTCTCGCTGGTGCCGGCAGGCACGGAACGCCGACGCCGCATGGAGAGCGTCTGGTGCGCGAAGGACCGCAGGGCCGCCCTCACGGCCGCCAAGGCCGGCGAGGCGGTGCCGGCGCGCCGCTGCGAGGATCCCGTCGAGGCGGGCACGCGCCTGGGCCGCCGTCTCGGTTTCGAGGGCACGCCCACCATCGTCACCGGCCGCGGCCGGGTGCTGCGCGGCTACGTCCCCAGAGACCGGCTGCTCGGCCTGCTCGCGCGGGAAAAGGATGCCGCGGCGGGCACGCGCGCCGAGCGCGGGCAGCCCCGCCCGGCTCAATGAAGGAGGGCGAAGAGCCGCTTGCGGTAGCGCTGGACGAGATCGCCCTCGCCGCCCAGGAGATCGAAGGCCGCCAGCACGGCCTTGCGCGCCGCCCCGTCGCGGAAGCCGGGGTCGCGCTTGAGCAGCTCCAAGAGCAGCTCCAGCCCGGCCTCGTGCTCGCCGGCCACGATGCGGTGGGCGGCCAGGGCATAGAGCTCCGCGCTGCCGGCGCTCCCTTCCCGCCAGGCCGCCTCGAGCCGCTCGCGCGCAGGCGCCTCGGCCACCGCGCGGGCGAAGGTGAGCCGAGCGGCCAGCGCCTTGCCCTCGGCCCCCTCGCGCACGTCCGGCGGCAGGGACCGGAAAGTCTCTTCGGCCTCGTCGAAGCGGCCCGCCGCCGCGAGCGCCGCCGCCAGATCCAGCCGCAAGGGTGCGTAGTCCGGCTCCTCGTCGAGGGCCTTGCGCAGCAGGGCGACCGCGGTCTCGGGCGCGCCCGCGCGGACTGCCGCACGCGCCTCCTCGCGCACGCGGTCCGCAGGCCGCTCGATGTGGCGGTCGATCATGGCGCGGATGGCCCCCTCGGGCTGCACGCCCACCATCTCCTCCACCACCTCGCCGTGGCGGAAGAGCTTGAGCGCCGGGATGCCGCGGATCCCGTAGCGCATCGCCAGCCCCTGCTCGGCGTCCGTGTTGACCTTGGCGAGCACGAAGCGGCCGCCGTACTCGTCGGCCAGCCTGCTGAGCACGGGCATGAGCATCTGGCACGGCCCGCACCACTCGGCCCAGAAGTCCACCAGCACGGGCACCTGGCGTGAGCGCTCGATGACGGCCTCGGCGAAGTTGGCCTCCGTGACCGGGTCGAGGATGTAGGGCGACTGCGCCATCGCTCCGGACCTCCTGAGCAGTCCAGATATTAGCGTATGCTTATATATACGGACGACGCCGGCGGCCTTTCAAGGCACGGCGAGCCGGCCCCGGGGATGTCGGCCGGACGGCCGCCGGGGAAGGGCGCAGGCAGATGCCGCGCCCCCCGGCCCTGGCCCGCGGGGCATCCCGTCCATCCCGCCGTGGGCGCCGACCCGGCTCAGCGCTCCAGATACTGGAGCTTGTCCGGCTTGCCGTTCCACTCGTCGGCGTCTGGGGGCGGGTCCTTCTTCTCGGTGATGACGGGCCAGATCTTGGCCAGCTCCGCGTTGATCTGCAGGAACTGCTCCTGGCCCTCGGGCAGGTCGTCCTCGGGGAAGATGGCCTCGGCCGGGCACTCGGGCTCGCACAGGGTGCAGTCGATGCACTCGTCGGGGTCGATCACGAGGAAGTTCGGGCCCTCATGGAAGCAGTCCACGGGGCAGACCTCGACGCAGTCGGTGTACTTGCACTTGATGCAGTTTTCCGTGACGACGAAGGTCATGGTCGGGCACCCTCCTGCTGGCCGGACGGCGGCGGGGCATCGGGCCTCCCCGCCGCGGGGGCGGCGCCACAGCATACCGGCTCGCCGGGCCTCTGGCGAGGCCCCGGCGCCCTGGCTGCCCCGATAGCTTCGGTCACCACGGCATGCTCATTGCATGATCCTGGTCAAAGCCCGGCGGGGTGTCGGTCTGCCGGCGCCCGCAAGGGTGCGTGATGCGCGCGAGGGCGCAGCGCCCGGGAGGGGGCGGGTTGACGGAGCTGCTCAGCATGACGCCGCTGGTGGAGCCCGACCGCCAGCGGCTAGCCCGCTTCGCCCTGGAGGCCGTCGAGGCCCTGGGGGGGAACGTCTTTGCCGCCGTCGCCCCCCTGGAGGGGGCCATCGCCCGTCTGCGCGAGGCGGAGGCGGGCGCCGACGGCCGGATCCCGCCGGTGGCGCTGAGCCTCGACGGGCCCGCCCTCACGCTTCGCATCGGTTCCGGCGAGGCGCTGGCGCTCGCCACGCTGCCGCGTCCGCCTTCCCGCCGCACCGTGGCGGCGCTGCGGCGGCGCCTGCGCCAGGAGAGCGAGCTCGCCGACCCGGACCTCCTGCGCCGGCGCAACGAGGCCGTGCAGGCCGAGCTCGAGGCGGCCCGCGCGCGCGCCGAGGCCGAGCTCGCCGCCCTCCAGGCCGATCTCGCACGCAAGAAGGCCGAGCTCAAGGAATCGATCCGCCGTGCCGAAACCGACCCTTTGACGGGGCTCTACAACCGCGCCGCCTACGATCTGCGCCTGGAGCGGGCGGTCAGGCGCTCGCTGCGCCAGGGCGAGCCCCTCAGCCTGCTGCTGCTGGACCTGGACCACTTCAAGGAGGTCAACGACACCCATGGACATCAGTACGGCGATGCCTACCTGCGGCGCATGGCCGAGGCGATGCGCGCGGCCGTGCGCGAGGATGTGGACCAGGTCTGCCGCGTGGGCGGCGACGAGTTCGCCATCATCCTCTACGCCGGCGAGGATGTGGCCCGGCGGGTGGCCGGCCGGGTGCTGGAGCGGATGGACGGCAAGGTCAGCATCGGCATCGCGCCGCTCGACGCCGGCGACACGCCCGAGCGGCTGGTGGCGCGGGCGGATGCGGCGCTCTACGAGGCCAAGCACCGCGGGCGCGGCCGGGCCGTGTCCGCAGCAGAGCTGGAGGAAGGAGCATGCACGGGCGATGCGCAGGCGCCCCCGGCCGGAGTCTCCTGAGGGATGCGCCTGCTGACCGAGCAGACCGCCGGGGACGACACGGCCCAGGTGCTGCTGCGCTCGCGCCTGCGCGCGGTGACGCGCCGCATGGGCTTCCGGGAGGAGGCGCGCGCGCGCATGGAGCTCGTGGCGAGCGAGCTCGCCACCAACCAGGCCAAGTTCGCGCGTGGCACGGGCGTGATCCAGCTCTGGGAGGTGCGCGAGCCGGCGCCTGCCCTGGACGTCTTCGCCCTCGACTTCGGGCCGGGCATCCCGGACGTGCGCGCCGCCCTCGAGGACGGCTACACCACCGCCGGCACCATGGGCCGCGGGCTGGGCTCGGTGCGGCGCATGGCGCACGAGTTCGCCATCTACTCCGTTGCGGAGCGGCCGGAGCTGGAGCAGGCCTGGCACGGAGTGGCCGTGTGGGCGCGCTTCCACGTCGCTGGCAGGCGGCCGCGCACGGCGGTGGAGCTGGGCTGCTACCTGCGCGCGCTGGGCGATGCCGAGCACAACGGCGACGCCATCCGCCTGCGCTGGGCGGAGCGGCGCCTGCGCTGGCTGCACGTGGACGCCCTGGGGCACGGGCCGGAGGCGGCGGCCGCGGCCGCGCAGGCGGGTGGGCTGCTCGCGCGCCCGGGCCCGCCGGAGGCCGTGCTGGCCGCACTCGGCGAGCGGCTGGCGGGCGGGCGCGGCGCGGTGGCGGTGGCGGGCGAGCTCGATGCCGCGCGCGGGCGGCTGCGCCTGTGCGGCGTGGGCGACATGGCCGGCTGGCTGGTGCTGAACGGCGAGCGCCGCGCCATCCCTTTCGCCGCGGGCATCCTCGGGCATGCCCACCGGCGCATCGAGTGCCACGAGCTGCGCTTCCCGCGCCAGGCGCTGCTCGTGACGGCCTCGGACGGCATCCGCGGGAGCTGGGGCCTCGCGAGCTATCCCGGGCTGTGGCGGCTGCACCCGCAGCTCGTCGCCCTCTTCCTGGGCGAGGTGGCGGGGCGGCCGGGCGACGACCGTTCGCTGCTCGTGCTGCGAACGGCGGTTTCAGGAGGTGAGGGCCATGGCCAGGAAAAAGAAGACCGCGGCACGTGAAGCCGGGACCGGCCGCAAGCCGGTGAACAAGCTCCTCATCGAGCTCCTGATGCTCAACACCGGGCGCATCTCGGACGTGATCGAGCGCGAGGGGCAGCAGATCTTCGGCCGCGACAACCTCCTCAGCAACGAGGAGATCACGGACTACAGCCTGGAGTTCCTGGAGCTGTTCGCCTCGCTCCTGCACGCAGGCGAACGGATCGACCGCCGGGGTCCCGAGTACCGGGCGCTGCGCGAGTTCTTCAACACCTTCTCCAAGCGCATCCGCGCGCGCGGCGCGAGCCTGGACGAGTTCGTGCGTTACATCCAGTTCCTGCAGCGCGTGTTCCTCGAGAACCTGGATGCCGCCGAGGAGGTCTCCTTCGAGGACGCGCGCGCGGTGGTCGTGCTCCTCGGCTCGCTCTTCAACGACATCATCCTCGACATCTTCCACATCTACCTGGAGGAGAAGGAGCGCACCATCCAGGCCCAGCAGGAGGAGCTGCGCCAGACCTCCACCCCCGTGACCGAGATCTGGGACGGGGTGCTGGCACTGCCCATCATCGGCACGCTCGACTCCTCGCGCGCCATGATGGTGATGGAACGGCTGCTCACGCGCATCGAGCGCGACCGCGCCAAGGCGGTGGTGATGGACGTGACGGGGGTCTCCTCCATCGACACCCAGGTCTCGCACCATCTGGTGCAGATGATCCGCGCCATCTCGCTCATGGGGGCCGAGCCGATCCTCACCGGCATCCGCCCCGACATCGCCCGCTCGCTCACCAGCCTCAACATCGACCTGGGGCAGGTGACCACCCGCTCCACCCTGGCCGAGGGGCTCAAGGAGGCCTTCCGCCGCCTGGGCGTGCTCGTGGGCGCGGGCGCGGGCTGAGCGGGGGCGGCGGTGGCCCGCATCGAGGGCATGCACCTCACGCCCCTGGGCGGGGGCGACGTGCTCATCGAGCCCGGCGAGGGCTTCGACCCCACCGATCCCGACCTCTACGCCGAGCCCCTGCTCGCCTGGCTGCAGGCCCAGCGCGCCCTGCGGCTCATCTACGACCTCGGCAACGTGGTCCTGCTGGACCAGGTCTACTATGCGTGGCTGCTCAGGCTGGAGCGGCTGTGCCGGCTGGCGGACGTCGAGCTGGTCGTGGTCAACATGCGCCCCGCGGCGGCCTTCGCCCTGGCCCGCATCCTGCGCGAGCCGCCGCCCTTCGCCTGCGCCCTGGACGTGGACCGCGCGCGGGCACGCCCGCCCCGGCGCGCGGCTCAGGCCCGCGCCGCGGAGGCGGCCGCACGCTGCCAGAGCGCGCAGCCGGCGAAGGCGACCGATGCGGCCGCAAGCTCCAGCCAGCCCAGCAGGTGACGCGGCCCGGCCCAGGCCTCCACCACCCCATGGGTGAAGTAGGCGAGCACGAGCAGGCTCGCGATCACCCGGGCGCGCGGCCGCCCCCGGGCGAGCCCCGGCAGGATCAGCAGCAGCGGCCCCGCGCCCACCAGCAGGCGCAGGGCACGGGGGCTCTGGCCGGGCTCGGCCAGCCAGCCGGCCCAGGCCGCCACCACGGCGAGCAGCGCGAGATGCCCGCCGAGGGCGAGCGCGCGCCAGACGCCGGCGTTCATCCCGCGAGCCTCGAGGCGACCTCGGCCAGGCGCCGGCCCAGGGCGCGGCACAGGAGGCGCTCCTCCTCCGTGAGCGGCCGGCGCCCGTCGCTGCCGGCCACGTGGCTCGCCCCGTAGGGCGTGCCGCCGCTCGTCGTGGCCGAGAGCGCGGGCTCCGTGTAGGGCAGGCCCACGATCAGCATCCCGTGGTGCAGGAGCGGCAGCATCATGCTGAGGAGCGTGGACTCCTGGCCCCCGTGCAGGCTCGCCGTTGAGGTGAAGACCGCGGCCGGCTTGCCCGCGAGCGCTCCGCTCGCCCACAGGTCGCCCGTGCCGTCGAGGAAGTGCTTGAGAGGGGCGGCCATGTTGCCGAAGCGCGTGGGGCTGCCGAGGGCGAGCCCGGCGCAGCCGGCGAGCTCCTCGTGCGTGGCGTAGGGCGGGCCGGCCTCGGGCACCGGGGGCGCGACCGCCTCGCACGTGGGCGAGACCGGAGGCACGGTGCGGACGAGGGCCGCCATCCCCGCTTCCTCGACGCCGCGCGCCACCTGGCGCGCCATCCCGGCCGTGGCCCCGTCGCGGCTGTAGTAGAGCACGAGGATGTGGCCGTCCATCTCAGACGAGCTCCAGCACCCGTTCCGGCGGGCGGCCCAGCACCGCCCGGCCGCCCCGCACCACGATGGGCCGCTCGATGAGGATGGGGTGCTCGTGCATGGCGCGCACGAGGTCGCGGCGCCTGAGCCCGGGGTCGTCGAGCCCGAGCGCCTTGTAGGTCTTCTCCTTGCGCCGCATCAGCGCCCGGGGCTCGAGCCCCAGCATCCCGAGCAGGCGCTCGATCTCGGCCTGCGAGGGCGGGGTCTTGAGGTACTCGACGATGCGTGGCTCGATGCCGCGGCTGCGCAGCAGCTTCAGCGCCGCGCGCGACTTGGCGCAGCGCGGGTTGTGGTAGATGACGATCTCGTCGGCCTGCTTGCGGGCCATGGCGTCTCCTCCTCCACCGCCTGCCGATCGTTCGCGGGGCCCTGAAAGGCTACCAGACACCGTCCGGACGGTCGCAGGCTGGCGCGTTGACCTCCTGCCCTCCCGGGTGCAAGCTTGGCCGCGCATGGGGAAGGCCCTGGCACAGCTTGTCCTGGTCCTCCTGATCGCGCTGGGGGGCGCGGGCGGCTGCGCCGGCGTGCCCGTGCAGGAGATGAGCGACGCCCGGCAGATGCTGCAGGCGGCCGAGGCGGCCGGCGCGCCGGCGCATGCTCCCTTGCGCTACGCCGAGGCGCGTCGGCGCCTGGCCGCGGCCGAGCGTGCGCTGGAGATGGGCCGCTACGCCGAGGCGCGGCGTCTCGCGCTGGAGGCGCGGGCGCTCGCGGCCGAGGCGCGCGAGCGGGCCCGCCGCGCCGGTGGCGAGTGACGCTCGGCCGGAGGCGGCCGGTTGCCGCACCGCCCGTGTGAGACAGCCCACAAAACGATGATTCAAGGCGCTTTTTGGTCGCCCTTCCCTTGACACCCCAAGGAATGCGGTGTTACGGTCCTGTGGACCTGAACGGGTGCTGCGGCCGCAGATGGGCGGCGCGCCAGCCGCGCAGAACAAGAACACGACAACACGACCGTCCCGGAGTGTCCGAGCCATGAAGATCACCGCCGCACTCAGAACCGTGGTCCTGCTTACCGCCGTGACCGCCCTGGCCGCCGGCTGCGCGACGGCTCCGAAGGAGCAGCCGGCGGAGCCGGCGCCGGCCGCCGCCAGGCCGGCCGGCCCCAGCCCGGCCGCGACCCAGGCCATCGCCGAGGCCGAGGCGGCCATCCGCGAGGCCAAGGCGCTGAACTGGATCTGGCGCGACACGGAGAAGCTCCTGAAGAAGGCCAGGAAGGCCGCCGAGAAGGGTGACAACGACAAGGCCATCAAGCTCGCGCGCAAGGCCAAGGGGCAGGCGGAGCTCGCGGTCAACCAGTACTACATGGAGGAGGCCAAGTTCCTCATCGAGGAGCTCAAGGGGCGCAAGGGCCTCGATGCCGACCAGCAGGCGCGCCTGCGCCAGGCCGAGGAGGCCTACCGCAACGCTGAGGGGAGGCGCGCCTATGATCTTGCCAGCGCGCTGCTCGAGGAGCTGCGCAACGCCTCCATCGAATACACGGTGGTGCGCGGCGACAGCCTGTGGCGGATCTCCGGCAGGCCCGAGATCTACAACAACCCCTACCAGTGGCCGCTCATCTACAAGGCCAACGCGGACCAGATCCGCGATGCGGACCTGATCTATCCCGGCCAGGTCTTCACCATCGACACAAACCCCTCGCCCGGCGAGGTCGCGGCCGCGGTGCGGCACGCCAAGACGCGCGGCGCCTGGGCGCTGGGGGTGGTCGAGGAGTCCGACAAGGCCTACCTGGCGCGCTGATCCGGGCCGGGCGGCCCGTACCACACGCGCGGGAGGGTCCGGTGCCGGGCCCTCCCGTTTTTCTTTCATGGGGCATGGCAGGCGATGAGCGGGGGGCTGCGGTCGGCGGGGGAGGTGCTGTGGCGGGCGGCACGGCGCTTCGTGTCCGACGAGGGCCCCCTGCGTGCGACCGGGCTCGCCTATGTGACCTTGCTCGCGCTGGTGCCGCTATCGGCGGTGGCCTTCGGCGTGCTGGCCGCCTTCCCCTCCTTCGAGCGCCTCGTCGGGCGCATCCATGCCTTCGTGTTCGCCCATTTCGTGCCCGAGACGGGCGCGGCCGTGGCGCGCGTGGTGGAGGCGCTCGCGGCCAACGCCGCCCGTCTCAGCCTCGTGGGCGCGCTCATGCTGGTGGCCACGGCGCTGCTCATGATGGCGGCGGTGGACGACACGCTGAACCGCATCTGGGGCGTGCGCGACCGCGCGGGCCTCTGGCGGCGGGTCACGGTGTGGTGGACCGTGCTCACGCTGGGCCCGCTGCTGCTCGGCACGGCCCTGGTGCTGGCCATGCAGGCGGGCCGCTGGCTGCCGCAGGCGGTGGGCGCGCTCGCTCCCCAGCGTCTGCTGCTGGAAGCGCTCGCCTTCGTCCTCGAGGCGGGTGCCTGCCTGCTGCTCTACGCTCTGGTGCCGCGTCGGCCCGTGCCCCTGCGCCACGCCCTGGCGGGGGCCCTGGTGGCGGCGGTGCTGCTGGAGCTGGCCCGGCGCGGCTTCGGGGCCTACCTCGCGCGCGTGGACACCTACCGCACCCTCTACGGCCCGCTCGCCGCGCTGCCGGTGCTGCTCATCTGGGTGCAGGTCTCGTGGATGATCGTGCTCTACGGCGCCGAAGTGAGCCGAACACTGGGGCTCGCGCCCGGCGCGGGTGGTGGCAGGGGGCTCGATCTGGCGGTGCGGGTCCTTGGCCGCCTCGCCGCGGCCCAGCGCACCGGGGAGGCGCCGGGGCTAGGGGCGCTCGCTCGCGCCGGCCTCGCAGACCCCCGCGTCCTGGCACCGGTGCTGGAGCGGCTCGAACGCGCCGGGCTCGTGCGCCGCACCGCCGACGGGGGCTGGGTGCTGGCGCGCGCGCTCGAGGCCGCCACCGTGGCCGATCTGCTGGAGGCCCTCGGTCAGGGGGTGCCGTCCGTGGACGCGTCCAGGGATCCCGTCCTGGCCCGCCTCGGCGACCTCCTTGCCGAGGGCGGCGCCGCGCTGTACCGTTGCGCGCCGGAGCGGAAGGAGGGGGAGTGAACGAATGCGTACGCTCGAGCACCTGTTCGAGGCCTTCCTGTGGCGCAGCCGGCTGGTGGTGCTCGCGGCCGTGCTGGCGAGCCTGCTCTCGGCGCTGGCCATGTTCTTCATGGCCACCGTGGACGCGGTCACCATGGCCGCACATGTGTTCACCGACTACGCCTCGCCGGAGCTGGCAGGCGAGGCGCGCAGCGCGCTGCGCTCCAGCACCGTCACCCACGTGGTGGAGGTGGTGGACGGCTACCTGCTCGCCACCGTGCTCCTCATCTTCGCCCTCGGCCTCTACGAGCTCTTCATCAGCCGCATCGACGAGGCCGAGCGCTCGGAGACCGCCTCACGCGTGCTGGTGATACGCAACCTCGACGACCTGAAGGCGCGCCTGGGCAAGGTCGTGCTCATGATCCTCATCGTGACCTTCTTCGAGCACGGGGTGCAGATGGAGTTCGGGGGGATGCTGGACCTGCTCTACTTCGCGGGCGGCATCGCCCTCGTGGGCCTGGCGCTCTTTCTCTCGCACGCGGCCGAGCACAAGGTCCGTCAGCCCTCGCTCGGAGGCGGAGCGGAAGGGGAGGGGGGCGGAACGCGCCCCTGAGGCCGGCGGCGGGAAGGCGCCTCCCGCCGTCTCGTCCCGCGGACGCGGTCGCGCTCAGTCGATGACGCCGTCGCGGGCCGCGCGCAGCACCAGCGCGTCGAAGTCCTCGGCGCTCATGAGGCCGCGCTCGGCCACGATCTCGCGCACGGGCCTGCCGGTGCGCTCCGACTCCTTGGCGATCTCGGCCGCCTGCGCATAGCCGATGCGCGTGTTGAGGAGGGTGGCGAGACCCACGCTCTGGTGCAGGAACCAGCGGCAGCGCTCACGGTTGACGCGGATGCCGTGCAGGTTCTTGCGTGTGGCGGCGCGGATGGCCGCGGTCAGCCATTCCATGGCGTCGAACAGCGCCGAGCCCAGTGCCGGCATCATCACGTTGAGCTCGAGCTGGCCGGCCTGGGTCATGCCGGCGATGGCCGCGTCCTGGCCGATCACCTGGTGGCAGACCATGTTCAGCATCTCGAACATGACCGGGTTGACCTTGCCCGGCATGATGGAGGAGCCCGGCTGCACCGGCGGCAGCGTGATCTCGCCCAGCCCCGTGCGCGGGCCGGAGGCGAGCAGGCGGATGTCGTTGGCGATGCGGTTGAGCTCCAGGGCGAGGTCGCGGATGGCCGAGGACAGGCGCTGGATGTCGTGCATGGACTGCATCTGGGCGGCCATGTCCTCGGCGGGCCGGATGGGCTCGCCCGTCAGCCGCGCGAGCTCCGCGGCCGCACGCTCGCGGTAGCCGGGCGCGGTGTTGAGCCCGGTGCCGGCCGCGCTCCCCCCGAGGCCGATCTCGCACAGCGGCTCGCGACAGGCGGCCAGCCCCCGCGCCGCGCGCCGCAGGATCCAGGCGTAGGCGCCGAACTCCCGCCCGATGGTGGTCGGGACGGCGTCCTGCAGGTGCGTGCGGCCGCTCTTGACCGTGTCGCGCTCGGCCTCGGCGATGCGGGCGAAGGCCGCCGCCATCGCCTCCACCGCCTCGAGCAGGCGCGGCAGCTTGGCGAGCGCCGCGAGCCGGATGGCGGTGGGGATGGTGTCGTTGGTGCTCTGGCCCATGTTGACGTGGTCGTTGGGGTGCACGGGCCTGTAGACGCCCCGCTCGCCGCCGAGGGCCACATTGGCGAGGTTGGCGATGATCTCGTTGGTGTTCATGTTGTGGCTGGTGCCGGCGCCGGCCTGGAAGCGGTCGACCACGAACTGATCCAGGAGCTCGCCGGCGAGGATGCGGTCGCAGGCGGCGATGATGGCGTCGGCGAGCCGCGGCTCGAGCCATCCGGCCTCACGGTTGGCCACGGCGGCGGCGCGCTTGATGCGCACGTGGGCGGCGACGAAGTCCGGGTCGGGGCGGCGGCCGCTGATGGGGAAGTTGTCCACCGCGCGGGCGGTCTGCACCCCATACCAGGCGTCGGCCGGGACCTCGAAGGTGCCGAGGCTGTCCTTCTCGGTGCGGGTGGCTGGGCGGTGCTCTTCCGTCATGGGGGCTCCCCTTGTTCGCTGCGTGAAGTCTCCCGCAGAATGAAGGCATGCGGAGCGAACCCGGGCTGGAGCGGGCCGCGCCGGGCCCTGCGCGCGGCCATTGTAGCCGTGGGCGCCGGGCGGGGCACGCCACGCGACTTGCCGAAGCCGTGCTCCTGCTCGCCTGCCTGCTGTCCGGGTGGGCTTGGGCCGCCCTGGACGAGGCCTACACGCCCCGCGACCCCTACACCCATTTCTTCGAGCAGACCTTCGGCGACTTCCAGGAGGAGCTCCAGCGCGCCCGCGAGGAGGGCAAGCTCGGCGTGCTGCTCTTCTTCGAGCAGGAGGAGTGCCCCTTCTGCCACCGCATGAAGGACACCGTCCTCAACCGCCCCGACGTGCAGGCCTGGTTCCGCGCACGCTTCCTGGCGTTCGCGGTGGACATCGAGGGCGACATGGAGATCACGGATTTCCGAGGGCGGGCGATGACGATGAAGACGTGGTCGGAGCGTGTGCACCGGGTGCGGGCGACACCCGTGTTTCTGTTCGTCGATCTTGAGGGAAGGCCCGTGGCGCGCTACACCGGCGCCACTTCGGGGCCAGAGGAGTTTCTGCTGCTGGGCCGCTACGTGGCCGAGCGCGCCTACGAGCGCATGAGCTTCGCCCGCTACAAGCGCATGATGCGCCGGCGCGCGCGCGGTGCGGACGAAGGCTGAGGCGCGTGGTGGCAGGGGGGGGACAGAGAAGGCGAGGGAGGGCGCCGGCCGCGGGTGCCGCTGTGCTGCTGGCCTGGGCCTCGGCGTGGGGCGGCGTCGCCGAGCGGGCGGCGGGAGCCCCCGCCCCGCTGCCGGATCCGCTCACGCTCGAGCAGGCGCTGGTCCTCGGCTCCGACGCCCACCCCAGTATCCATGCGGCGCGGGCCCGGCTGCGCGAGGCGCGGGCGCGCATCGAGCTCGCGGGCGCGCGCTCCGACGCCTACGTCGAGCTGAGGCCGCGCCTGCGGTGGGTGGCGGCCGACCCGGCCGCGCTCGAGACCGACCCGAACGACCACGGCGTCGTGCTGGTCATGAGCAAGCCGGTGCACGAGTTCGGCCGGCGGCGGGCGCGGATCGAGGCCGCGCGCGCCGACGCGGAGGCGGCCGTCGCCGCCCTCGATGCGGCCCGCCTGGAGCAGGCGCTCGCGGTGATGGACGCCTTCTTCGCCGCCGTGCTGGCCGACCTGGCCTACGTGCGCGACAACGAGGACATGGCGGTGGTCTACGTTCGCTTCGATCAGATGCGCGACCGTCATGCCCAGGGGCAGATCTCCGACCTCGAGCTGCTCGAATGGGAGACTCGCTACCATGCCGCACGCAGCCGCCGCTATGCGAGCGACGGTCGCCGGCGCGTGGCGCGGGCACGGCTCGCCGAGCGGCTGGGGCGGCCGGGCGAGCTGCCGCGCGAGCTCGTCCGCCCCCGCCTGCGGGGGGTCGGCAGGCGTCCGCCTCCCGAGCCCGCCTCGCTGCTGGCGCAGGTGCTGGAGGCCGCTCCGAGCCTGCGTGCGGCCCGGGCCGCCGTCGCGGCTGCGAGGCATGCGGTGGCCGAGGCCGCCGCCGGCCGCCGGCCGCTGCTGCGGGCCGAGATGGAGGCGCAGGCGACGACGCGGCGCATCCGCTCGCGCGACCGCGCGCGCGCCGGGCTCGTGCTTGAGGTGCCTCTCTTCGTGGGGCGCCGGGTCCGCGCCGCCGTGGCCGCCGCGACCGCGGCGCTGGGCCGGGCCGAGGCGGAGGCGGCGCTCGAGCGCAGCCGCCTGCGCGAGCGGGTCTGGGAGCTGGCCGAGCGCATCGCCGCGCTGCGAGCGCGTCGCGACGAGGCGCTGGTGGAGCTGGAGTACCGCGAGCTCTACCTGGACCGGGCTCGCGCTCTGTACCAGATGGAGGTGCGGACGGATCTGGGGGATGCCATGGTGCGGTGGTCTGAGGCAAAACGGCGGTTGGCCGAGGCCGAGTTCGGTCTGGCGCGTGCATGGGCCGAGCTGCAGGGCCTGCGGGGTAGGGCACCCTGGCCCCTGGAGCCGGCGACGCCGCGCGCGGAGAGGGAATCGTCGTGAGCGGCGGTATGCTGCGGCGGATGTCGCGCGGCTTCGCGCTCCTGCTGGCGGCGGTGGCGGTGGTCGCGGCGGGGCCCGCGCCGGCCGGTACCCGGCTGGAGGGGCGGCTCGAATGGGCGCAGCGTGTCGTCCTCGGCTTCGCCGTCAGCGGTGTGATCGCCGAGGTGCTGGTGCGGCCTGGCCAGCGGGTGGCACCGGGGGCCCTGCTCGCCCGGCTGGATACGCGCCCCTTCGATGCCCGCGTGCGAGAGCGCGCCGCGCGCGTGAGCGCGCTCGAGCCGGCCTTTGAGGAGGCACGACGGGAATGGAAGCGCGCGCAGGAGCTCTACGAGCGCATGGTGCTCTCGGACCGGGACCGTGAGCTGGTGCGCATTGCCTATGTGAAGGCCGAGTCCGATCTGCAGGCTGCTCGGGCGGCGCTGGAGCGGGCACGGATAGAGCGCGAGTATGCCGAGCTGCGTGCTCCATTCGACGCCATGGTGCTGCGGGTGCTGGGGGCGCCGGGTCAGGCCCAGAGCGCGCAGCTGCGGGTGGAGCCGGTGATCGAGCTGGCCCGTGCGGGCGCCATGGCCGCGGTGGTGATCGTGCCGGACGGGAGGGTGCCGCCGGCGCCGGGCGCGCGCGCCGCGGTCCACGCCGCAGGCCGCGTGCATGCCGGCCGCATCGTGTCCGTCGAGCGCATCGAAGGCGGTTGGCGTGTGCGGGTGCGCTTCGGCTTCGACGGTCCCGGCACGCTCCGGGAAGGCATTCCCGTGACGGTGGAACTGCCGTGAGCGTGTGCGTGCGCTGCCGGGTCTCGGGCCGGGTGCAGGGGGTGTTCTACCGGGCCAGCACACGCGAGCGGGCGCTCGCGCTGGGGCTGCGCGGCTACGCGCGCAACCTGCCGGACGGAAGCGTGGAGGTGCTGGCCTGCGGGCCGGAGGCGGCCGTGCGTGAGCTGGAGGCCTGGCTGTGGGAAGGGCCGCCGCTGGCGCGGGTCACGCAGGTGCGCTGCGAGCCCGCCGATCCCGCCGGCTGCCCCGCCGGATTCGAGGTCCGCTGATCCGCTGTCGAACGGACCGTGGACGCGCAGGCCTCGGCGCCACGCGCCGCTTCCAGCCCGTTCCCGGCCCAATCCATCCTCAGACGCGGCTTCCAGCCGCGTTTCCGTCTCCCCTCCGCAGGCGCGGCTTCCAGCCGCGTTTTCGTCTTCCCGCCGTAGGCGCGGCTTCCAGCCGCGCCGGGCCGGCTGGAAGCCGGCCCCACGCCATGGAGGGAAAGCGCCTTGGGCCGGCTGGAAGCCGGCCCCACGGGGGATGGGCCGGAGGAGGCGCAACAGCGTCGCCGGACATCCGGCCCGAGCGACGGCGGCCTTGCCGGTCACTGGCGATACCAGCGCTCGCTGAGGGCCCGCAGCACGCGGTCGGGGTACTCGCGCCGGCCGAGGCTGCCGTTGTAGCGCGCGAGCGCCCGCGCCAGGTCGCCGTTCTCCAGGTCCAGGTAGTAGCGGAGGATGGTGCAGCCGAGGCGCAGGTTGGTCCGGGGATGGAACAGGTTGTCCTCGGGATGGCCGATCTCCCGCAGCCAGAAGGGCATCACCTGCATCAGGCCCTGGGCGCCGGCGGGGGAGATGGCGAAGCGGTCGAAGCGGCTCTCGACCTCGATCACCGCGAGCACGAGCTCCGGCGGCAGGCCCGCGCGCGTGGCCTCCCGGTGCACCAGCCGCAGCAGGTCCAGGCGCTCGCGGGGGTCCGGCAAGAAGCGCGCGAGCCGCCGCGACATGTCCATGAGCCAGACCTCGGCCTCGAAGCGGTCCTGGAAGCTGTCGGCGGCCTCGATGGCGGCCTTGAGCAGCGCCCGCAGCTTCGGGTCGGGCGCCTGGCCCTGGGAGGGTGCCGGGGCGCGGTTGCGCCTCCTGACGTGGGGTCCGGCTGCGGTGGCAAGGCCCGGCGCCCCCGCCTGCGGGCGCGCGCCGACGGGCCGCATCTCCGCTTCGCTGCGCTCCGCGCCCGCGCCCACGGCGCCGCCCGCTGCCGCGGCGAGCACGAGAGCGGCGAGCAGCCGCGCCGGTTTCAGGTGCCGCCGAGGGCCCCGTCGAGGCGCGCGCGCAGCCATGCCACCGCCTCCTCGAGCGGCAGGTCCCGGCTCCCGGTCTCCTGGCGGGCGCGGTGCTCCACGGTGCCGGCCCTGAGGCCGCGCTCGCTCACCACGAGCCGGTGCGGGATGCCGATGAGGTCGGCGTCGGCGAACATGACGCCGGGCCGCACGTCGCGGTCGTCGTAGAGCACCTCCATGCCTGCGGCCTCCAGGTCTGCGTGCAGGCGCTCGGCGGCCTCGCGCACGGCCGGGGCGCGGTGGGCGCCGATGGGGACGAGGGCCACGTGGAAGGGGGCGATGGTCTCCGGCCAGACGATGCCGCGCTCGTCGTGGTGCTGCTCGATGGCCGCCGCCACGATGCGCGAGACCCCGATGCCGTAGCAGCCCATGGTCAGCACCACCTCCCGGCCGTCCTCGTCCAGCACGGTGGCGCCCATGGCCTCGCTGTACTTGCGCCCGAGCTGGAAGATGTGCCCCACCTCGATGCCGCGCGCGATGCGCAGCACCCCTCGCCCGTCGGGGCTGGGGTCGCCCTCTACCACGTTGCGCAGGTCGGCGGTGCGCGGCTCGGGGAGGTCGCGGCCCCAGTTGACCCCGGTGAGGTGCCAGCCGTCGCGGTTGGCGCCGCAGACGAAGTCGGCGAGGTGTGCGGCGGCGTGGTCGGCGATGACCGGGATGGCGAGCCCGCGCGGGCCGACGTAGCCGGGCTCGCAGCCGGCGGCCGCGCGCACGGCCTCGGGGCCTGCCATCCGCAGGGGCTTCGCCACCTCCGGGAGCTTCTCGGCCTTGAGGGCGTTGAGCTCGTGGTCGCCGCGCAGCACCAGCGCCACCGGCCCGCCTCCGGCGCCTTCCACCAGCAGTGTCTTGGCGCAGCGCTCCGGAGGCACGCCCAGGAAGGCCGCCACCTCCTCGATGGTGCGCCTGCCCGGGGTCTCCACCTCGCGCAGGGGCTCGTTCGGCGCCGGACGCGGGCCCGTCGGCGGCAGGGCCTCGGCGAGCTCCACATTGGCGGCGTAACCGCTCTCGGTGGAGAAGGCGATGGCGTCCTCGCCCGAGTCGGCCAGCACATGGAACTCGTGCGAGAGCCGGCCGCCGATGGCGCCGGTGTCGGCGCGCACCATGCGGAAGTCGAGGCCGAGGCGGGTGAAGACGCGCGCGTAGGCCTCGGCCATGGCGTCGTAGGTGGCCTGCAGGCTCGCCTCGTCCAGGTGGAAGGAATAGGCGTCCTTCATGAGGAACTCGCGCGCGCGCATCACGCCGAAGCGCGGCCGCACCTCGTCGCGGAACTTCACCTGGATCTGGTAGAAGGTGAGGGGGAGCTGGCGGTAGCTGCGGATCTCGCGCCGCACGAGGTCGGTGATGACCTCCTCGTGGGTGGGTCCGAAGCAGAACTCGCGCTCGTGGCGGTCGCGCAGGCGCAGCAGCTCGGGCCCGTACTCGCTCCAGCGGCCCGACTCCTGCCACAGCTCCGCGGGCTGCACCGCCGGCAGCAGCAGCTCTAGCGCGCCCGCCCGCTCCATCTCCTCGCGCACGATGGTCTCGACCTTGCGCAGCACGCGCAGCCCCAGCGGCAGCCAGTCGTAGATGCCTGCGGCGAGCCTGCGGATGAGCCCCGCGCGCAGCATCAGGCGATGGCTGACGATCTCGGCGTCGGCAGGCGTCTCCTTGAGGGTGAAGAGCGGGTAGCGGCTCACGCGCATGGAACGTTCTCCCGGGCCGGCATTGTAGCCGCGCCCCGGCAGGGGGTACAGGGAACGGGCAGCGGCCGCGGCCGCGCGCAGGCCGGCTCCATGCCATTCAACGCTCCGGCCGCGGCGGCGGCAGCACGTTGACGTCGTGGCGGTACTCGAGCCGCTCGTAGGGGACGCCCGGCGGCGGGGGACGGTCGGAGACGTGCACGGTGCCGTCGGGCCCGCGCCAGCGGTAGACCACGCTGCTGCCCGGAGCGAGCCCGGCCCGCGCCGCCGCCTGGGCGAGGTCGCGCGGCCGGCCGAGCAGCCACCAGGCCCCAGCGGCCGCGGCCGCGAGCAGCATGGCCGCCACCAGGAGCCGCCTGGCCATGGCCCGCGCTCAGAAGGTGCCGCCGTTCCAGCCCCAGAGCCTGCGCGGGGCGGAGGCGAACTCGATGTAGGTGCGCGCGGGCGGCACGCCGAGATGGGTCTCCACGAGCGCGCACAGCCCGGCCGAGAGGGCCGCGGTCTGGGACTCCTCCAGCCCGATGCTCTTGAGCTCCAGATAGGCGCAGGGCTCGTCCGAGCCCGCGAAGCGCATGGGGACGCCGCCCTCGAAGGCCACCATCACATACTGCTCGCGCTTGCCGAGGAGCTCGGCCACCCGGCGCGAGGCCTCCGCCAGGAAGCGGCCGCGCGCGGCCGGGTCGAGCTCCACCGGGGTCTGGATCATCAGGTAGGGCATGGGCTCATTCCTCGCAGTTGGCCGCGACGATGGTCTTCATGCGCTCGATTTCAGCCTGGCGTTCCTTCTCGGTCAGCCGCACGGACGTGCCGTCGGGCTGGAGCATGAGGATGCGGCTGCGCGAGGTGAGCACCGCCAGCCGCTCCCGGGCCAGCTTGCAGTTGCGCGCGCGCGCCTCGGCTTTCTTCGCCGGCTCGATACCTCCTTCCTTGGCCTTGCCGTCCGGGGCTTCCGCCTTGGGCGGGGAGAGGATCCTGCGGTAGCGCTCGAGGGCGGCGTCGTCGCCCCCACCGGTGCTCACCGCGACCGGCTCGGCCGCCACCCCGGGGGGCGGGGTCTGGGAGTAGTGGGTGATCCCCTGCTCGTCCACCCACTTGTAGACCTTCTCGGCGGTCGCGGCGGAGGCCGTGAGCAGGCAGCCGGCGAGCAGGAGCGCGGCAGACAGGCTCGGCTTCATGTGCATGGCATCGTCCCCTGTGGCCCTCGGGACGCCACTTTAGGCGCCCGCGCCCGCGGCTGGCAAGGAAGCGTGCCACACTCCCGGCCCGCACAATCTTGACCTGCTCCGTCAATATCAGTACGTTCTAAAAATTCTCCAGCGGCCGGCGCCGAACCGCCCGTTCCACGGGCGTTTTTTTGACCCGCGCGCCGGGCCCGCCGGACCCGGGGAGAGCCATGACCGTGGAGCTCACAGGCGCCGAGATCTTCGTCCGCTGCCTCCAGGAGGAGGGGGTGGAGCACGTCTTCGGCTATCCCGGCGGCGCCGTGCTCCATATCTACGACGCGCTCTACCAGCAGGACCGCATCAAGCACGTCCTGGTGCGGCACGAGCAGGCCGCCGTCCACGCGGCCGAGGGCTACGCCAAGTCCAGCGGGCGCCCCGGCGTGGTGCTGGTCACCTCCGGGCCCGGGGCCACCAACGCCGTCACGGGCATCGCCGACGCCTACATGGATTCGGTCCCGGTGGTGGTCTTCACCGGCCAGGTCCCCGTGCACCTCATCGGCAACGACGCCTTCCAGGAGGTGGACACCATCGGCATCACGCGCCCCTGCGTGAAGCACAACTTCCTGGTCAAGGACGTGCGCGAGCTCGCCGTCACCATCAGGAAGGCCTTCTACATCGCCACCAGCGGGCGGCCGGGGCCGGTGGTGGTGGACATCCCCAAGGACGTCACGGCCAAGAAGGCCCCCTTCCACTACCCGGAGCGGGTGAGCCTGCGCTCCTACAACCCCACCCTGCGCGGCCATCCGGGCCAGATCCGCCGCGCGGTCGATCTCATCCTCTCGGCCAAGCGCCCCATGATCTACACCGGCGGTGGCGTGATCCTGGACGACGCCGCGGCCGAGCTCACCGAGTTCGCGCGCCTGCTGGGCTTCCCCGTGACCAACACCCTCATGGGGCTGGGCGGGTATCCCGCCACCGACCGCCAGTTCGTCGGCATGCTCGGCATGCACGGCACCTACGAGGCCAACATGGCGATGCACAACTGCGACGTGCTCGTCGCCATCGGGGCGCGCTTCGACGACCGCGTCACCGGCAACGTGGAGAAGTTCTGTCCGCACGCCCGCATCATCCACGTGGACATCGACCCTTCGTCCATCTCCAAGAACGTGAAGGTGGACATCCCCATCGTGGGCTCGGTGCGCAACGTGCTGCGCGAGATGATCAAGCTCATCCGCGAGAGCGGCCGCGCCCCCGACCGCGCCGCGCTCGATGCCTGGTGGGAGCAGATCGAGGAATGGCGCGCCATGGACTGCCTCAAGTACGACCGCCAGGCCGAGGTCATCAAGCCGCAGTATGTGATAGAGAAGCTCTACGAGGCCACGCGCGACAGCGACGTCTATGTGACCTCGGACGTGGGCCAGCACCAGATGTGGACGGCCCAGTTCTACAAGTTCGACCGCCCGCGGCGCTGGATCAACTCGGGCGGGCTGGGCACCATGGGTTTCGGGCTGCCGGCGGCCATGGGGGTGCAGGTGGCGCACCCGGACGCCACCGTGGTATGCGTCACGGGCGAGGCCAGCATCCAGATGTGCATCCAGGAGCTCTCCACCTGCCGCCAGCACGGGCTGCCGCTCAAGATCGTGCTGCTCAACAACCGCTACATGGGCATGGTGCGGCAGTGGCAGGAGTTCTTCTACCAGGGCCGCTACGCCATGTCCTACATGGACGCGCTGCCGGACTTCGTGGCGCTCGCCCGGGCCTACGGCCACGTGGGGATGCGCATCGACAGGCCCCAGGACGTGGAGAGCGCCCTGCGCGAGGCGCTCGCCATGAAGGACCGCCTGGTCTTCCTCGACTTCCAGACCGATCCCGCCGAGAACGTCTATCCCATGATCCCGGCCGGCGCCGGCCAGAACGAGATGATCCTGGTCTGATGCGCCACATCATCTCCATGCTGCTGGAGAACGAGGCCGGGGCGCTCGCCCGGGTGGCGGGCCTGTTCTCGGCGCGCGGCTACAATATCGAATCGCTCACGGTGGCGCCCACCGAGGACCCCTCGCTTTCGCGCCTGACCCTGGTCACCAGCGGCAACGACGAGATCATCGAGCAGATCACCAAGCAGCTCAACAAGCTCATCGACGTGGTCAAGCTGGTGGACCTCACGGAGGGGGCCCACATCGAGCGCGAGATGATGCTGGTCAAGGTGCGCGCGGCCGAGTCCGAGGCACGCGCCGAGCTCAAGCGGCTGGTGGACATCTTCCGCGGCCGCATCATCGACGTGACCGAGCGCACCTACACCATCGAGATGACAGGCACGGGCGACAAGCTCGACGCCTTCATCGACGCGGTGGGCCGCCGCGCCATCCTCGAGGTGGTGCGCACGGGCGTCTCCGGCATCGCGCGCGGCGAGAAGGCGCTCAGGCTCTGAATCCGACGGGCGGCCTGCCGCCCATCCCGTTCCTGGAGGAAAAGATGAAGGTCTTCTACGAGAAGGACGCGGATCTATCCATCATCCGCTCGCTCAAGGTGACGGTGCTGGGCTACGGCTCCCAGGGCCATGCGCACGCCAACAACCTCAAGGACTCCGGCGTCGACGTGACCGTGGGCCTGCGGCCCGGCTCGGGCTCTGCGGCCAAGGCCGAGCAGGCGGGGCTGACGGTCAGGCCGGTGCCGGAGGCGGTGCAGGGTGCGGACCTGGTCATGGTCCTGGTGCCGGACGAGCACCAGCCCGCGCTCTACCGCGGGCAGGTCGAGCCCAACCTCAAGGAGGGCGCCACGCTCGCCTTCGCGCACGGCTTCAACATCCATTTCGGCTGCATCGAGCCGCGCGCCGACGTGGACGTCGTCATGATCGCCCCCAAGGGGCCGGGCCATCTGGTGCGCGCCACCTACACCCAGGGCGCGGGCGTGCCCTCGCTCATCGCCGTGCACCAGGACGCCACCGGGCGCGCGCGCCAGACCGCGCTCTCCTACGCGGCCGCCATCGGCGCGGGCCGTGCCGGCATCATCGAGACCACCTTCCGCGAGGAGACCGAGACCGACCTCTTCGGCGAGCAGGTGGTGCTGTGCGGCGGCATCACGGCGCTGGTGCAGGCCGGCTTCGAGACCCTGGTGGAAGCGGGCTACGCGCCGGAGATGGCCTATTTCGAGTGCCTGCACGAGCTCAAGCTCATCGTGGACCTCATGTACGAGGGCGGCATCGCCAACATGCGCTACTCCATCTCCAACACCGCCGAATACGGCGACCTCACGCGCGGCCCGCGCATCATCGACGAGCGTGCGCGGGCCGAGATGCGGCGCATCCTCGAGGAGATCCAGACCGGGCGGTTCGCCCGCGAGTTCATCCTCGAGAACCAGGCGGGGGCGCCCACCCTCAAGGCCATGCGGCGGCTCGCGGCCGAGCACCCCATCGAGCAGGTGGGCCAGCGGCTGCGCGAGATGATGCCCTGGATCAAGGCTGGGCGCATCGTGGACCGCAGCCGCAACTGAGGCTCAGGGACCGGAAGGCGGACGGGACACGAGAGGGGCACGGCGCATGCTCCTGCGCGAGGGGCTGCTATGGGCCCTGCCGCCGGTGGCGGTGGCCCTGTGGATGCAGCTCGCGGCGCCGGCGCCATGGTGGGCCCTGCCGCTGTGGGCGCTGGCGGCGCTGGCGCTGTTCCTGTTCCGCGACCCGGAACGTGCGGTGCCACCGCATCCTCTGGGCGTGATCGCGCCCGCCGATGGGTGCGTGCTGGCGGTCGAGCCCGAGGCCACTGATCCTTTCCTCGAGCGTGCGGCGCAGCGCATCGTCATCCAGATGCGCGCGTGGGGGCCCTTCGTGGTGCGGGCGCCCATCGAGGGACGCGTGGCCGAGCGCTGGCTGCGCCCCTGCCGCGAGGGCGGCTGCGGGCGGCGCTTTGCGGTGTGGCTGCGCACCGACGAGGGTGACGACGTGCTGCTGGTGCTGGAGGAGCGGAGCCGCTGGCGGCGCCCGGTGTGCGAGGTGGGCGTGGGGGAGCGGCTCGGGCAGGGCCAGCGTTGCGGCTACGTGCGCTTCGGCGGCCGGGTGGAGGTGTGGGTGCCCCGGCACGCGCGGCTGGAGGTGGCGCGCGGCGACCATGTGCGCGCCGGCAGCGTCATCCTCGCGACGCTGGTGCACGACTGAGCCAAGCGGCGGGCCCTTGCCGGCCGCCCCGCCGCTCGCGGATGGCGGGGGCATGGGGGGGTGTGCTAACGTGGGGCGCATGGACGGCGAGGGCACCCAGCGCAAGCGCGGCATCTATCTGCTGCCCAACCTGCTCACCACGGGCGCGCTGTTCGCGGGCTTCTACGCCATCGTCGCGGCCATGGCCGGGCGGCACGAGCCGGCGGCGGTGGCCCTCTTCGTCGCCATCGTGCTCGACGGGCTAGACGGGCGTATCGCGCGCCTGACGGGCACACAGACCGACTTCGGCGCCCAGTACGACAGCCTCTCCGACGTCATCGCCTTCGGGCTGGCGCCCGCGCTGGTGGTCTACCATTGGGCTCTGGCGCATCTGGCGGCCTATGGCTGGCTGTGGGCCAAGCTCGGCTGGCTCGCCGCCTTCGTCTACACGGCGTGCACCGCGCTGCGGCTCGCGCGTTTCAACACCCAGCTCGGCGTGGCCGACAAGCGCCATTTCCAGGGGCTGCCCAGCCCCGCCGCCGCGGGACTGGTGGCGAGCTTCGTGTGGATGGCGGTGGGGCTGGAGCTCCCGGGCGAGCGGCTCGCTTTCCCCGCCTTCGCGCTCACGCTGCTCGCCGCCGGGCTGATGGTCTCCAACCTGCGCTACCACAGCTTCAAGGAGCTGGACCTGCGCAGCCGGGTTCCCTTCGTGGCCGTGGTGGCGCTGACGCTGGTGCTGGCCTTCGGCGCCATCGATCCGCCCAAGGCGCTGTTCGCCGCTGGCCTGGTCTATGCCTTCTCCGGCCCGGTGCTCACCCTGGTGGAGGTCCAGCGCCGGCGCCGCCGCCGTGCCCGCCTCCCGTCCGGGGCCGGACGCGCTCCCCGGCGGCGCTAGTCGTCCGGCAGGTCCAGGTCGGGCAGCTCCTCGTCGAAGATGTCGCGCAGGCGCTCGCGCAGCGCCTTGCGCTCCAGGTAACGCTCCACGTCCCGCCACGCGCGGCCGCGGCCGCCATCCTCCCCGCCCTCGGGGGGGCGCTGGCCGCCCGTGCGTTCGGCAGGGCCGGCGCCGCCGCCGCTGCTCGGTTGGCGCTCGCGCTCGGACATCACGCTGCCTCCGGACCAGTCGCGGATGCTGCTGCGCTCAGGGAAAAGACCTTTGGATCGCTGCGGCTTCGTGGCCTAAGCCCGCGGGAGCGTCCTCCCGCGGCGCGTTATTCTACGCACCGCACCCGCCGGTGGAAGTGCCGGACCCTGCACCGCCGGCGCTGTCGAACAGATGCGACCGCCGGTCGCCGAGCCAAGGGGGGCATCCCGCCATGCTGATCCGTGTCCGGCCTGGCTGGGCGCTGCGCGAGAGCGAGGTCACGGACGAGGGGCTATGGCGCGCGCGGCGCCGCTTCCTGTCCGTCGCCGCCGGCCTTGCGGCCGCCCCCGCGCTCGCGCGTGCGGCGTCGGAGGCGACCATGACGGCGCCCCTGCCGGACGTGCGGCCGGATCCCGCGCCGCCCCCGGGGGAGAGGCCGAACACCTGGGAGCAGATCACCCGCTACAACAACTTCTACGAGTTCGGGACGGGCAAGCGGGATCCTGCCCGCTACGCCGGCAGGCTGCGCACGCGTCCCTGGACCGTGGTGGTCGAAGGGGAGTGCGAGCGGCCGGGCGAGATCGGCATCGAGGACATCCTGCGCGGCTTCCCGCTCGAGGAACGCATCTACCGCCTGCGCTGCGTGGAGGGCTGGTCCATGGTGATCCCCTGGGTGGGCTTTCCGCTGCGGCGGCTGCTGGAGCGCTTCCGCCCCACCTCGGCCGCGCGCTACGTCGCCTTCGAGACGCTGCACGACCCGGAGCGGATGCCGGGCCAGCACCGCCGCATCCTGGACTGGCCCTACCGGGAGGGGCTGCGCATGGACGAGGCCGTGCATCCGCTCACCATACTGGCCGTGGGCCTCCATGGCCGTGTGCTGCCCAACCAGAACGGTGCGCCGCTGCGTCTGGTGGTGCCGTGGAAGTACGGCTTCAAGAGCATCAAGTCCATCGTGCGCATCCGCCTCGTGCGCGAGCGGCCGCCCACCACCTGGTCGCAGGCGGCTCCGCACGAGTACGGCTTCTACGCCAACGTCAATCCGGATGTGCCGCATCCGCGCTGGAGCCAGCGCTACGAGCGCCGCATCGGCGAGCTGCGCCGGCGCCCGACGCTCCCCTTCAACGGCTACGCCGAGGCCGTCGCCCATCTCTATGCGGGCATGGACCTGCGGCGGTTCTTCTGAGGCGGCGGCAGGCAGCGGGAGGTGCGGGCAGGGTGACTTCGGTGGGCGTGCGGGTGGCGCGGGGGGCCGCGCTCGCGGCGGGCGCCCTGCCGCTCGTGCTCATGGGCTGGCGTACGTGGACGGGCGCCTACGAGCCCGATCCCATCGCGGCGCTGGCGGACGAGAGCGGCGAGTGGGCCCTGCGGCTGCTGCTCGCGACGCTCGCCATGCGCCCCCTGCGCCGGCTCATGGGCTGGCGCTGGCCGCTCGCGGTCCGGCGCAGGCTGGGGCTGTGGGCCTTCGTCCACGCCTCGCTCCATCTCGGCGTCTATCTGGGGCTCGACCAGTACGGCATCTGGGCCGAGATCCCGCGTGACATCGCCGAGCGGCCCTTCGTGGCGGTGGGTCTGGCCGCCTGGCTCCTGCTGGTGCCGCTGGCCGTGACCTCCACGCGCGGCTGGATGCGGCGCCTGGGCAGGCGCTGGCAGGCGCTCCACCGGCTCGTCTATCTCGTGGCCGCGCTCGGGCTGCTCCACCAGTGGTGGATCGTGGCGCCCAAGGCCGACCTCACGCGCCCGCTGGCCTATCTCGCCATCTTCGTCCTCCTGATGGCGCTGCGCCTGCCGTCGCCGGCGCGGGCCGGCCGGGGGCCGGGGAGGCTCCCGGAAAGGGCCGGCTAGCCCTTACCTCTCCGCTGCTTCAGCGGGGGAGGGCCGGGGAGGGGGCTCCACCTGCCCCGCGAGGTCGCGGGCGAACTGCCACGCCGTCCGTCCGGAGCGGCTGCCGCGGGCCATGGCCCAGCGCAGGGCCTCGCGCTCGATCTCCGCCCACGGCTCGAGCGGCGCCCCCAGCCGGGCCAGCCAGTGACGCACGGCCTCCAGGTAGCGCGTCTGGTCGAAGGGCGGGAAGGAGAGCCACAGGCCGAAGCGGTCGGCGAGCGAGATGCGCGCATCCACCGCCTCGTCCGGGTGGATCTCCGCCGCGCCCGCCGTGTCCGCCACGGGCTCCGGCAGCAGGTGGCGGCGGTTGGAGGTGGCGTAGACGAGGACGTGGGAGGGGAGCTCGACGAAGCCGCCCTCGAGCACGGACTTGAGCGCGAGGTAGCCGGTCTCGTGGGCCTCGAAGGCGAGGTCGTCGCAGTAGACGATCCAGCGCCCGGGGCGTTCGGCCAGCGTCTCCACGATCTCCGGCAGAGCCTCCAGGCCGCGCCGGTCCACCGCCACCATGCGCAGGCCCTGCGGGGCGAAGCGGCCGAGCAGCGCGCGCACCAGGGTGGACTTGCCCGTGCCGCGGGCGCCCCACAGGAGCGCGTTGTTGGCGGGCCGGCCCGCCACGAACTGCGCCGTGTTGCGCACCGCCTCCGCCTTCTGGCGCTCGATGCCGACGAGGTCGTCGAGATGCGGCAGCCGCAGGCGCGTCACCGGCACCAGCGCCGCGCGCGCCGTGTCCCAGCGCCAGGCGGGGCTATCGGCCTCCCGCGCGGCCTCCTGCGCAGTCTCCTGCCTCATGGCCCGTGCATCATAGCAGCCCAACCCGTCCGAAGGCGCCGCGCGCACCGGGCGGCCGGCGCGCCCGGCAAGCGGCCGCAACCTCCATCCGGCCGTAGGCGCGGCTTCCCAGCCGCGCCGGGGCCGGCTGGAAGCCGGCCTCACAGGGGATCGGGCGCCGTGGGGGCCGGCAGGATGCCGGCCCCACAGGGAGATGGGCGGAAGCTCTGAAAAATCCGATTTTTCAGAGCTTTCCCGTGGCCAGGGACGGCCGCGGGACGGCCCATGCACAGGGAAGTGCATGACGACCCAAGGAAAATCAGAATGAACCGCGAAGCACCTCAGCGCTGATCAATCCGCGCAGCGGATTGATCAGAGTTTCCGGGCACTTTGGGCCGGCTGGAAGCCGGCCCCACGGGTGGGTGGATGCCGGCTCCACGGGCAAGGGGATGGGCGCCGGCCGGAAGCAGCCCGACCGGGGGGTTCCCTGCGGCAGGCGTCCGCGGCGTGACCCGCACGGAGCTTCCGGGATTGCCTCTATACTTTGGCGGAACGCCGCCCGCGGCGGCGGGCGGCCGGGAGCGAGGAGGAGCACATGAGCCGCGCCTGGCCCGTGGCCGTCCTGCTGGGGCTGGCCGCCGCGGCGGCACCGATGCCAGGCGGTCCTGCCGCGGAGGAGAGGCAGGACTATGTGCTGGGAGTCTTCCCGTACCTGCCGCCGGCGCGGCTGGAGCGCGGCTTCGCGCCCGTCGCGCGCGCCCTCGGCGAGGCCGCGGGCGTGCGGATGCGCCTGCGCACCCGGGGCAGCTTCGCCAGCTTCCGCGAGGCGCTCGCCGACGGCCGCTTCGACCTGGTCTTCATCCAGCCCTTCGACTACGTGCGGGTGGCCGCCCCCGCCGGCTACCGTCCGCTGGCGCGCTGGGACGGGCGCCTGCGCGCGGTGGTGGTGACGCGGGCGGATTCGGCGCTGCACGGCCTGGAGGGGCTCAGGGGGCGGCAGGTGGCGATGCCCCCGCCGGCTGCGGCGGTCAGCATCCTGGGGCGCGACCTGCTCGCCGCGCGCGGGCTCGCGGGCGCGGTGCGCATCGTGCACCTGCGCAACCATTTCGCTTGCCTGTCGCAGGTGGCGGCCCGGAGGGCCGCTGCCTGCGTCACCGCCGCTTCCGCCCTACGGGTCTATCGCGCCCGCTACGGGGCGCCGCTGGAGGTCCTCTCCAGAAGCGAGGGCATCCCCACCTCCCTCTATGCCGCGCACCGGCGCGTGCCGCAGCGGCTGGCCCGTGCCTGGCAGCGCACGATCACGGCCTGGCACCGCACGCCCGCGGGCCGGCGCCTGCTCGAAGGCATCGGCTTCCGCCGCTTTGTCCCGGCACAGGATGCCGAGTACGATGCGGTGCGGGCCATCTGGCGGCGCGTGCAGGAGGAAGGCAGGTGAGACTGCTGCCGCGCTCGCTGCGCTACCGCATCGCGGCGGCGATCTTCGCCCTGGAGGCGGTCATGATGACGGTGGTCATCTGGCAGACCACGGCATTCACGCGCGACGCCACCGCCAGCCAGATCCGCGACATGGAGCAGGTCACGCTCGATCTCCTCGCCGGCACCGCGCGCGTGGCCCTGCTGACCGAGGAATACGACCGCTTCCAGCCCTACCTGGAGCACGCCCTGCGGGATCCCCACGTGGTGCGCATCCTGCTGGCCGACGAGCGCGGGCGCGTGGTGGCGGCGAGCGAGCAGTCCCGGGTGGGCGAGGGCCTCCCGGCGCTGCGCGACGGGGCCGAGACCTACTGGCGCCGCCGGGAGCTGGCGAACGAGACCGGTCCCCTCGGCGTGCTGGCGGTGGAGTTTTCCGCCGCGCCCCTCGTGCGCATCCACGCCCAGGCGCGCAACCTCGGGATCGCCATCGGCCTGGCCGGCATGGCGGTGATCGCCGTGGTGGGGGTGGGCTTCGGCATGCTGCTCACGCGCCGCCTGGAGCGGGTCATGGCGGCGGCGGAAGCGGTGGCCGCGGGCGCGCTCGACCGGCGCAGCGGCGTGCGCGGCGACGACGAGGTGGGCGCCCTGGGCGCGGCCTTCGACGCCATGGCCGAGCGCCTGGCGGCCGAGCGCGCCGAGCTCGAGCGCGGCCGCGAGGCGCTGGAGCGGCGCGTGCGCGAGCGCACCGCCGAGCTCGAGCGCACCAACCACGAGCTCGAGAGCTTCGTCTCGGCCGTCTCCCACGACCTGCGCGCGCCGCTGCGCGCCGTGCAGGGCTTCGCCGAGGCGCTGCTGGAGGACCATGGGGACCGGCTTCCCCCGGAGGCGCGCGGCTATCTGGACCGCATGCACGGTGCGGCCACGCGCATGACGGAGCTGATCGAGGACCTGCTGCTGCTCTCGCGCGTGAGCCGCAGCCGACTGGAGCGGGTCCGCGTGGACTTCAGCCGCCTGGCCGGGGAGGTGGTGCAGGAGCTGCGCGCCGGCGAGCCGGACCGGGCCGCCGCCGTGGAGATCGAGCCGGGCATCGAGGCCCATGCCGACCCGCGCCTGCTGCGCATCGCGCTGGTGAACCTGATCGGCAACGCCTGGAAGTTCACCCGCGGGCGCGATCCGGCGCGCATCCAGGTGGCCCTCGACACGCACGAGGGCGAGCCCTGCGTGTGCGTGCGCGACAACGGCGCCGGCTTCGATCCCCGCTACGCCCACAAGCTCTTCCAGCCCTTCCAGCGCCTGCACTCGACCCAGCAGTTCGAGGGCTCGGGCGTGGGGCTGTCCACGGTGCAGCGCATCGTGCACATGCACGGCGGGCGCATCTGGGCCGAGGGGCGCGAGGGCGAGGGCGCCACCTTCTGCTTCACGCTGGGTCCGGGGGCGCTCGGGCGCCGGATGCGCGGTGTCGGGGCCGCGGGAGGCATGGAGGCATGAGGCGGGCGGTGCCGTGGATCTGGGCGGTGCTGCTCGTGGCGCAGGCGCCCGGCGCGGCGCAGGCGGCCGGCGAGGCCGGGGCGCGCGGCCTGCCGGACGTGGTGGTGGACGCGCACTGGCTGCGGCGCCATCTCGACGTGGTCACCGTGGTGGACGCGCGTCCGGCGGCGGCCTATGCGGCCGGGCACATCCCGGGCGCGGCGAGCCTGCCGTCGGAGGCCGTGGTCTCGGAGACGGCCCCCGCGCGGCTCCAGCCCCTGCAGCGCCTGCGCGCCCTTATCGAGGCGGCGGGCGTGCGGCCCGGGCGCCCCGTGGTGGTCTACGACGAGGGCGCCCTGCGCGCGGCGGCGCGGCTGTTCTGGCTGCTGGAGCTGCTGGGCCATCCCGCGGTGGCCGTGCTCGACGGGGGATGGCCCGCATGGGCCGCGCAGGACGGCGCCGCGGCATCCGGCGCGCCGGCGCCTGCCGGTGGCGGACGTTTCGTGCCGGCGCCGCGCAGCGGGCGGCTCGCGACGCGGCTGGACGTGCTGCTCGCCCCGCTGCGGCCGGAAGTGGTGCTGCTCGACGCCCGTCCCCCCGACGATCCCGGCCCGCCGCTGCCGGGCGCGGTGCGCCTGCCCGCGCGCCGCAACCTGGACGGCCAAGGCCGCCTGCTGCCGAGGCCCCGCCTGCGCGCCCTCTACGGGCGCTGGCTGGAGCGGGGACGGCGGTTCGTCGTCTATTGCGAGGGCGGACGTGATGCGGCGCTCGCCTATCTCGCCCTGCGGCGGCTGGGGGCGGAGGTGGCGCTCTACCACGGGAGCCTGCGCGAGTGGCGCCGGGCGCAGGGCGGGATTCTGGGACGGCCTTTGGAGGTGCCCCGCGGATGAGCGGTCCGCGGCTCGGCTTGCGGGGGCGCCTCGCCGGTGCCATCTTCGGCGCGAGCGCCTTCGTCGTGCTCGTGGGGGGCGGTGCGATCGTGGCCTACGAGGCAGGCGAGATCCGCGGCGAGGCGCTCGAGGCGGCCCGTGACCGCATCGCGGTGCTGGCCGAGGACATCCAGCGTGTGCTGGTGGCCGGCGACGTGGAGGCGGCGGCGTACTTGGTGCGTGCACTCGGCCGGGCGCCCCTGCCCATGGAGGCCCTGCGGCTGTATGGCAGCGATGGCGAGCCCGTGCTGGCGCTGGGCCCGCGCTCGGGCGCCGCCGAAGCCTTGCCTCCCGCTCCCCGTGCGCGCCTTCATCGGTGGCTGCCGGACGGCCGTCTGCTGCTCGTCGAGCCGGTCGCGGCGGGCTCGCGGCGGCTGGGCTGGGTGGTGGCGGAAGTGTCGGTGCCGCGCCTGCGCCAGCACCTCTCCACCTATCTCGGTCTGGCCCTGCCGGCCGTCGCGCTGCTGCTCGCGCTCTCGCTCGCGCTCGCCTGGGCCCTGCAGCGTCCCCTCAGCGCGCCGCTGCTCGCGCTGGCCGCGGCCGTGCGCGAGATCGGCGGCTCGCGCGACTTCTCGCGGCGCGTGCGCACCAAGCTGCGCGACGAGGTGGGCGAGCTCTACGCCGGCGTCAACCGCATGCTCGACGAGCTGGAGGCCGCGCACCGGGCGCTCGCCGGGCGCGAGGCGCTCCAGCGCGCCGTGCTCGACAACGTCGAGGAGATCGTCTACCGCGTGCGGCTCGAGGCGGGCGATCCCTTCGGCGGGCGGGTGGAGTTCGTGAACGCGCGCGTCGAGGACGTCCTCGGCCTGCCGCCGGCGCGCTTCTACGAGGATCCGGGCCTGTGGGCGCGCCTCATCCATCCGGCCGACCAGGCGCGCGTGCGCGAGACCACCGAGCGCATGCTGGCGACGGGCGCGGGCGCGCTGCGCGAATACCGGATCCGCGACGCCGAGGGGCGCTGGCGCTGGATGGAGGACCGGGTCGCGGCCGAGCGCGATGCCGGAGGGCGCCTCGTGGCGCTCACGGGGGTGGCGCGCGACGTCACCGAGCGCCGCCGCTGGTCCCGGGCCCTGGAGCGCCTGGTGGGCGTGGTCCAGGAGCTGCTCGAGACCGTGCAGGAGGCCGGCTGCCTCTATCCCCTGGTGGCGCGCACGGCGCGCGAGCTGGTGGGGGCCGATGTCGCCGCCCTCTCGCGCCGGCAGGACGAGCATACCTGCCGCTACGTCGCAGTCGAGGGCGAGGAGGTGGGCCTGGAGCCCGGCGCCTGCTTCAGCCTCGAGCAGGGCGGCCTGTGCGGCTGGGTGGCGGCCCACGGCGAGCCGGTGCGCGTGGCCGACATCCTCGAGGACGCGCGCGTGGCGCGCGATCAGGCGGCCGCGCTCGGCCTGCGCGCGGCGCTCGTGGTGCCCATGGTGGACGAAGGGCGCGTGGTGGGCGGGATCTCCGCCTTCCGGCGCGAGCCGCGGCCCTTCAGCGAGGACGACGAGCGCATCCTCATGCTGCTCGCCGGCATGGCGGCCATCACGCTCCGCATGCACGACATGCTCGAGGGGCTGGAGGACCGGGTGCGCGAGCGCACCGCCGAGCTGCGGGCCCTCAACCGCGAGCTCGAATCCTTCGCCTACACGGTCTCGCACGACCTGCGTGCGCCCCTGCGCGCCATCGACGGCTTCAGCCTCGCGCTGCTCGAGGAGGAAGGCGCGAGGCTCGCGGAGGAGGGGCGCGAGCACCTGCGCCGCATCCGCGCCGCCGCCCAGCGCATGGCCCGTCTCATCGACGACCTCCTGGCGCTCGCCCAGGTCACCCGCGGCGAGATGCGCACCGAGGAGGTGGATCTCAGCGCCGTCGCGCGCGAGGTGGCCGAGAGCCTCAGGCGCATCCAGCCCCGGCGGCCGGTGGAGATCACGGTGCGTCCCGGCGCGCTCGTGCGCGGAGACCCGCGCCTGCTCTGGACCCTGATGGAAAACCTGATCGGCAACGCCTGGAAGTTCACGCGCGGGCGCGATCCGGCCCGCATCGAGTTCGGCTGGGAGGAGCGCTGCGGCGAGCGAGTCTTCTTCGTGCGCGACAACGGGGCCGGCTTCGACATGGCCTATGCCGGCAAGCTCTTCCAGCCCTTCCAGCGCCTCCATTCGGCGAGCGAGTTCGAGGGCACGGGGATCGGGCTGGCTACCGTGCGCCGGGTGGTGGAGCGCCACGGCGGGCGGGTGTGGGCCGAGGGCGCGGTGGACCGGGGCGCGACGATCTACTTCACCCTGGGGCCGCGTGCCGCAGGGGGGCGCGCCCGCGACGGCGAGGCGGCGGCCTGACGGGCTTGCGCCCCGGAACGGATCGTGCTTTCGTTTGCGCGATGGGCCTGTGACGCGCGGATGGGGGAGGCCGTATGAAGGACGGGCTCAGGGGCAAGACCATACTCCTCGTCGAGGACAATCCCGACGACGAGGCGCTCACCCTGCGGGCGCTGCGCAAGAACCGCATCGCCAACGAGGTCGTGGTCGCCCACGACGGGGTCGAGGCGCTCGACTACCTCTTCTGCCAGGGCCGCTACGCGGGGCGCGACCCGCACGAGCAGCCGCAGGTGGTGCTGCTCGACCTCAAGCTGCCCAAGATCGACGGGCTCGAGGTCCTCAAGCGCATGCGCGCCGAGGACCGCACGCGCCGTGTGCCCGTGGTCGTGCTCACCTCCTCCTCCGAGGACCGCGACGTCGTCGACAGCTACAACTTCGGGGCCAACAGCTACGTGCGCAAGCCGGTGGACTTCGAGCAGTTCATGGAGGCGGTGCGCCAGCTCGGCATGTACTGGCTGCTGCTGAACGAGGTCCCGCAGGCCTGAGCCCATGAGCATCCCCCTGCGCGTGCTGCTGGTGGAGGACTCGCCCGACGACGCCGAGCTCATCCTGCGCGCGCTGCGCAAGGGCGGCTACCAGCCGGAGCACCGGCGGGTCGACACGCCCGAGGAGCTGGCCAGGGCGCTGGAGGAGTACGACTGGGACATCGTGCTGGCCGACTACGCCATGCCGCGCTTCAGCGCCTTCGACGCGCTCGCCATGGTGCAGGAGCGCGGGCTGGATCTCCCCTTCATCGTGATCTCGGGCACCATCGGCGAGGAGATCGCCGTGCAGGCCATGAAGGCCGGCGCCCACGACTATCTCATGAAGGACAACCTGGCGCGGCTGGTGCCGGCGGTGGAGCGCGAGCTGCGCGAGGCCGACGAGCGGCGCGCGCGCCGCGTGGCGGAGGAGACGGTCTGGCACCAGGCCTACCATGACAGCCTCACGGGGCTGCCCAACCGCTGGCTGCTGGCCGACCGGCTCACCCAGGCGATCGCCTACGCCCGCCGCGACGGCAGCCGGGTGGCCGTCCTCTTCATGGACCTCGACCGCTTCAAGCTCGTCAACGACACCCTCGGCCACGCCACCGGCGACGAGCTGTTGCGGCTCGCGGCCGACCGCCTGTCCGAGGGGCTGGAGGAGGGCGACACGCTCGCGCGCCCCGGCGGCGACGAGTTCGCCATCGTGCTCGGGGGGCTCCCCGACGCGGGCCGCGCCGAAGCCGTGGCCCGGGAGATCGTGCGGCGCTTCGAGGCGCCCTTCGAGGTGCTGGGCCACGAGCTCCACGCCTCCACCACGGTGGGCATCGCCCTCTATCCCGAGCACGGCCAGGACCCCGAGACCCTGATCAAGAACGCCGAGACCGCCATGTACGCCGCCAAGCGCGTGGGCGCCGGCGGCTGGGGCTTCTACGATCCGCAGATGGAGTCGGCGGTGCTGGACCGCCTGACCCTGGAGAACGAGCTGCGCCGGGCGCTGCGCCAGGGCGACCTGGTGGTGCACTACCAGCCCCAGATCCTGCTGGCCGACGGGGGGCTGGCGGGCGTGGAGGCGCTGGTGCGCTGGCAGCATCCCGAGCGCGGGCTCATCCCCCCGCTGCGCTTCGTGGGGCTCGCCGAGGAGACGGGCCTCATCCGCCGTCTGGGCGAGCAGGTGCTGGCGCGGGCGGCGCTGGATCTCGCCGCCTGGCGCGCCGCGGGGATCTCGCCGCCGCGCGTGGCGGTCAACGTCTCGCCCGCCCAGCTCCGCGACCTGGAATTGCCCCGCCGCGTGGGCGCCATCCTGCGCGATGCCGGCGTCGAGCCCGCCGCCTTCGAGGTCGAGCTCACCGAGACCGCCCTCATCCAGGCGGCCGACACCGCGGGCGAGATCCTGCGCGGGCTCAAGGCGCTGGGGATGCGCATCGCCATCGACGACTTCGGCACCGGCTACTCCTCGCTCACCTACCTCAAGCGCTTCCCCGTGGACACCATCAAGATCGACCAGGCCTTCACCCGCCATGTCACCACCGACAGCGACGACGCCGCCATCGTCGAGGCCATCCTGGCCATGGCACGCAGCCTGGGGCTGGACACGGTGGCCGAGGGTGTGGAGACCGAGGCCCAGCGCGAATGGCTCGCCGAGCGCGGCT
>JALSJE010000077.1 GCA_026989495.1 Gammaproteobacteria bacterium | reverse complement strand
TGCAGAGCGGGGGGCGCGCCGAGTCCATCCTCATGTCCATGCCGCCGCGGGTGGCGTGGCGCTACGACTGGCGTCCGGAGCCGGGCTCGCCGGAGGCACGGCTGTACGAGTTCTTCCTCAGGCCCCGGGACTGGGCCTGAACCTGCTCCCTGGGAAGCGGCGCGCGCGGGCACACCTGCGGCGATATCGGGGCGGTGTGCCGCAACCCCAACCCCCGCCCTCCCCCCGCTTGCGGGGGGAGGGTGCGGGAGGGGGGCGCCGGGGCGAGCCAGTCACGCGGGAGACGGGGTGACGGCTCTCGCGTCCCGAGCGGGCGTGGCCTGCCCCGGTTCCATCAGGTGCTCGCGCGACCCGAAAGTGTCTGGGGGAGCTGCCCTGGCAGGACCCGGCGGCCCACGAAAACTGCGGGATATTCTGGTGAAAACTGATGGAAACTCTGATCAATCCGCTGCGCGGATCGATCAGCGCGATGGCGCTTCGCGGTCCATTTCTATTTTTCGTTCATCGTCATGCACTTCCCTGTGCATGGGCCGTTCCGCGGCCGTCCCTGGCCGGGGGAAGGTCTGAAAAACCGGATTTTTCAGGGCTTCCGTATAATCGACCGGGCCATGGCCAACCTGCTCACCACCCTGCGCCTGGCGCTGCTCCTCGTGGCCGTGGCCCTCGCCTACGCCGCCTCGCCCTGGCTGCGGCTCGCCGTGACCGGGCTCGTGGCCGTGGTCTTCGCCCTGGACGGCATCGACGGCTGGGTGGCGCGCCGCCGCGGCGAGGCGAGCCTGCTGGGCTCGCTCTACGACATCGCCGCCGACCGCGTGGTGGAAAACGTCCTCTGGATCGTGCTCGCCGACCTGGACGCCGTTCCGGTATGGGTGCCGCTGGTCTTCGTGGCGCGTGGCTCCCTGGTGGATGCGGTGCGCGCCGAGCTGGCGGGCCGGGGTGTGGCCCCCTTCGAGGGTGTGCGCGGACGTCTGGCGCGCTTCCTGGTGGCCTCGCGCGCCATGCGCGGCGCCTATGGCACGGTCAAGGCCGTGGCCATCCTCGCCGGCTTCGCGGTGCTGCCCTGGCCGGAGCTCGACCCGGCGAGCTGGCGCGCCTGGGGCGGCGCCGCCGAGGCGGCCGTGCTGGCGCTCGCCGCGCTCGCCGTGCTCATGAATCTGCTGCGGGGCCTGCCGGTGCTGGTGGAGTTCGCCACACGCCGCTCCGCATGAGCGCCCCGGCCAGAGCCCCCCGCCTGGTCCTGCTGGACCTGGACGGGACGCTCATCCCGCCGCCGTCGGCGGACCTGCGCCTGTGGCGGCACCTGCGCCGACGCGGCCTGGTGGGCCGGCGCCAGCATCTGGCCTGGCTCGCCTTCCTGCTGGGCCATGCCTCCCGCGGCCGCCACGCCCTCCGTCTGGACAAGGCCTGGCTGGCAGGCCTGCAGGCAGCGGAGGCGGCCGCGGCCGCCCGCGCCTGGGCGGCGACGACGCTCGCGGCGGCGGTGCGGCCGGCGCTCGCCGCGCGCATCGCGGCGCACCGGGCCGTGGGCGACCGCCTGGTGCTGCTCACGGGCGCGCTCCAGCCCGTGGCCGAGGGTCTCGCCGGGGCGCTCGGGCTGGACGAGGCGGTGGGGACGCTGTGCGCGGTCCGGGACGGCCGCTTCACGGCGGCAGCGCCCGCGCGCCATCCCTTCGGAGCGGCCAAGCGCGCGCTCGCCGCGGCCGTCGCGCACCGGCTGGGCCTGCCGCTCGCCGCAGCGGTGGCCTACGCCGACAGCGCGCACGACCTGCCCCTGCTGGAGGCGGTGGGCACGCCGGTGGTGGTGGCGCCCGGACGACGGCTCGCGCGGCTCGCCCACCGCCGGGGCTGGACGGTGATCGCGGCGCGCGAGGCTCAGGCCGGGGAGGCGGGCGCCGCCTCGCCCTGAGCCGCATCCACGCCCGCGGCGTCCCGGGTCTGCGCGCCGGGACGCTGGGCGCATTCCTTGAAGATGCGCGCGGTGCAGCGTGCGCAGACGTCCGGGTCGAGGCGCTGGACGATGGCCGCGATGGCATCGCCCTTGTTGCGGAAGCAGTTCTCCTCGCCGATGGTCTGGAGATAGCCACCGCGGCGCAGCACCTCCATGACGCCTTCCTTGGCCCGGTAGAGATAGAGCCCGCCTCCCAGGGCGCGCCGCCGCTCGGCCTCGTGGGCCAGGAACTCGGCCCCGGCCACGTCGGCGAAATTGACACCCTGCATCAGCAGGAGCAGATGCCGCTGCTCGGGGCGCTCGCGCTCGTAGCAGGCGAGCGTCTCCTGGACGTGGGGCACGGCGCCGAAGAAGAGCGAGCCGTCGATGCGCACCATCTTGAGCTGCGGACACTCGGGCAGCGAAGGATCGGTGTTGAACTGCCGC
Source organism: Gammaproteobacteria bacterium (assembly GCA_026989495.1). Lineage (GTDB taxonomy): Bacteria > Pseudomonadota > Gammaproteobacteria > S144-34 > S144-34 > S144-34. The sequence continues at coordinate 13,760 of JALSJE010000077.1, read as the reverse complement.
TTGGGCAGGCGCGGATCGGGCACCCGCGGCAGGATGCGTGGCCGGGAGGTGCGCATGAGATAGAGGACGAGCGAGAGGATCACGCCCGCGAGGATCGCGAACTCGAGGTCGAGGAAGAGCGCGCCGAGGAAGGTGGTCAGCAGCACGGCGGTGTCCGAGCGGCTCGCCTTGAGGATGTGACGGATGTGCTTGAGGTCGATCAGCCCCCAGGCCACCACGAACAGGATCGCCGCCATGGCCGCATTGGGCAGGTAGGCCACCAGCGGCGCCACCACCACCACGATGCCCATGAGCAGGACGCCGGCGAGCACCGCCGCCACCGGCGTGCGCGCGCCGGCGGCGAAGTTGAGCGCGCTGCGGTTGAAGGAGCCCGTGGCCACGTAGCCCGAGAAGAAGCTGCCGGCGATGTTGGAAAGCCCCTGGCCGATGAACTCCTGGTTGCCGTCGATCTGGTAGCCCGCGCGCGCGGCGATGGAGCGCGCGATGGAGACCGCCTCCGTCAGGGCGAAGAGCGTCATGGCGAGCGCGGCCGGCGCCAGCTCGCGGACGACGGCCCAGTCGAAGACCGGCGCCGATGGCGGCGGGAGCGAGGCAGGCAACGCGCCCACCGTGGCGATGCCCGCGCGCTTCTCGCCGATCAGCGCATTCAGCGCCACCGAGACGAGGCTGCCCACGATCATGGCCACCAGCATGTGGGGCAGCCGCGGCCAGCGCCGGCGCACCAGGATGCTGGTGGCGAGCGTCACCGCACCCACCGCGGTCACGTACAGGTTGATCTCATCCAGGCTGCCGGCGAAATGCAGCAGGATCTCGTGGAAGTGCAGCCCGCGCGGGATCTCCAGACCGAAGAAGTTCTTGATCTGCTTCGTCGCGATCAGGATGGCGGCGCCGGCGGTGAAGCCGACGATGACGCTGTGCGAGATGAAGTTGACGAGCGTGCCGAGACGCGCGAGCCCCATGGCGAGCTCGATCACGCCCACCATGAAGGTGAGCGTGAGCGCGAGCCGCACGTACTCGTGCGTGCCCGGCTCGGCGAAGGCGCTCAGCGCCGAGAACAGCACCACCGAGGCCGCGGTGGTGGGGCCGGAGACGAGGTGGCGCGAGGAGCCCCAGAGCGCGGCCACGATGGCCGGAACCATGCCGGCGTAGAGCCCGTATTCGGGCGGCATGCCGGCGATGAAGGCGAAGGCCACGCCTTGCGGCAGGACGACGATGGCGCCGGTGAGGCCTGCGACGAAGTCGGCACGCAGGGTCTCGCGGTTGATCTGGCCACGCCAGGCCAGGAAGGGAAAGAGCCTCGGAAGCCAGGGCTTGCCGATCGCCGCGCCGGCCGCCAATCCGCGTCACCTCCTTATTTGCAACCACCGCCCGCCCGCGCGGGCGAAAAAGGGGGCGCGATTCTGCCACAGGCTGGGGTGGTGAGGGAAGTCAGCGCCTTTTCGCCCCCGCCAGCACGAGGTCAGGCCGGGCGCCGAGCGCTGCGGCCGGCCATATCGCCAGGCCGTCTCCCCGGAAGGGGCCCGCATGGAGCGGCCGGAGACCGGCCACGGCGGCCGCCCTCACCGCCGCGCGCGCCGCAGACCAGGTTTCGTAGTAGACCACCGCGGCGCCGTGAGGCCAGCGGCGCGCCCACTCGGGTAGATCGGCCGTGGCCACGCGCCGCAGTGGTCGTCTGAGACGCCCCGCGAAATGGAACTGCCCGTGATACTTGCCCGCATGGGCGACCGGACGTCCGGCCCGCTCGAGGGCGGCCAGGACACGCGCGGTGTCGGCCGTGCCGTAGGCGGCCCGCAGCCCGGGCGCGAGCGCGAGATGGAATGCGGCCAGCAAAACGAGCCATCCCAGCCCCGGGCCCCAGGGGCCGCCTGGGCGCGCCCGCGCCAGCCACAGGGCCGCGGCTACCGGCAGCAGCAGCCAGGCGGGCGCCGGCGCCTGCGCCAGCACGCCCTCCGCCTCTCCGGCCATCCCGATGGCGATCCAGGCGGCCACGGGCAGCCCCGCCAGCAGCGCCGCCGGGACGGCTGCGGCCGGCGACACGCCGGCGGAAGGTGCGGCAGCCATCCCCCGCGCCACCAGCAGCCCCATTGCCGGCAGCATGGGCAGCAGATAGTGCGGCTGCTTGCCGCTCACCAGGGAGAAGATGGCGAGGCCGGGCAGCACCCAGGCGAGGCAGAGGCGCACGCCCGGGTCCGCCGCCGCCGCACGCACGGCCCGGCTCGCGCCGCGCCAGGCCGGCGGCCACAACGTCCAGGGAAGCAGGAACAGCGGCATCAACGCCAGATACCACCACCAGGGGCGGGCGTGAGCGAAGGAGCTCGTCACCCGTCCCGCGGTCTGGCCCCAGAGGATGGCGCGCGCGTATTCCGGGCCGCCCGCCGCCGCCGCGGGCAGGGCCCAGGCGGCCGCGAGCGCCGTCCCGCCCGCGAGCGCCAGGACCAGGGCGCCATACCAGCGCGCCGGGCGGGCGCGCGCCGTGCCGGACCACCACGGCGCGGCGAGCGCCGGCGGCGCCAGCCAGGCCAGCAGCGCCGGCCCCTTCGCCAGCAGGCCCAGCCCGACGGCCAGGCCCACCAGCATCCAGCCGCCACGGGCACGCTCGTGGGCCCGCACCAGCCCCAGCACCCCCAATGACGTGAAGAAGGCCACGAGGGGATCGAAGAACAGCACCGTGGCATAGAGGGCCCACAGGAGCGTGCCCGTGAGCAGCCAGGCCGTGGCCGGCGCCGTCTCGTGCCGCCCGGGCCACAGACGGCGCGCCAGCGCGAAGCAGAGCCCCACCGTCGCCAGCGCGAAAAGCGGCGGCACCAGACGCGGCCACCAGGCGTTGACACCCGCCACCGCCCAGCCGGCATGCATCAGCCAGAAGAGCAGCGGCGGCTTGTGGCTGTAGGGGACGCCGTTGAGATGCGGAACGAGCAGGTCGCCCCGCGCCCACATCTCCCAGGCGACCGCGAGGTAGCGCGTCTCGTCGAGGGGCAGCGGCGGGCGCGTCGCCAGCGCCACGCCGAGCATCAGCGCCCAGGCGCCGATCCACCCCCAGCGCCGCAGGGCGCTCATCCCGCGCCGGGGTCGGCCGCCCGGCGCTCACGCCGCTCGCGCAGGATGAAGTACAGGTTGCGCGAGTAGATGAGCAGCCCGCCAAGCTGCCCCACGATGAAGACCGGGTCGAGCCGGTGGATCGCGTAGGCGAGCAGCGTCGCCCCGCCCGCGAGGCTGAAGTACCAGAACTGCACCGGGATCACGCTGCGCCGCCGCCGCTCCGAGTAGATCCACTGCACGAGGAAGCGTGCCGAGAACAGCGCCTGGCCCGCGAAGCCGACCACCAGCCACAGGGTTTCGTTGCTCATCGCTCGCGTCCCACCTCTTCGACTTCGGGCAGGCGGCTGCGGCGCATCAGCCACATCACGCCCGCAAGGTCCACCAGCCCGGCCCACAGGCGGTCGTGCAGGCCGTACTTGGAGCGCCCCCGCGTGCGCGGACGGTGGTTGACCTCCACCGAGACCACACGCGCGCCCGCGCGCCGTGCCAGCGCCGGCAGGAATCGGTGCATGTGATCGAAGTAAGGCAGCTCCAGGAACAGGGTGCGCGGAAAGAGCTTGAGGCCGCAGCCCGTGTCGGGAGTGCCGTCGTGCAGCAGCCACGCCCGCACCGCGTTGGCCACCCGGGAGGAGACGCGGCGCAGCCAGTCGTCGTGGCGCCGCCGCCGCCAGCCGGCCACCATGAGCCGCGCCCCCTCTCCGCCCTCGGCCTCACGCACCGCGAGCAGGCGCAGGATATCCGCTGGGTCGTTCTGGCCGTCCCCGTCCAAGGTGGCGATCCAGGCCCCGCGCGCGGCCGCCACGCCCGTGCGGATGGCCGTGCTCTGCCCGCAGCAGCGGGCATGGCGCAGCACCCGCAGGCGCGGGAACCCCCGCTGGAGGGCCTTCAGGCGATCGAGGGTGCCGTCGGTGCTCCCGTCGTCGACGTAGACCACCTCGTACTCGCAGCGACCCTCGAGCGCATCCCGGATCTCCTCGAGCAGCGGGGCCACGTTGTCCGCCTCGTTGCGGACAGGCACCACCACGGACAGCCGCATGGCCGCGCATTATAGAAGGAAACGCTGATCAATCCGCTGCGCGGATCGATCAGCACGATAGTGCTTCGCGGTCCATCTCGATTTTTCGTTCATCGTCATGGACTTCCCTGTGCATGGGTCGTCCCGCGGCCGTCCCTGGCCGCGGGGAAAGGTCTGAAAAATCGGATTTTTCAGATCTTTCGTAAGGAACAGGAAAATCGTAAGGACACCCATGGCCGAGGCGAAGCTCACCAGCAAGGGGCAGATCACGATCTCGAAGGCGCTGCGCGCATCGTGCCCAGGCCGGCCCGCCCTGTGTCGCTGGAGGACATGGAGCGGGCGGTGCGCGAGGGGGCTTCCCGGGCGGCGCGGCCCCGGTGATCGGGCTCGACACGAACGTCCACGTCAGATACCTGGCGCAGGACGATCCGGGGGAGGCGCGCGCGGCCACGGGGCTGCTCGAGCAGACCCTGTCGGAAGACGAGCCGGGCTATTTGGATCACGTGGTGCTGGGCGAGCTCGGCTGGGTGCTGGAGCGGTGCTATGGTGTCGGCCGGGAAGGGCTCGCGGACATCGTCGAGGGGCTGCTCACCGCGCGGCAGCTCGTGTCGAGGCGCCGGACCAGGTGTAGGCGGCGCTCCGGACCATGCGCGCCGACGGCGCCGATCTGGCCGATGCGCTGATCCTCGCCCGCCAGCGGGCGGCGGGCTGCGAGCGGGTGGTCACGTTCGACCGCCGGGCGGCGCGCCTGGCGGGCTTCGAGTGCCTCCGGTCCGGCTGAACGCTGGGCGCCCCTCTCCCCGCGACCGGCGAGGTGCGAACGCCGTCACGCGCACCGGCATGCGGTCACGCTAGAGTGATCTCCCGATCCGGTGCGATCCGCAGCGGACGCATGGGCCGCGGGACGATCCATGACGATACACGAAAATCGAGATGGACCGCGAAGCGCCATCGCGCTGATCGATCGGCGCGGTGGATTGATCAGAGGTTCCATTCAGAGTTTCCGGATGAGAATGAAGGGGGAACGGCGTGACGACGATAAGCAACGAACGTGGTGAGCGGAAGGCACGCAGACTTGTTATGGCCATGGCAGTGGTCCTGGCCCTCGGGGCGGGTGGCGCGCGCGCAGCCGGCGGAGCGGTACTGGGCGTGGGGGGCTCCTCGCTCGGCGTGGGCGCCTGGCTGGGCTTCGCCGCGGGAGAACGGGTAGGGCTGCGCGTCGCCGCCCACGGCTTCGACTACGACTACGACGGCACCGAGGCCGGAATCCCCTACAGCCTGACGCTCGACCTGCGTTCGGCGGGCGCCTTCCTGGACTGGCATCCCTGGGGCGGGGGCTTCCGGGTCACGTTGGGGGTGCTGGGCAACGGCAACGAGATCACGGCCAAGGCCGACTCGCTGACGTCCTATGTGATCGGCGGCACCACGTACACCGCGGCCGACGTCGGCACCCTCACGGCGAAGGTCGACTTCCGGCGCGCTGCGCCCTATCTCGGGATCGGATGGGGCGGCGCCATCGGGACCAGCGGCCTCGGCTTCTACGCCGATCTCGGCGTGATGTACCAGGGCTCGCCGAGGGCGCGGCTCTCGGTGACGGGCAGCGGCGTCTCCGCCGCGGACCTGGCGCGGGAGCAGGCCGAGTTCCAAGCCTCGGTGGACGACTACGAGTACCAGCCCGTTCTCGGGCTCGGCCTTTCCTTTTCCTTCTAGACGCCATGAACCGGCCCGGCCATGCGCCATGGCGGCTGTGGCTGCACGCCGGACGCTCTCATGGTATGCGGTGGCGTGCCGCGTGTCGCGGTACAGCGCGCTGTCGGCGTCTCCGCCACGGCGGTGCGCGATTTCCACACCGCGCGCAGGTTGAAAAGGCACGCCCGCGGCGGCATTGGTTTCCGCGAGGAGAGAGCGAACGGAGGAGGTGCGCACGATGGATGCAGCCGTGGAGACACGCACGCTGACCCTGGAGACGCGCAGCAACGGCAAGCTCGGGCTGCTGCACGTGGGCATACCCCACGAAGGCCGCGTGGTGGTGGGCGGCTGGCGCATCGACCTCGCCGACGGCGAGGAGAAGGTGGAGCCGCACCACCGCGTACGCGTGCGCCGCCGGGGCGGCACCTACACCTTCGAGCGCCTGGCCTGAACGCGCCCTTCAGGCCGCCCCGTCCGAGGCCGATACCGGTATAGGAAGCTCTGAAAAATCCGATTTTTCGGAGCTTCCCCGCGGCCAGGGACGGCCGCGGGACGACCCATGCACAGGGAAGTGCATGACGACTCAAGGAAAATCAGAATGACCGCGAAGCACTATCGCGCTGATCGATCCGCGCGGTGGACTGATCAGAGTTTCCTATAGTGATGCGGCAGATCCGCAAAGGCGGGCGAGGGCCATGACGGAGGCGGTGCGCGAGCTGCAGCGGCGGCTGGAGGACCTCTACGAGGTGGAGGTCCCGCACGACGTGCGCGAATTCCTGATCACGGACGCGCGGCTCGCGCGCATCCTCGAGGGTGGGAAGGGGCGCGACTGCTCCGAGAAGCTCCTCGTGCGCCAGGACGACGAGGAGACGCTGGAGCTCAGTCTCTATCTGGACGCCGACCTGCTGGCCCGCTTCGAGGCCGACAGCCCCCTCCGGCACCTGCACGCGGGCAACCTCGAGACCTTCTGCACCGTGCTCGAGGGGGTGAGCCATTTCGTCTATCTCGCCTGGCGTGCGGGCGCCGATTGCCCCGTGAGCCTGCTCGAGCTGGAGCTTCAGGCCGAGGTGGACAAGTACGCCGTGGGGCTCTCGCTCGCGGCCGAGCAGCACGGCGGCCACGTGCCCGGCGACCTGTGGGCGCGCCTGTTCCGGGCGGTGCGCTTCGACCCCCGGCTCGATGCCGGGGCCGCCCGGCGCTACCGCCGGGCAAGCGAGGCGGCCGCGGGCTTCTGCCGCGCGCTGCACCAGGCGCTGCTCGAGGGGCGTGCGGGCGGCCAGCGCGCCACCCGGGCCCTGCGTCGCTACTACCGCCTGAGGCCGGCGGCCAAGCTCGCCGCCCCGGCGCTCGTCTGAGCCCCTGGGGGGGCTGCGGCGGCGCCCGCCGCCCCGGCACCCCGGACGCCCGGGGCGGTGCTCGCGATCCTTCCGCACGCGACCTTCCCGCGGCGGGTCAGTCGACCGAGACCCGGTATTCGCAGCGGACGTTGTCGGTCTCGTCGGACTCCGGCACGCCGTTGTCGGGGTCGGCCACCACGCACAGCCAGTAGCGCCCGCGCGGCACGCCCGAGAGGTCGAGGACGCTGTCCCTGGGGCGGGCGGCGAAGCGCTCGCCGGGCGCGAGCGCCCGCCCGCCCGCCACGTCGAGGACCACGTGGGTGTCGTCACCGTAGCCGCCGGCGGCCGGGATGGTGACCTCGCCGCTGCGCGAGAGCACCACGTGGATCCGGTAGCCGCAATCGCCGTCGTAGGCCGGTGCCGTGCCGCGGCCGCGGTTGCGCACCGCCGCGTAGGCCCGGTTCCGGCGTGAGCGCGAGAGCCTGGAGCCGGTCTTGACGCCGGCAGGCCGCAGGTTCGGCAGCGGGCCGTCGAGGGCGCAGGGCGAGGGGGGCGGCTCCTCGCTGCGGGCCTGCGCGGGCGGTCTCTCGCGCCCGTGCCGCCCGCCGGGGCGCTCCAGCGCCTCGGGCGAGCCGTCTCGGTCCTTGCGCTCAAGCAGGTCCTCGAGGATGGCGCGGGCGATCTCGCGGCCGGTGTCCTTCTTTCCGTCCTTTCCGTCGCGCCCGTGGCGGTGCGGCCTGCGGGCCGGCTCGGCCTGCCGCCGGCCGGCCGAGGCGCCGCCTGCGGAGACGATGCGCAGGGGCCGGCAGCGGATGTTGTTGGCCTCGTTGCGCTCGCGCACCACGTCGTCGGGATCGATCATGGCGCAGAACCACCAGCGGCCCGGCTTGATTCCCGCGGGCAGGCGCACCGCGCGGGCGGTCTCGCGGCCGCGGAAGCCGGCCGGGATCCGGAAGGGCAGGCCGACGATGCCCGAGCGGCCGAGCGGGCGCCCGGGCTGGAACTCGCCGCGGCGCAGCGGCGAAAGAGGGCCTGAGGGCGGGCGGCGCGGGTCTTTCGTCAGGTAGAAGACGATACGCAGCACGCCGTCGCGGCGCGCGCCCTCTGCGGCGGCGTCGCCGAGGTTGGCGATGCGGAAGTGGAAGCCGAAGCCGGTGGGCACCGTGGCCTCGGCCGCCTCCAGCCGCAGGCCTGTGATGGCGAGATCGGCGGCGGCCCCCGCCGGCTTGCGCTCGAGGTAGTGCATCTGGGCTTGGGCCGCCGCGGGGATCAGCAGCGCGGCGGCGAGCAGAACGGTGCGGATCATGGCGTGCCCTCCTCCCTTGGTGCCGTGGCCGTTCCCGTTCTCCGTCGCGGAGGGGCCGGCTGCGGTTCAGCGGCCGGCCCGTGCGGGGGAGTCTCCTCGCCAGCGCGCCCCGCCGCAAGGGCGCCGCTCACGCGGCCGGCGCGAGACGGCGCACGCGGTAGCGCCGGCGGGCGGCGGTGCGGCGGGGGTCGAGGCCGGGCTGCCCTTCGAGCGCGCGCCAGAGGTCACGCGCCGCGATGGGGTGGCGGAAGAAGGCACCGACGGCGTTCTCCTCCCTCGGGGTCGAGAGCGCGAGCGCCCCGGGCAGGCGCCGCTGCAGGCCCGGGCTCAGGCGCCAGCCGCAGCCGGCGAGCTCGCGGGCGCTCACGCAGTTGACCACCAGCGCGCCCGTGGCCGAGACGAGCCGCGCGAGCGCCATCAGCCAGGCCGTGTCCGGGGCGACGGCGCGCTGCGGCTCGCCGCGTCCGCCGAAGAGGTCGTCGATCACCAGGTCGAAGGGCGGCCCGTTCCAGGCGGCGACCCAGTCCCGGGCGTCGGCGCGCACGAGCCGCACCCCGCGTCCGCGCACGCCGAAGAAACGGCGTGCCACCTGCAGGTGGACCGGGTCGTGATCCACGCCCACGACGCTCTCGGGCGCGAGGCGCTCGCGCAGGGTGCGGATGGCGGCCCCGCCACCGACGCCGAGCGCCAGCACGCGCCGGGGCGGCGGCTCCAGCAGAAAGGCGGGCAGCACGAGGAGGTCCCACACATGGCCCGCGAAGGGGCGCGCGGGGTTCCAGGCGGTATGCAGGACGCCGTCGGTGTAGAGCCGCAGCGTGCGGCCCGCCGCGCGCAGCTCGTAGCGGCGCCCGCCCGCCTCGCGGCGCCAGAGCAGGGCCACGACGCCTCAGCCCTGCGGCTTCCCTTCCGGCTCCTCGGCGATCAGGGTGAGGATCTCCTCGAGCACGTCGGGCGGCGGGGCGCCCTCGAACATGAAGCCGCGCCCGTCGGCGGCGCGGAAGAAGGCGAGCGGCACGCCGAAGAGGTTGTGCTGCTGCATGAGGGAGAGGTTGGCGGCCAGCACGAGCCGTGTCTGCTCACGGATCTCGCCCTCGGGCAGCGGCTCGATGCCGCCGCCCGGGTCCTCGTCGCGGAAGCCGAAGTCCTCCTCGTTGACGCGCAGGGCCTCGACGGGGTCCTCGGCCTGGAGGATGGCGGCGGCCTTGCCCGGGCTGGTCGCGGTGAGGTAGCCCACGATGATCCAGCGCACCTGCAGCTCGCCCCTGGCGACCGGTCCGCGCAGCCGCTCCCAGAGCTTGTGGCAGTAGGGGCAGTTGGGGTCGATGATGACATAGAGGACCTTGCGGCCCGTGCCCTCGGCGATCCACGTGGCGTCGTCCACATCGGCGAGCAGGCGCTCGGCGAGCAGGCGCGTGGGGTGCATCGAGCCGAGCGCCGCGCCCGTGGCGAGCAGCAGGGTCGCGGCGGCGGCCGCCGCCAGGCGGACGGCGGGCCTCATCGCCCGTCCTCCACGGTCGCGACCGGCCGGCCCTCCAGGGTCCATTCGTGCATGGAGCCGTCGTAGAGGCGGGCCTTGCGGTTGCCGAGCAGCTCATGCAGGACGAACCAGCCGCCGGAGGCGAGGTGCCCGCTGTTGCAGTAGGTGATGGTGGGCCGCTCCGGATCGATGCCGAGGCGCCTGGCGAGCGCCCGCAGGCGCTCGGGCGGCAGGAAGCGTGCGCCGCCCTGCTCACCCGAGACGAAGAGCTCGTTGGGGAAGGCCTTGGCGCCCGGGATATGGCCATGAGCATAGACATAGGGCGGCTTGCCGAGGCCGAAGTACTGGGCGAGCGCACGGTTGTCCACGAGCTGGACATCGCCCGCCTTCATGGCCTGCGCGACGTCCTCGCTGGTGGCGAGCAGCTCGCGGCGCCCGGCGCCGGCCTTCCAGCGCCCGGTCTGCACCTTGGGGCGCGCCGTCTCCACCGGCCGGCCCTCCAGCAGCCATTGGAGGAGCCCCCCGTCGAGGATGGCCACGTTGTCGTGGCCGTAGTACTTGAGCTGCCAGTAGACACGCGTGGCGATGGTCATGTCGCCCGGGCCGTAGCCTTCGGTGACGATGACCACGGCCTCGCCCGGATCGAGCCCCGCCCCGCGCATCAGCTTCTCGAAGGCCGCGCGCGGCGGGAGCATCTTCTGTACCCTGCGCCCGTCGATGACACGCTCGGCGCGCACGCGCTTGTACTCGACGAGCACGGCCCCCGGGATGTGCCCCCCGAGCTGCACCAGGAAGCGGCGCCCGCTGCGCGGGTCGCGCTGCCAGCGCGGGGGGATGGCATAGGTGCGGGGATCGCCGCGCACGTCCATCACGAGGACCTCGTCGAGGTGCCGGGCCAGCCACGCGGTGTCCACGAGGGGGCCCGGCACCGCCACGGCGCGGGCCGCGCCCGCGGCGAGCAGCAGGAGCAGGGCGGCCGCGGTCCGGGCAAGGGTGCCCGGCGGCGCATCGCGGCGGCGGGATCCGGTGTGTGTGCGCATGGGCGCGTCTCCTCTGTCTCGTTCCGGGCGGACTCCCATTGTTCAGATCGCATCCCTAGGTCGCGGGTTCCCGCTCGCCGAGAAGCTGCACGCGCACGGTGCGCTCGCGCGGACCGTCGAGCTCGACGAGCAGCAGCGACTGCCAGGTGCCGAGCGCGAGCCCGCCGCCGGTCACCGCGATGACCTCGGTGCTGTTGAGCAGCATGGCGGCGAGGTGCGAATGGGCGTTGCGGGGCTCGTCCGGCGGGCAGTCGCGCAGCTCGATGTCGTCGTGGAGGTAGCCGGCACCCGGCGGGGCGAGCCGCGTGAGGAAGCGGCGCAGGTCCTCGAGCAGCCGCGGCTCGTTCTCGTTCACCACCAGCGCGGTGGTGGTGTGGCCGCAGCTCACGACGGCGAGCCCCTCGCGCAGCCCGGCGGCGGTGACCAGCTCGCGCAGCCGCGGCGTGAGGTCGTGGAAGGCCACTCCCTCGCCCGTGCGCAGCGTGATGGTGTGGTGGCTGATCCGCACGGGGCGGCACTCTAGCCCACCGCGGCCGGAGACGCCAGACCGTGCGCTCAGGGATCTGGCGGGGGCGGTGCCGCGGCCGCCGCGGCCTCACGCGCGAGCAGCCCGGCGAGCGCCTCGGGCGAGCGCGCAGGCGGCAGGCAGTGCGTGCCCGTGCAGACGTGGGCGGCGCCGTCGGGCCTGGCCGCCGCGGGCGCGGCCATCGGTCCCGGGAGGTCGTCTGCCGCCTCCAGGGGGATGCGCACCGCGAGCCGCCGGGGCGCGTAGCCCCGCAGGGCCGCCTCCCAGGCCGGCAGCGCCGCCGCCGGGGCATGGACCACCACGAGCTGTGGAGGCCACAGGCGCTCCTCCAGCGCGTCCAGCAGGGAGCCGCAGGCGTAGGGACTCTGCTCCAGCAGGCCCCAGCCCGCGCGCAGGGTGCGCTCGGCCGCGGCCAGGTAGCGGGCCTCGCCCGTGAGGTGTCCCAGTCGCTGCAGGGCCCAGGCGGCCACGCCGTTGCCGGCGGGGATGGCGTCGTCGGCGAAGGGGCGCGGGCGGTGGATGAGCCGCTCGTGGTCGGTGGCGGTGAAGCGGAAGCCGCCGGCCTCGCGGTCCTCGAAGCCCTCGAGCAGCCGGTCGGCCAGCGCCGTGGCGAAGTCCAGGTCCTCGCGCCGGAAGCGCACGGCCATGAGCTCCAGCACCGCGGCGAGCAGGAAGGCGTGGTCGTCGAGGTAGGCGGGGAAGCGCGCGCGGCCGTCCTTCCATACGGCGAGCAGCCGCCCGTCGCGCCACAGGCGCGCGCGGATGAAGTCGAGCGCCTCGCAGGCGGCGGCGGCGAGATCCTCGCGGTCCAGGTGGCGCGCCGCGCGCGCGAGCCCCTGGATGGCGAGCGCGTTCCAGGCGGCGATGACCTTGTCGTCGCGCCCGGGGCGGGGCCGGCGCCCGCGTGCGGCGAGCAGGCGCTCGCGCACGGCCTCGAGCCGGCGCGCGGCCTCTCGCGCGTCGAGGCCGAGGTGGCGGGCGAGCGCCTCGGGGCCGCGGCGCAGCACGAGGTGCCAGCGTCCCTCGAAGTTGGGCGGGCCGTCGAGGCCGAAGGCGGCCTCGGCCACCGGCCACAGGGCCTCGTCGCCGAGCGCCTCGTGGACCGCCTCCCGTGTCCACACGTACCAGGCCCCTTCGCCGCCTTCGCTGTCGGCGTCCAGCGCGGCGGCGAAGCCGCCCTCGGGGGCGCACATCTCCTGCAGCAGGAAGGCTGCGGTCTCCTCGGCCACGCGCCGGTAGAGGGGCCGGCCCGTGGCAGCCCAGACATCGGCGTAGACGGCCAGCAGCTGGCCGTTGTCGTAGAGCATCTTCTCGAAATGGGGGATCTCCCAGCGCGCGTCCACCGAGTAGCGGTAGAAGCCGCCGCCGAGCTGGTCATAGAGGCCCCCGCGGGCCATGGCGTCGAGGGTGTGGGTGAGCATCTGCAGGGCGCGGGCGTCGGGTTCGCCGTGGGCGGCCGAGGCGGCCCAGTGGCGCAGCAGCCGCACCAGGTGGGTCGGGTGCGGGAACTTGGGCGCGGGCCCGAAGCCGCCATGGGACGGGTCGTAGTCGCGCTCGATCTGCCGGCGGGCCACCTCCAGGGGGGCGGCGTCGAGCGCCCGGCCCGACGGGGCGGGCTCGGGCTCCAGGCTGCGCAGCGCGGCCAGGAAGCGCGTGTTCTGGGCGCGGATCTCCTCGCGGTGGCTGCGGTAGAAGCCGGCAACGCGCCGGAGCAGGTCCCGGAAGGCAGGCAGCCCATGGCGGGGCTCGGGCGGGAAGTAGGTGCCGGCGAAGAAGGGCACGAGGTCGTCCGGTGTCAGAAAGACCGTGAGCGGCCAGCCGCCGGGACGGCCGGTCAGGAGCTGGTGGGCGGTCTGGTAGATGCGGTCGAGGTCGGGCCGCTCCTCGCGGTCCACCTTGATGTTCACGAACAGATCGTTCATCACCCGCGCCGTCTCCGGGTCCTCGAAGGACTCGTGGGCCATCACGTGGCACCAATGGCAGGCGGAATAGCCGATGGAGAGGAGAATGGGCCTGTCCTCGGCCCGGGCCCGGGCGAGGGCCTCCTCGCCCCAGGGGTACCAGTCCACGGGGTTGTCCGCGTGCTGGAGCAGATAGGGGCTGGTCTCCCGGGCGAGGCGGTTGCGGGCGGTCGCGGCCACAGGCGTCTCCGTTCCATTTCCTACTGGGGAAGTCAACTATACGGCAGGGCGCGGGGCGCGTCTTCCCTGCGGACGTGGGGGGAGTGGCGGCCGGAGCCCGCGCACCTCTGGAAGCCATCTCAGAAAGGAAACTCTGATCAATCCGCTGCGCGGATTGATCAGAGTTTCCTTCAGATTCTGGACCCTGCCG
>JALSJE010000076.1 GCA_026989495.1 Gammaproteobacteria bacterium | reverse complement strand
CTGAAAAATCCGATTTTTCAGACCTTTCCCGCGGCCAGGGACGGCCGCGGGACGGCCCATGCACAGGGAAGTGCATGACGACAACCGGAAAATCGAAATGGACCGCGAAGCGCCATCGCGCTGATCGATCCGCGCAGCGGATCGACCAGAGTTTCCGTACACTTTACATATGCCATTCAGGACACGCTACACCGGACTCATCGAGCGCTACCGTGATCGTCTGCCGGTGCGCGACGACACGCGCGTCATCTCCCTCGGCGAGGGCAACACGCCGCTGGTGCGGCTCAACAACATCCCCCGCCGCCTGGGGCTCGACGCCGACCTCTACGTCAAGTACGAGGGCCTAAACCCCACCGGTTCCTTCAAGGACCGGGGCATGACGGTGGCCGTGACCAAGGCGGTGGAGGAGGGCGCACGCGCCATCATCTGCGCCTCCACCGGCAACACCTCCGCCTCGGCGGCAGCCTACGCAGCCCGCGCCGGCATCACCGCCTTCGTTCTGATCCCGGACGGCAAGATCGCCCTCGGCAAGCTCGCCCAGGCCATGATGCACGGGGCGGTGGTGCTCCAGATCCGGGGCAACTTCGACGCCGGCATGCAGCTCGTCAAGGAGGTGGCCGAGGAGGCGCCCGTCACCATCGTCAACTCCATCAATCCCTACCGGCTGCAGGGCCAGAAGACGGCGGCCTTCGAGATCGTCGAGGAGCTCGAGGGCGCGCCCGACTACCACTGCCTGCCGGTGGGAAACGCCGGCAACATCAGCGCCCACTGGATGGGCTACACCGAATACTACGAGCACGGCATCGTCAACAGCCGCCCGGTCATGGTGGGCTACCAGGCCGCGGGCGCGGCCCCCTTCGTCCGCGGTGGCCCCGTGGCCGAGCCTGAGACCGTGGCCACCGCCATCCGCATCGGCAACCCCCAGAGCTGGGACAAGGCCTGGGCTGCGAGCCGCGAGTCCGGCGGCTGGTTCGACGCCCTGGAGGACGAGGAGATCCTCGCCGCCCAGCGCCTGCTCGCCCAGGAGGAGGGTATCTTCTGCGAGCCTGCCTCGGCGGCCTCGCTCGCCGGCGCCCTGCGCGACATCCGCGCGGGACGCATCCGGCCCGGAAGCAAGGTGGTCTGCACCCTGACCGGCCACGGCCTCAAGGACCCGGACATCGCCATCCGCCAGGCCGGGGACCGGGTGCGCACCGTGGACGCCACCCTGGAGGCGGTACGCTCGGCCATCCTGGGGGAGATCGAGGCCCGGGGCTGAGGGGGCGGCCGTGCCGGCCCCCACGCTGATCCTCGCCGCGCCGGCCTTGCTCGGGCCGGTGCGCGGCGGGGTGGTCGAGCCGCCGCGAGCGTCGGAGCTCGAGCGGCTCCTTGCGCGCAGCGACCGGGTGGGCGAGGCCCGCCAGGCAGCGGCTGCACCCCCCGCGGCGGCGCTGGAGGCCTTCGGCTGCCCGCCCAGCCCAGGGGGGCTGGCGGCGCTCACGGCCGGCGAGGACCTGACGAACGAGGTGGCGCCCGCCTGGCTGCGCGTCGACCCCATCCACCTGCGCCCGGACCAGGACCGCCTGCTCCTGTTCCATGCCGGCACCCTTGGCCTCACCCTGGATGAGGCCCGTGCGCTGGCCGAAGCGGTGGCCGAGGCCTTCCGGCCCCTGGGCGCACGGCTGCTCGCACCGTGCCCTGGCCGCTGGTACCTGGCCCTGGAGGCCGACCCGGGCCTCGAAGCCGCGCCGCCCTGGGCCGTGGCGGGTCGGGACGTGGCCTTGGGGCTTCCCTCGGGCCCGGAGACCGGCGCCTGGCGGCGGGCGCTCACGGAGGCACAGATGCTGCTGCACGCCCACCCGGCCAATGCCGCGCGCGAGGCCGCCGGCCGGCCAGCGGTCAACGGGGTATGGCTGTGGGGCGGGGGTGCCCCGCCCGAGCCCAGGCGTCTTCCTCGGGCCGTCTGGAGCGATGCGCCCGAGGCCCGCGCCCTGGGCCGGCGGGCGGGCGCGGCCGTGGAGGACCTGCCGGCCGGCTTCGAGGCGTGGCGTGCCCGCGCGGCCGAGGGCGGGCACGTGGTCGCCCTCGGCGGGCGGGGCGCCTGGGACGCGGCCTACGGCGACGAGACGGGGTGGCGCGGCTGGGTGGAGGCGGTGGAGGCCGAATGGCTGGCGCCCGCGCTCGAGGCCCTGCGCACAGGGGCGCTCGCGCGGCTCGAGCTCGTCACCGGTGACGGTCGGCGCTGGCGCCTGGACCGCGCCGGCCTGCGCCGCTTCTGGCGCCGCATCCGTCCGCTCTCCGCCTGGCTCGTGGCGGCGCCGTGAGCGCGGGGGACAGGTCGCGCTTGCCGCGCCACTGGTCTCCGCGCCGCTGCGCGGCGCTTCTGCGCCCTGTGCGCGCGGCCATGCCAGGGGCAGGGCTCCGGACGGGCCGACCGCCGTCCAAATTCGGCAGGAAGGGCTGAAA
>JALSJE010000075.1 GCA_026989495.1 Gammaproteobacteria bacterium | reverse complement strand
ATGGTCCGCCTCCCGGATCCCGTCTCGTGCCCGGGCCCCATGCCCGCGGCTTCTTTACGCCCGTCGAGCGTAGCCGACGGTTGGGAACGGGGGGCGGACCATCCCATTAATCCCGCGCGGGCCGCGTTGCGGGCCGGACCGCGCACCGGGCTGATGATCGAAGGATGGGAGGAAGGCATCGCGTTCGCCGACCGGACGGCCGCGGTCCGGCCGCAACCCCTTCGGGGACCGGGCGATCCCGGCCCATGACGGCGTTGCGCCTCCCTCGCGTGGTCCCCGCCACGCTCGGTCGGCGCGCCTTGTCCTGGACCGGAATAGCCACGGTCGCGACCCACGGGGGTTTCCGAGACAGCTTCTACGCACGCTCACGCGCCGGCCGTCATGACAAGCTCGCCGCAATCATGACGGAAGCCCTGAAAATCGCCGGAAGCTCTGAAAAATCCGATTTTTCAGGGCTTCCCCGCGGCCAGGGACGGCCGCGGGACGGCCCATGCACAGGGAAGTGCATGACGACAACCGAAAAATCGAAATGGACCGCGAAGCACCTCAGCGCTGACCAATCCGCGCAGCGGATTGGTCAGCGCTTCCCGGCATATTCCGTTTGACAACAATATATTGTTGTGACAACCTTATGCTGGGCCTTACGATAACTTACGTTCAGGCTCGGATATTCGGGATGCAAACGGCTCGCGCATGAGCCTGCGCCACCACTCGCGGCCCGTCTCGCCGACACCCGTCCGGCGCATTGCCCGCCTTTCCCCAGCTTTCCCTTGCCCGCCCGGCCCGCAGCCACGAGGAGCACGCGCATGTTCGGCTTCCTGAGGCGTCGTCGGGCGGCGGACGGGCTCACGGGTCTGTGCGTCCTCCCGGAAGGCATCGCCTTCGCTCACGTGCGCCGTGAGGCGGGCCGGGTGCGGCTCGCGGCCTGCACCTTCCGGGCCTGCAGCCCCGAGACCGGCGCCCGGCGCGAGACCTTGCAGGCCCTGGTGCGCGAGCACGGCCTCACCGGATCGGACTGCGTGGTGGTGATGGAGCCCGGCGCCTACCAGCTGCTGCAGGTGGAGGCGCCGGCGGTGCCGCCCGAGGAGCTGCGCGCGGCCGTGCGCTGGCAGGTGCGGGACCTGCTCGACTACCACATCGACGATGCCGTCATCGACGTCTTCGACGTGCCCGGCGACGAGCGGCCTGGCCGGCCCATGTACGTGGTGGCCGCCCGCGTGGAAGCGGTGCAGGCGCACGTGGACCTCGTGGCGGCGTCCGGGCTCGAGCTGCAGGCCATCGACATCGTCGAGCTCGCCCTGCGCAACGTGGCCGCGCACCTGCCCGGGGCCGAGCAGGGGCTCGCCTTCGTGCGCCTGCGCGCGGGCGAGGGCCTCATCCTCATCGTGCGCCAGGATGCCATCCAGCTCGCGCGCAACGTGGAGTTCGGCTCGGCCGGGCCAGCGCAGGCGGGCGGCACGCCGGCTGCCGACGCCCTGCACGACACCCTGGCGCTGGAGGTCCAGCGCTCCCTCGACTACTACGACAGCGCCTTCCGCAAGGCCCCGATCACGCGCGTGGCCGTGGCGCCCTTCGAGGGGGACGCGCGCAGCCTGGCAGAACATTTGCATGAGGCTCTGGGGCTTGCGGCCGAAACGGTGGATCTGAACGAAATTCTGACGCCCCCCGCGCCGGTCGAGCCACGCGTCCAGGCCCTGGCGCTGGAAGCGGTGGGCGGGGCCCTGCGCACCGAGGAGCGCAGCCTGTGAGGCAGCAGATCAATCTCTACCAGCCGATCTTCCGGCGCGAGCGGCGCGTCTTCTCGGCCGTGGCGATCGCCCAGGCCGGGGCGCTGGTGCTGGCGGGGCTGGGGCTCATGTACGCCTACGCGCGCCTCCAGCTCGCGCACCTGGAGGGCGAGCGCGCGCGCCTGGAGCGGCAGGTGGCCGAGCGCGCCGCACGGATCGAGCGCCTCGCCCAACAGTATCCGCCCCGCAAGCGGGACGAGGCGCTGGCCAGGCGCGTCGCGCAGCTCGAGCGCGAGCTCGCGGCCAAGCGCCGCGTGGTGGCGGGCCTGGAGAGCGGCGCCTTCGGCAACACCGAAGGCCTCTCGCCCTACCTGGAGGCGCTCGCGCGCCGGCGCGTGCCCGGCCTGTGGTTGCGCACCGTGGCGGTGGGCGAGGGCGGCTCTGCCCTCCTGCTCGAGGGCAGCGCCCTGAAGGCCGAGCTGGTCCCGCGGCTGGTGCGGGCCCTGGGCGCCGAGGTGGCGTACACCGGCCGCACCTTCGAGCGCCTGGTCATCGAGCGCCCGCAGGAGGCGCCGCGGCGCGTGGACTTCGTGCTGCGCGTAGGAAAGACGCCGGCGCAGGAAGGCAAAGGCTCGTGAAGGAGCGGCTCCAGGCCCTGGCCGCGCGCATCGACGCGCTCAGCCTGCGCGAGCGCGTGCTGCTCTTCCTCGCGCTCGTCGCGGTGCTGTACGTCCTGTGGGAGCAGACGCTCATGGCCCCGCTCGAGCGCAGCCGCAGGGCCGCCGAAGCCGCCATCGCCCAGGCCAGCGCCCGTATCGCCGCCCTCGACCGGGAGGCACAGGCCATCCTGCGCCGCCACCGCGAGGACCCCGACGCGGCCCTGCGTGCGCGGCTGCGTGCGCTGCAGGAACGCATCGCCGAGACCGACGCGGCGCTGCGGCGCCTCACCGTGGACCTCATTCCGCCGCGGGAGATGGCGCGGGTGCTCGAGGCCATGCTCACCCGAGACCGGGGCCTGCGGCTGCTGCGCCTGGAGAACCGCGGCCGCCGTCCCCTGATCGAGCCCGCGCCCGGCGAGGGGGAGGGCAAGGCGGCCACGGATGGGCAGGGAACACAGCAGGTGCGGGCCGGGGCGGACATGCCGCGCATCTGGCGCCACGACCTGCGCCTCGAGCTCGAGGGAAGCTTCCTCGACGCGCTGCGCTACCTCCAGGCCCTGGAAGGCCTGCGGTGGCGCTTCTTCTGGGACGGGGTGATGGTGCGCGTCGAGCGCTACCCCGAGGCCCGCGTGCGCATCGACGTGCACACGCTGAGCCTGGAGGAGGGCTGGATCGGTGCCTGAGACGACGAGGCCAGTTGCCGTCGCGCTGCTCGTGGCGGCCGCGGCGGTCTCCGCCGGGGAGCCGCCGCTCGCCGACCCCACCCGGCCGCCGGCCTACACGGCCCCACCCGCCGCGGCCGGCGCCAAGGGCCGGGCGTTCAGGCTGAGCGCCGTCTTCCTCGGCCCCGGCCGCCCGCGGGCGGTGATCAACGGGCGCACGGTGCGTGTGGGCGAGCAGGTAGACGGGGCGCGCGTGATCGCGATCGAGAGGCACAGGGTTGTCCTGGCGCGCAATGGCGGCCGCCTGACGCTGCGGCTGGTCCGCACGCGGGGTCTGCGGCCGCGGCCGATGCAACGGGAGGGAGAGGGCTCATGAGCTTGCTGCGATCCCTGGGCGCTACCGCGGGCCTCGTGGCGGCCGCCGTCACGCTGCTGCTCGTCGCAGGCTGCCAGGCCAACCCGCCGCGGGGCGAGGGCGCCCGCGCCGCGGCCGAGTCCCTCGAGCGTGCGGCGGAGGCCGCCGCCCGCCCCCCCGCGCCCCCCACCCCCCCGCCCGAGGTGGCCGAGGCCCTGCTGCCGCCCGTGCGCGCCGAGGCGGCCGGACCCGACGCCGCCGCCGCGGCTCCCCGCTTCGACGTGGCCGTGCGCGGGATGCCGGCTCGCGATTTCTTCCTGGGCCTCGTGGAGGGAACCGACATCAACATGGTCGTCCATCCGGAGGTCAAGGGCCGCATCACGCTCAGCCTGCGCAACGTCACCATCGCCGAGGTGCTGGAAGCGGTCCGCGAGGTCTACGGCTACGAGCACCGGCGCATCGCCTCGGGCTGGATCGTGCTGCCGATCGCGCCGCGCACGCGCACCTTCCGCGTCGACTTCCTCAACCTCGCGCGGGAAGGCAAGTCGCAGACGCGCGTCAGCTCGGGCCAGGTGACCGAGAACCCCGCCGCCTACCTGGGCGCCTTCGGCGGCTACGGGTATGGATACGGCTCGGGCATCGGCACGGCCGCAGGCACCGCCGCCGGTGCGGGTACCGACCAGTCCGGCCTCACCACCACCAGCACCTACATCGAGACCCGGAGCGAGTCCGACATATGGACCGAGCTCGAGACGGCCATCGGCCTCATCGTGGGCGGCGAGAAGTACGGCAAGGTGGTGATCAACCGCGAGAGCGGGACGGTGGTCGTGCGCGCCTATCCGGAGGCGCTGCGCGCCGTGGAACGCTTCCTCGAGGAGGTGCGCGCCCGCCTCACACGCCAGGTGATCCTGGAGGCCAAGATCCTGGAGGTGGCACTCGACGACGGCTACCAGAGCGGCATCAACTGGGGCGCGCTGCTCGGTCCCGGCGCGAACCGCTACGGCCTCCTCGGCCAGACCGGCGGCGGGAGCTTTTTCGACAGCGGCAAGTCCGGCACGGCGGGCAGCACCGGCGAGCTGAGCCCGCTCTCTCCCAGCCTGCCGTCGGGCACCCGGACCTCCGCCTTCGGCGGCATCTTCTCGCTGGCAGTGCGCACCGGCGATTTCAACGCCTTCATCGAGCTGCTCGAGAGCCAGGGCGAGGTCCATGTGCTCTCCAGCCCCCGGGTGGCCACCCTCAACAACCAGAAGGCCGTCATCAAGGTGGGCACCGACGAGTTCTTCGTCACCAACGTTTCCTCCACAGCCGTGGTGGGCGTCTCCACGGCGGTCACGCCGAACATCGTCCTCACCCCCTTCTTCTCCGGCATCGCCCTCGACGTCACCCCCCAGATCGGCGAGGACGGCGAGGTGGTGCTGCACATCCATCCCACCGTGAGCGAGGTCAGCGACCAGACCAAGCGGATCACCGTCGCGGGACAGCTCCAGGAGCTTCCCCTCGCCAAGAGCACCGTGCGCGAGGTGGACACCATCGTGCGCGCCCGCAGCGGGCAGGTCATCGTCATCGGCGGCCTGATGCAGAACACGATCCGGGACAGCCGGGCCGGCACGCCGGGCCTGGGCGGCCTGCCCGGTCTGGGCCGGCTGTTCCGCCACGAGAAGCGCACGAGCAGGAAGAGCGAGCTCGTGATCCTGCTGCGTCCCGTCGTGGTGGACGGCGGCGCGGACTGGTCACGCACGCTGCGAGAGGCCGCCGAGCGCATCCGCCGCCTGGAGCGCGGCGGCGCACCATGAGGTGGGCGGCGATGTACCTCGGGCACTACGGCCTGCGCGAGCTTCCCTTCACGCTCACGCCCGACACCAGCTACTACTTCGAGCTCGCCAGCCACCGCGAGGCCCTCAACGTGCTGCTGGTGGCGTTGCGCGCCGGCGAAGGCTTCCTCAAGCTCACGGGCGAGGTGGGCACGGGCAAGACCCTGCTGTGCCGCAAGCTCCTCGACGCCCTCGAGCGCGAGGCCGAGACCGCCTACATCCCCAACCCCTTCCTCAACCCGAACGCGCTGCGGCTGGCGGTGGCAGAGGAGCTGGGGCTGCGCTTCCCGCGCAACCTGGGCCAGCACCGCCTGCTCAAGCTCATCACCGCCCGGCTGGTGGAGCTCCACCGCGCCGGCCGGCGGGTGGTCCTGCTGATCGACGAGGCCCAGGCGCTGCCGGACGAGAGCATGGAGGCCGTGCGCCTGCTCACCAACCTCGAGACCGAGAAGGCGAAGCTCCTGCAGGTGGTGCTGCTGGGCCAGCCCGAGCTCGACGCGCGGCTCGCCCGCCCCGGCCTGCGCCAGCTCCGCCAGCGCATCACCTTCTCCCACCGCCTGCGCCCGATGGACGAGGCCGAGTGCGCCGCCTACCTCTCGCACCGGCTCACGGTGGCGGGCTATCAGGGCCCGCCGCTGTTCGAGCCGCGCGCGGTGCGGCTGCTGCACCGCTCAAGCCGCGGCATCCCGCGGCTGGTGAACATCCTGGCGCACAAGGCGCTGCTGGTGGGCTTCGGGCGCGGCGACCGGCGCATCGGCCCCGCCCACGTGCGGCGCGCGGTGGCGGACACCGAGGACGCGCAGCCGCCGCGGCCCTGGTGGCGCAGGATCCTCACCCCGGCCTGAGCCATGCGCGCGAAGGCAGCCCACCACCGGAACGGCACCGCCCGGCTAGCGCTTCCGCTCCGATGAGCCCCATCCACGCCATGCTGAGGGAGCTGGAGGCAGCGGCCGGCGCACGGGGCCGCAGCGCCGCCACCCTGTGGGATGCCTCGCCTCCCCCGTGCGTCACCCCCGGGCGCGCCCTCCATGCCCCCATGCCATGGGGCCCGGCGGCGCGGAGGCCAGCCGCGGCGACGGCCGCAGCGCGCCGACACGGCAAGCCCCGAGCGAAGCCATCGCGACCATGAGCCTCATCAACGACATGCTGAGGGAGCTGGAGGCGCGCAAGCGCGCGGAGGCGGGCACGCCCGATCCCCTCGCGGGTGTGGCCCCGCCGCCCCAGGCGCCCCATGGCCGCCGCACCGTGGCCACCGTCCTCGGCCTGCTCGTGGCGCTGGGCCTCGCCGCCGCCGGCGCGGGCTGGTACCTCCTCCATGACGGCGCGCTGCCGTTCCCTTCCGGCCCCGAGGCGTCCGTCCCCGCCGGAACCATGCCTAACTCCTCCTCCGGCGCAGCCCCCGGGGACCGCGTCGCCGTCGAGGCCCCCGAAGACACGGGCACCCCCGCCCCTGGCGGTGGCGGGGAGACCGATGCGGCAGGCAGCAGCGCCGACGAGGACAGGCTGCGCGCGCGCCTGAGCGGGATCGAGGTCCTCCCCGGCGGCCATCCAGACCGGGTGCGCATCGTGCTCCGCCTCGAAGGCGAGGTGCCCCGGGTGAACGCACGGCGCACCGACGAGGGCATGCGGCTGACCCTGGACGGTGCGGCGATCACCGAGTCGCTCATCCCGCCACCGGCGGGCGAGGAAATCACCTCCCTGGCCCTCAGGCCCCGCCCCGGCGGCGTGGCGCTCGAGGCCGGAACGCGCCGGCCCGTGCGCCACGTGAGCCTCCGGCTGGAGCCCGGTGAGGCCGGCGCGCCCCATCGCCTCGAGGTGTGGCTCCGGCTGGCGCCCAGGCCCGCCCCGCCGCAGCCATCCGCCACCGCACGAGCATCCCGTCGCACGGCGCCCGGGCCCACGGCCCGACGCGGAAGCGATGGCGGGGAAGCGCAGGAGAGGCGTCCCCCGAAGGCGGATGCCGCCCCCGCCGGGGCCAAGGCCGCGGGCCCGCCGCGGGCCGAGCCCGCGGCTGCGCCACGCATGGAGCGCCGCGTCCGGCCCCCCACACCCACGCAGCGCGCCGAGGCGGCCTATGCGCAGGGGCTCGCCGCGTTGCGCGTGGGCGACCTGGCCGGCGCCCGTCGCGCCTTCCAGCAGGCCATGGCCGCCGTGCCCGGGCACCCCAAGTCGGCCGAGGCCCTGGCCCGCCTCGAGCTGCGGGCCGGCCGGCGCGAGGCGGCCGAGGCGGTGCTGCGCGAGGCCCTGGCACGGCAGCCCGGCCACGGCGCGCTGGTGCGCCTGCTCGCACGGATCCAGGCCCAGCGCGGCGCGCTCGAGGCCGCCATCGCCACGCTGCGCCAGGCGCTCCCGGGCGGGGACGCCGCCCTCTACGGGCTGCTCGGCGCGCTGGAGCAGCGCGCCGGCCGCCCCGCGCAGGCGGCCCAGGCCTACCGGGCGGCGCTCGCGCGCCAGCCGCGCGAGGGCCGGTGGTGGGTGGGCCTGGGGATAGCCCTCGAGCACCTCGCCCGCCACGAGGAGGCCCGCGCGGCCTACCGGCGCGCGCGGGCCCTCGCCCTCGACCCGCCCCTGGCCCGGTTCGTGCAGGAGCGCCTGGAGGCCCTGGAATGAGGGGCCGGCCGGCCAGCACCCGGGAGGTCCGCCCGTGAGCACACCCGCGCCGCCGCGCCGCAAGATCCGCATCGGCGACCTGCTGGTGCAGAACAAGGTCATCTCCGAGCAGCAGCTGCGGGCCGCGCTCGAGGAGCAGAAGCGCACCGGCCGCAAGCTGGGCCGCACCCTGGTCGAGCTCGGCTACATCGACGAGGACAGCCTGCTCGAGTTCCTCGCCCGCCAGCTCCACATCCCCTTCATCGACCTGCGCCACTACCGCTTCCGCCCCGAGGTGGCGCGGGTGCTGCCGGAGACCTACGCGCGGCGCTTCCGCGCGCTGGTGCTGGCCGAGGAGAAGGACGGCTCGCTGCTCGTCGGGATGGCGGATCCCACGGACATCTTCGCCTACGACGAGCTCACCCGCATCCTCAAGCGCCCCCTCAAGCTCGCGGTGGTGCGCGAGTCCGACCTCATGCGCACCATCGACCTCGTCTACCGCAAGACCGAGGAGATCAGCTCGCTCGCCGAGGAGCTGGACGAGGAGCTCTCCGAGACGCCGGGCATCGACCTCGAGCAGCTCGTCGCCGCCGAGGAGGTCACGGACGCGCCGGTGGTGCGGCTGCTGCGCTCGCTGTTCGAGGACGCCGTCGGCGTGGGCGCCTCCGACATCCACATCGAGCCGGACGAGAACGTGCTGCGCATCCGCCAGCGCATCGACGGCGTGCTGCACGAGCAGGTCATGGGCGAGAAGCGCATCGCACCCGCGCTCGTGCTGCGTCTCAAGCTCATGGCCGGCCTCGACATCTCGGAGAAGCGCCTGCCGCAGGACGGGCGCTTCAACATCCGCGTCAAGGGCCGCTCCATCGACGTGCGCCTCTCGACCATGCCCATCCAGCATGGCGAGTCGGTGGTGATGCGGCTGCTGGACCAGTCGGCGGGCCTGCTCGACCTCGACCACCTGGGCATGCCGGACGGCGTGCTGCGGCGCTTCCGCCGCCTCATCCACCGGCCCCACGGCATGGTGCTGGTCACGGGGCCCACCGGCTCGGGCAAGACCACCACGCTGTATGCCGCCATCAGCGAGCTCAACGCGCCGGAGAAGAAGATCATCACGGTCGAGGACCCGGTCGAGTACCGCATCCCGCGCATCAACCAGGTGCAGGTGAACTTCCGCATCGGGCTCACCTTCGCCGGCGTGCTGCGCGCGGCCCTGCGCCAGGACCCCGACATCGTGCTGGTGGGCGAGATGCGCGACCAGGAGACGGTGCAGATCGGCCTGCGCGCGGCCATGACGGGGCATCTCGTGCTCTCGACGCTCCACACCAACGACGCCGTCACCACCGCCATGCGGCTCATCGACATGGGCGGCGAGCCCTACCTCGTCGCCGCCTCGCTGCGCGGCATCATCGCCCAGCGCCTCGTGCGCCGCATCTGCGAGTCCTGCGCGGAGGACCACACCCCGGACCCGCAGGAGCTCGCCTGGCTGCGCGCCACGGTGGGCGAGCAGGCCGAACGCCTGAGGCTGCGCCGCGGCACCGGCTGCCCCCACTGCAACAACACGGGCTACCGCGGCCGCATCGGCGTCTACGAGCTGCTGGAGATGGACGCGACGCTCGCCGACGCCTTGCGCCGCAACGACGGGGGTGCCTTCGAGCGCGCCGCCCGCGCCAGCGCCGGCTACCGGCCGCTCGCGCTCTGCGCCCTCGACTACGCGGCGCAGGGCATCACCACGCTGGAGGAGGTGCTGCGCGTGGCGGGCGAGATCGAGGAGCCGCCGGCCGCCACACCGGCCGTCCCGGCCGGCGCCGACGCCGGTGCGCAGGCTGAGGGGCAGGAGGGCTGATCCTTGCCCCGCTTCCGCTATCGCGCCCGCAGCGCCCACGGCGACGCCCTCGAGGGCTTCCTCGAGGCCCCCAGCGCCGAGGCCGCCGCCGCCCAGCTCATGAACACGGGCGCGGTCCCGGTGGAGATCGTCGAGGCCCCGCAGCGCCAGGGACCGCTCGCGGCCCTGAGCGAGCGGCTCGGCACGCGGCGGCCGGACCTCGTCGACCTCGTCATGTTCACCCGCCAGATGTACACGCTCACGCGTGCGGGCGTGCCCATCATCCGCGCCATCCGGGGCCTGGCCGAGAGCACCCGCAACCCGACCATGGCGACGGCCCTCGACGACATCGCCGACACGCTCGAGTCCGGCCGCGACCTCGCCACCGCCCTCGGCCGCCACCCGGACATCTTCCCGCCGCTCTACGTGAGCATCGTGCACGTGGGCGAGAACACGGGCCGCCTCGAGGAGGCCTTCGAGCAGCTCGCCCGCCACCTCGAGCTCGAGAAGGAGACGCGCGACCGCATCAAGCAGGCGCTGCGCTACCCCACCTTCGTCATCGTGGCGATGGCGGTCGCGCTCGGGATCGTCAACCTGTTCGTCATCCCCGCCTTCGCCAGGGTCTACGCCAGCTTCCGCCTCGAGCTGCCGCTGGCGACCCGGATCCTGATCGCCGTCTCGGACTTCACCGTGCAGGCCTGGCCCTGGCTGCTGGCCGGGCTGGTGGCCGCGGTGGTGGCCGTGCGCCTGTGGCTGCAGTCCGAGGCGGGGCGGCGGCAGTGGGACCGCTGGAAGCTGAAGCTCCCCGTGGTGGGCGACATCGTCCTGCGGGCCACGCTCGCGCGCATCGCCAGGGCCTTCGCCATGGTGCAGCGCTCGGGCGTGCCCATCATCCAGGGCATCACGCTGGTGGCCCGCGGCGCCGGCAACGCCTTCGTGGCCGAGCGCGTGCTCATGATGCGCAACGCCATCGAGCGCGGCGAGTCGCTCCTGCGCGCCGCCTCCGCCACGGGCCTGTTCACCCCGCTCGTGCTGCAGATGATCGCCGTCGGCGAGGAGACCGGCGCCGTCGACGAGCTCCTCGACGAGGTGGGCGGCTTCTACGAGCGCGAGGTGGACTACGACCTGCGCAACCTGAGCCAGACCATCGAGCCGATCCTCATCGTGATGATGGGCGTGCTGGTGCTGGTGCTGGCGCTCGGCGTCTTCCTGCCCATGTGGGATCTCGTGCAGATCGCGCGACAGTGAACGGCCTGCGGTGGACAGTGGACGGCAACGAGCCCGGACGGGGGTATCCGAACCCGCATCCCTCTCCACGCCCGCGGGGGGAGGGCCGGGGAGGGGGGTGTCCCCCTCCCCCGCGCAGCGGGGGAGGGCCGGGGAGGGGGGCGCGCGGCGCCGGCTTCTCGCTCCTCGAGCTGGTCATCGTGGTGGCGCTGCTCGCCGTGCTCTGGTTCGTGGCCATCGAGCGGCTGCTCCAGCTCCGCATCGACGCCGAGCGGGTGGCCATGCTGCAGGTGCTGGGCGGGCTGCGCAGCGCCCTCGGCCTGGAGGTGGCCGAGCGCGTGGTCCGGCGGGGGCTGGCCAGCGTCGTCGAGCTCCAGGGCAGCAACCCCATGGCGCTCCTCGCCGAGACGCCGCACAACTACGTGGGCGAGCTCGATGCCCCCGACCCTGCTTCCGTGCCGGCCGGCTCCTGGTACTTCGACCGGCGCAGCCGGGTGCTGGTCTACCGCGTGCGCTATCCCGAGGCCTTCGAGGGGGGGCCGGCCGAGGGCCCGCCGCGGGCGCGCTTCCGGGTCGAGGTGGTCTGGCGCGACCGCGACGGCGACGGGCGCCTCGATCCCAGGGTGGACGGCATCGGCGGCGTGCGGCTCGCCCCGATGGAGCCCTACCGCTGGAAGACCGGCGAGGAGCGGGAGGCGCCATGATCGGACTCGAACCGCTGGAGATCGCCCACCGCCTGCTGCTCGCCGCGGCGGCCGTGGCCGCGTGCGCGGGGCTGTGGCTGCTGGCCGCCCCGGTGAGCTTCCTGAAGGTGAACGCCAGGCTCGGGCGCTGGTATTCCACGCGGCGCGCGCTCCATCCGCTCGACCGGCCCATCGCCGTGGAGCGCCGCCTCTACCGCCACCACCGCCTGCTGGGCGCGCTGCTTGCGGCCGGCAGTCTCTACACCACCTGGCGGCTCGCCACCGCCTACGACGAGGCCCGCCTCGTCGCCGCCCTGCGGCCGGATCTGCCCGCGCCGCTCGCCGGCGCCCTGCTGACGGGCTGGGCCGTGTCCCTGCTGCTCGGGAACCTGGCTGCGCTCGCCGCAGGCATCGCCGTGCTCGTGCGGCCCTCCGCCCTCAAGGGCCTCGAGGCCTGGGCCAACCGCTGGATCTCGACCCGGCGGGCGCTGCGCTTCCTGGACGTGCCCCACGACGGGCCCGACCGGCTGGTGGCCCGCCACCCGCGGCTCGCGGGGGCGCTGCTGCTCGCCGCGGCGCTCTGGCTCGGGGCCGCCGCCTGGCTCGTGCCCGCACCGTGAGCGGATGGCACCGATCGCGCGTTTCGGAAGAGAAAGAATGGCTTGCTTCTTGCAGTCCTAACCGGCGTCAACGGCCCGACGCGGACTTCGCCGACCGGGACGTGCCGCGGCGCGTCACAAGGCGACGCCCCGCGTCAGGCCCGATGGGGCCGCGGCCCCGGCAACGAGAGGAGAGCAGACCATGAGAAAGGCACAACGAGGCTTCACCCTCATCGAGCTCGTCATCGTCATCGTCATCCTCGGCATCCTCGCCGCCACCGCCCTGCCGCGGTTCATCAACGTCACGAACGACGCGCATCAGGCGGCGGTCGCCGGGGCCGGCGGGGGCCTGGCGGCCGGGGTCTCACTGGCGCATGCCCTCTGGCTGGCGCGGGGACAGCCCACCACGATCCAGATGGAGGGCGCCACCGTTGCCATGAACAATTCCGGCTGGCCCTCGGCAGCCAACGCATCCGACTGCGTGAACAACGTCTGGAACGGCGTCATGCAGAATCCCCCCACCGCGTCCACGGCGTCTGGCGCCGGCATCGATTATGTGGCGTCCTTCGTGGGCACCGTCTGCACCTACACCTATCAGGGCGTAAGCGGTGGTGCCCTGTCCATCACCTATGACGCCAACAACGGCAACGTCACCGTGGACGACGTCATCTGACCGCAGACCGTCATCAAGCTTGTGAGGCCGGCCTGGGCGCCGGCCTCTTTGTTTCGCCGGGACTATCCTGTGCACATGCCTCTGGCCGCCGCGTCCCTGCTGGCGTCCCTCGCCTTCAACGGCGTGCATCTGTGGGCCTTCGCCCTCTCGCTGGCGCTGCTGCTCGGCGCGCTGGCCTGGTCGGTGGCGGGTCCCGGGGCGTGGCCGCGCCCGCCCGTGCGCCTCACGCCCCTCGCGGCCACCCTGGGGGCCTGGTGGGCATGGCTCGCGCTGGGCGTGCTATGGAGCCCCGTCCCCTACGTGAGCGCCATCGAAGCATGGTGGAAGGGCGCCCTGCCCCTTGCCTATTTCGCACTGGCCCTCGCCCCCCGGCCCGCGCATGCCTGGCGGTGGAGTGTCTTCGGCCTGCTCGCCGTCGCGACGGCATTGGCGTTCTGGGGCATATGGGAGGGCACGATCCTCGGCGTCAAGCCGCAATCCGCTTTTCTCAACCCCAACTCCCATGCCGCCTTCCTGAACCTGGGTGCGCTCATGGCCGCGGGGCTATGGCTGCGCCGGCGAGCGGCGTCGGTGGAGCAGATTCGCGCGGCCGCTTTCGCGGCCGTGTTCCTGATCGCGAGCTTCGCGATGGCGCTCGTCGGAAGCCGTGGCGCGCTGCTCGCCTATCTCGGCGGGATCGCCATGATCGCCTGGACCGCTCACCGGCATGGCCGAAGCCGGGATGCGGCCGTTCTCCTCGCCTGCGCGGCTGCGGCGCTGGCGCTCGCGCATCTCCTGCGCGGGGGCGTGGTGGGCGCCCGGCTCGCCACCCTCGCCAATCCGGCCGCCGCGGGCGGCGACCGCTTCCTCATCTGGGACGCCACGCTCGCCATGCTGCGCGACGCCCCCTGGTGGGGCACGGGTCCCGGCACCTTCTGGCTGCTCTATCCCGCCTACCGGCATCCCGAGGATTCGAGCGGCGGCTTCTTTGCGCACAACGACTATCTCCAGATCCTGCTGGAGGCCGGCTGGCCCGGGCTGGTCCTGACGCTCCTGGTCATAGGGGCCGCCGCCTGGACGTGGCGGCGGATTCTCCTCGGGCCCCATCCCGTACCTGCGAAGCTCGAAGCCAGCGGGCTCGCGGCCGCTTTCGCGGCCACCGCCGTGCACAGCCTGGTCACCTTCAATTTCTATATCCTGCCGATCCTGATCGCCTGCGGCCTGATCCTCGCCCGCCTCGACCAGCTCGGGGCCGAAACGCGGACCTCCGCCCCCATGCCCCGATGGCGTCCCGCCCGCCTGCGGGTCCGGCCTGGCGTGTGGCGGTTCGTCGTCTGGGCCGCATGGCTCATACCCGTCTCGCACCTGGCGGCCTTGGCGCTGGCACAGCGGGAAGCCGACGAAGGCCGGCGCCTCGCCGCCACGGGTGCCGTGGCCGATGCCGAACTCCGCCTGCGGCGCGCGGCGCGGCTGGCGCCGGGCATGGACGGCCCGAGGCTCTATCTGGCCAGGCTTTACGCCCGGACGCTCGAACGCTCGGACGCGCTCGAGCTGGCAAGCAGAGAACGCCTGTCTCTCATGCGCGCCGCCGAGCGCTCGCTGGACGAAGCACAGAAACTGAACCCTTTGAGGCCAGACACGCGCTACCTGCGTGGCCGGCTCCTGGAGGCGGCGCCCGACCTGGCCGGGCCGGACTCGCCGGCACGTGCGGAAGCCGAGTACCGGGCGGCGCTCGGCCTCGACCCCATGTTCGTGAAGGCCCGCGTCGCGCTCGTGAACCTGCTGGTGCGTGCCGGCCGCCGAAAGGAAGCGGCGGCGGCGGTGCGCGCGGGGCTGGGACGCTGGTATCCCCCTGAGCCGCGCTACATCGCCTTCCTCCGCTTCGCGGCCACGGCGCTCGACGACCTCGGGGACCCTGAGGGGGCCGCCCGGGCGCGGGCGGCGGCGGAGCGGCTGGCCCGGGAGCGCGCGGCCTTGGTCCGCGACCTGCGCCGCCGCGGGCGGCTGCCCACCCCGGGCGACCGGCAGCCGGCGCCCACGGCATACCCCAGCGCATCGTCCGATCGCAGACCGGCGGCCTCCTCCGTTCACGAGCGGGACGCGAGCTCCAACCGCGTTCCCGTGTCCGGCGCGTAGTACCAGCACCACAGCCC
Organism: Gammaproteobacteria bacterium; assembly: GCA_026989495.1. Classification (GTDB taxonomy): domain Bacteria; phylum Pseudomonadota; class Gammaproteobacteria; order S144-34; family S144-34; genus S144-34. Next base: position 1,210 of record JALSJE010000075.1, on the reverse strand, counting down.
CACGGCCGCCAGGGCCTCGAACGTGTCACGCAGGGTGACCCGGAAAGGATCACCCCGCTCACCCGCCGAGAACAGCGCCGAACGAAAGTGCGTCTCCCCCACGAAGCCCTTTCCCTTCGTCTCGTGCCATACCGCCTCCCCGGGCTCATCGAGGGGATCGCTTCCCGGCGGCGCCACGAAGAGCAGGCCCCTCACCGGGATGCCGGCGAGCCGCTCCCGCACGGCGCGGACGTCGTCCGCGGTCAGGTCGCGCGCCTCGGCGTAGGTCGTATGCGTCCGCACGCCGCGTGCGTCGCACCGGCCCAGCAGCTTCAGCTCGCCATTGTGGAGCGCGTGCGCGACGTTCGTGTCGCCGAGCGAGAGCTCCAGCAATGCCATGAGCCGCCCTTCGGCCAGCACCATGACATCGTATCGGCGCCAGGCGGTGCATCGCCTCGGCAGGTCGCGCAGGCCGCGCTCGCGCAGGACCTCCCAACCTCTGCCCAGCCGCCGTTCGAGCTCGGCGGCGAGCGCCCGTTGCATCGCCGTTTCGCTGCCGTCGAACTCGCGGGCCCCATCCGACCACTCGGTCCAGATGGCGCGCAACGTCTGCAAGACGACTTCTGCTTCGTCCACGGCGATTCCTCCGTCGTGCCTTCCTCGCAGTCCCCTCGCCCTCGGGCGCCCGGCCGGCCCGCGGCACGGCGCCGCCGCTGATGGTTCGCACCTCGCACTCTTTCCCAACCCCTTTCCCCAGGCGGGCGCGCGGGGCCGGCACCCGGGCATGGGTCATGCGAGACCGCGGCCGCTTCAGTCCCGTCCATCCTTCTGCGCCGCCTCCTCACGGCGCTCCGCGATCAGCTCCGCGGTGAGGCTGCCGGCCTCCCCCTCGAACAGGCGCCACAACGCCGCCTCGACCGCCGCGTGCGGACGCAGGACCAGACGGTCGCCTTCGAGCCAGGCCACGAGCGCGTCGCCCGGCTTCAGGCCGAGCCGGTGCCGCGCCGCGGTGGGGATCGCCGTCCGGCCGCGGGATCCGATCCGCAGGCGCAGCATCTCTCTGTTCCCGAAGGGTGTTTCCGCCATCTCTGCTAGCATAGGACACGTGCCGCCGGCGCGCATCGAGCGGATCCGGGTCCACGAACGTTATTGGCGATGATGGGCACACGAGCCATCTCCCCCCCTCCCTGTGTCCCTCCCCCCGCGCGCGGGGGGAGGGAATGGAGGCCGG
>JALSJE010000074.1 GCA_026989495.1 Gammaproteobacteria bacterium | reverse complement strand
TGCAGCGTCGAGCGCGAGGTGGACTGAGGCAGCCTGCGGCGTCTCGCGGCTGGTGCCGCCGGAGCGCCCGGCCGCCGGCGCCGCCTTCCCCTCCATGGCCGCCTTCCGCCACCGCATCGGACGACAGGGGACGTCGTTTGCCGCGCTGCAGAGACAGGACCGGGACGCCCGCTGAGCCTGCCGCCTGGTACGCCGACACGAGTGTCGTCGGCGCGGTCTACTGTCCCGGGCCGCTGAGCGAGGCCGCCGAGGCCACGTTGCGCGCGCTCCCCGCGCCGCCCTGCGTGAGCTGGCTCACGGAGGTCGAGTTCGCCAGCCTGGTCGCGCGCAAGCGGCGCATGGGCGAGCTGGACGCCGCGGAGGCGACGGCCGTGCTCGCCGCCTTCGGCGGCCACCTTGCCGCGGGGGTGTATCGGAGCGTCCCGCTGGAGCCGCCGGTCTACGAGGCCGCCCGCCGGCTGATCGCCGAGACGCTCGCCCCGCTGCGCACGCTGGACGCGCTCCATCTCGCCGTGGTCGTCCGTCACGCCCTTGGTCTCGTCACGGCCGACCGGGACATGGCCGAGGCGGCCGAGGCGCTGGGTCTTGCGGTGCGGCGCGTGGGCTGAGGCAGCGGCGCCGGGCCTCCTTTTCCGTGGGCGGGGCTTGCGGCCGCGCCCGTGGGGCCGGCTGGAAGCCGGCCCCACGAGGGAAGCCCGTCGGCGTCGCCGGGCCGCGCATCAGCGGGCGGCGACGGCGGCGGACGGCGTCTCCAGGAACAGGACGGGGTCCACCAGGTTCCCGTTCAGGGCCACTGCCCAGTGCAGGTGCGGGCCCGTGGCGCGGCCGCTCGCGCCCACGGTCCCGATCCGGGCGCCGGCGGCCAGCCGCTGGCCCTTGCGCACCTGCACGCGCTCCAGGTGGCAGTAGAGCGTGACGAGCCCGCCGCCGTGGTCCAGCAGCACGGTGCGGCCGGTGAAGTAGAAGTCGCCCACGTCCAGCACGGTGCCCGCGGCGGGCGCGCGCACCGGAGCGCCGCGGGGGGCGGCGATGTCGAGCCCGCGGTGCGGGCTGCGCGGCTTCCCGTTGAGGATGCGGCGCAGGCCGAAGCGGCTCGAGAGGGGCCCGTTCGCCGGAGGCGGGAAGCGCAGCCGCTCGGGCACGCCGGGGGAGCGGTGGGCGAGGCCGCGGCGCAGGCGTGCCGTCTCGGCCCGGATGCGCGCGAGCGCCGAGGCGGGCGGCGTCACCATCTTCGGATCCTTGAGGGTGAGGCGCTGCTCGGGGTAGCGGTGAGGCCGGATGCGGAAGGCCACGGCGCGCGCGCGGCCGCCCTGCGCCACTGCGAGGCGCGCCTCACCCGGCCGCGCCGTGAGCGGGATGCCCACCACCGCGGTCCAGCCGTCGCCTGCGCGCACCACGAGCACCGGACGGCCGCCGTAGCGGGCCGCAGGCCGCTCGGGGGCGGAGCCGAGCGGCACCACCGCCACGCCGCCTGGCACCGGATGGTGGCGGGGGAGAGCGACGGCCTCGGCGGCAGTGGCCGCCGCCAGGAGGCAGGCAGCGAGCAGACCGCGCACCGGAATCGGCCGGCTCACGTTTGCGGCTCCGCGCGCTCGACCCGGCAGCGCAGCCGCCCGCGCGCGAGCCGCGCGGTCACCGCCTCGCCAGGGGCGGCCTCGGCGGCGTCCCGCAGGATGCGTCCGTCGCGGTCGCGCGTGACGATGGCATAGCCGCGCTCCAGGGTCGCCAGCGGGCTCACGGCATGAAGGGCACGGCCCACGGCGGCGAGACGCTGGCCGGCTCGCTCCAGCCGACCGCGCCCGGCGGTGGCGAGGCGGCGGCGGAGCTGGTCCACGCGCTCGCCCAGGGCGGCGATGCGTTCGCCGGGATGGTGGGCGGCGAGCGCCGTCTCCGTGCGCTCGAGGCGGTGGCCCAGGCCCGCGAGCCGCGCCACCTGTGCCCGCACCGCGCGGTCGCGCAGGGCCGCCAGCCGCTCGCGCACCCGCTCCAGGCGCGCACCCGGGTGCTCGCGCGCCAGCCGCCGCTCCAGCCAGTCCACGCGCTGCGAGAGGCCTGCCAGCAGCCGCTCGGCCTCCGTGCGCAGGCGCCGCTCGAGGGCCTCGAAGCGCGCCAGCCACTCGGCGCCGTCCGGGCTCACCAGCTCCGCGGCCGCCGAGGGCGTGGGCGCGCGCCGGTCGGCCACGAAGTCGGCGATGGTGAAGTCCACCTCGTGCCCCACGCCGCTCACCACCGGGATGGGGCAGGCGGCGATGGCGCGCGCAACGCGCTCCTCGTTGAAGGGCCAGAGGTCCTCCAGGGAGCCTCCGCCGCGCGCCAGGATCAGCACGTCGCACTCGGCGCGCGCGCCCGCGCGCGCGAGCGCCGCCACGATCTCGCCCGCCGCGGCCTCGCCCTGCACCGAGGTGGGGTAGACCATCACCGGGATGGCGGGGAAGCGCCGGCGCAGCACGTGCAGGATGTCGCGGATGGCCGCCCCCGTGGGCGAGGTCACCACGCCGATGCGCCGCGGCAGCCGCGGCAGCGGGCGCTTGCGCGCCTCGTCGAACAGCCCCTCGGCCTGGAGGCGGCGCTTGAGGGCCTCGAAGGCGCGGCGCAGGGCCCCGTCGCCGGACTCCTCCATGTGCTCGACGATGAGCTGGTAGTCGCCGCGCGGCTCGTAGAGGCTCACCCGCACCCGCGCCAGCACGTGCATGCCGTTCTCGGGCTCGAAGCCGAGCAGCCGGTTGCGGCCGCGGAACATGGCGCAGCGCACCTGCGCCTGCTCGTCCTTGAGCGTGAAGTAGAGGTGTCCGGAGCGGGGACGCGAGAGGTTGGAGATCTCGCCCTCGATCCAGATGAGCGGCAGCCCGTGCTCGAGCAGGAGCTTCACCTCGCGGTTGAGCCGCGAGACCGTGTAGACCTCCCGCGCGGGCGCGGCGGCGGTGGGGGCGGTGGCCATACGGCTAGCTTAAGGAAACTCTGATCAATCCGCTACGCGGATTGATCAGCGCTGGAGCGCTTCGCGGCCATTTGGATTTTCCAGGAAACCCTGATCAATCCACTGCGCGGATTGATCATCACTGTAGTGCTTCGCGGCCGTTCTGATTTTCCTTGAGTCGTCATGCACTTCCCTGTGCATGGGCCGCCCCGCGGCCGTCCGTGGCCGCGGGGAAGCTCTGAAAAATCGCGATTTTTCAGAGCTTCCTTAGGTGTTTGCTACCCGAAGGGGAACCGGCCCAGGCGCGGTGGCGCCCGCCGCTGCCTGCGCGTGGCGGAGCCTGCGGCGATTCCCTATAATCGCCGCTCACCTTCGCCGGCCCGAAACGCGCAAGCCCATGATCCGTATCCTCCACGAGGCCCTGACCTTCGACGACGTCTCCCTGGTCCCGGCGCACTCGACCGTGCTGCCCCGGGACGTGGACCTGCGCACGCGCCTGACGCGCGCCATCGAGCTCAACATCCCCCTGGTCTCGGCCGCCATGGACACCGTCACCGAGGCGCGGCTGGCCATCGCCCTCGCCCAGGAGGGCGGCATCGGCATCATCCACAAGAACATGACCATCGAGGAGCAGGCGCGCCAGGTGCGCATGGTCAAGAAGTTCGAGAGCGGGGTGATCAAGGACCCCATCACCGTCGCGCCCGAGACCACGGTGCGCGAGGTGATGGAGCTCACCCGCGCGCACAACATTTCGGGTGTGCCCGTGGTGCGCGGCGAGGACGAGCTCGTAGGCATCGTCACCAGCCGCGACCTGCGCTTCGAGACGCGCCTCGAAGCCCCGGTCTCCGAGATCATGACCCCCAAGGAGCGGCTCGTGACCGTGCGCGAGGGGGCCGAGCGTGACGAGGTCATCGCCCTGCTGCACAAGCACCGCATCGAGAAGGTGCTGGTGGTGGACGAGGCCTTCCGCCTGCGCGGCATGATCACGGTGAAGGACATCCAGAAGGCCAAGGACTACCCCAACGCCTGCAAGGACGACCAGGGGCGCCTGCGCGTGGGGGCTGCGGTGGGCGTGGGCGCCGGCACCGACGAGCGCGTCGCCGCCCTGGTGGAGGCGGGCGTGGACGTGATCGTGGTGGACACCGCCCACGGCCACGCCCAGGGCGTGCTCGACCGCGTACGCTGGATCAAGCGGCACTATCCCGACGTGCAGGTGGTGGGCGGCAATATCGCCACGGCGGAGGCGGCGCGCGCCCTGGTGGAGGCGGGCGCGGACGCGGTCAAGGTGGGCATCGGCCCCGGCTCCATCTGCACCACGCGCGTGGTGGCGGGCGTGGGCGTGCCGCAGGTGACGGCCATCGGCGAGGTGGCCGAGGCGCTCGCGGGCACCGACATCCCCCTGATCGCCGACGGCGGCATCCGCTTTTCTGGCGACATCGCCAAGGCCATCGTCGCCGGCGCCTGGTCGGTGATGATCGGCAGCCTCTTCGCCGGCACGGAGGAGGCGCCCGGCGAGGTGGAGCTCTACCAGGGCCGCTCCTACAAGGCCTACCGCGGCATGGGCTCGCTCGGGGCCATGTCGGCGCGCCAGGGCTCCAGCGACCGCTACTTCCAGGAAGGCACCGACGACGTCGAGAAGCTGGTGCCGGAAGGGATCGAGGGGCGCGTGCCCTACAAGGGCAGCCTCATCCCCATCGTGCACCAGCTCGTGGGCGGGCTGCGTGCCAGCATGGGCTACGTGGGCTGCCGCGACATCGCCGAGATGCGCGCCAGGCCGTGCTTCGTGCGTGTGACGCTGGCCGGCATCCGCGAGAGCCACGTCCACGACGTCACCATCACCAAGGAAGCCCCCAACTACCGCATCGACACCTGAGGACCGCGCCCCGGCCATGAGCGAGCAGCCCGCAGCAGCCCCAGCGTCCGGGGGCGAGGACATCCACGCCGAGCGCATCCTCATCCTCGACTTCGGCTCGCAGTACACCCAGCTCATCGCGCGCCGCGTGCGCGAGGCCGGCGTCTACTGCGAGATCCATCCCTGGGACATGGACGAGGCGGCCATCCGCCGCTTCGCCCCGCGGGGCATCATCCTTTCAGGCGGCCCCGAGTCGGTCACCGAGACCGAGACCCCGCGCGCGCCCCAGGTGGCGTTCGAGCTCGGCGTGCCGGTGCTCGGCATCTGCTATGGCATGCAGACCATGGCGGCGCAGCTCGGCGGCGAGGTCGAGCCGGCGCGCGAGCGCGAGTACGGCTACGCCCAGGTGCGCGTGCACGGCCACTCGCGCCTGCTGGCCGACATCGAGGACCATACGGACGAGGCCGGTCGCGCCCTGCTCGACGTATGGATGAGCCACGGCGACCGCGTCGCGCGGCTTCCGCCCGGCTTCAAGGTCATCGCCGAGACCGACAACGCCCCGCTCGCCGGCATGGCCGACGACACGCGCGGCTTCTACGGGCTGCAGTTCCACCCCGAGGTCAGCCACACGCGCCAGGGCGCGCGCATCCTGCGGCGCTTCGTGCGCGAGATCTGCGGCTGCCGCGGGCTGTGGACACCGGGCAGCATCATCGAGGACGGCATCCGCCAGATCCGCGAGCGCGTGGGCGGGGACGAGGTGCTGCTGGCGCTGTCCGGGGGGGTGGATTCCTCGGTCACGGCCGCGCTCCTGCACCGGGCCATCGGCGACCAGCTCACCTGCGTGTTCGTGGACAACGGCCTGCTGCGGCTCGGCGAGGCCGACCAGGTGATGCGCACCTTCGCGCGCCACATGGGGGTCAAGGTGATCCGCGTGGACGCCGAGGCGCGCTTCCTCGAGGCGCTCGCTGGCGTCACCGACCCCGAGCGCAAGCGCAAGATCATCGGCCACACATTCATCGAGGTGTTCGAGGCCGAGGCCGAGAAGCTGCCCAACGTGCGCTGGCTCGCCCAGGGCACGATCTACCCGGACGTGATCGAATCCGCCGGCGCGCGCACGGGCAAGGCCAAGGTCATCAAGTCGCACCACAACGTCGGCGGGCTCCCCTCGGCCATGCGGCTCAGGCTCCTCGAGCCCCTGCGCGAGCTCTTCAAGGACGAGGTGCGCCGCATCGGCGTCGAGCTCGGGCTGCCCTACGACATGGTCTACCGCCATCCCTTCCCGGGGCCGGGCCTTGCGGTGCGCATCCTGGGCGAGGTGCGCAGGGAGTACGCCGAGATCCTGCGCCGTGCCGACCACATCTTCATCGAGGAGCTGCGCCGCCACGACCTCTACGACAAGGTGAGCCAGGCCTTCGCCGTGTTCCTGCCGGTGCGTTCGGTGGGGGTGATGGGCGATGCGCGCCGCTACGACTACGTCATCGCGCTGCGCGCGGTCGAGACCACGGACTTCATGACCGCCCGCTGGGCGCAGCTGCCCTATGATTTCCTGGACCTCGTCTCGCGGCGCATCGTCAACGAGGTGCCGGGCGTCTCGCGCGTGGCCTACGACATCTCGGGCAAGCCCCCTGCCACCATCGAGTGGGAATGAGCGGCAGGCAGCAAGGGGATTCCTTGCCGACCCAAGACAAGCCGTGGACGGCGCCGTGGCCGATGAGGACGTAGCCTGGATGCGTCGGGCGCTCGCGCTGGCGCGGCGCGCCGAGGCCGCGGGCGAGGTGCCCGTGGGCGCGGTGGTGGTGCGCGGGGGCGAGGTGCTCGGGGAGGGCTGGAACCGCCCCATCGCGCGCCGCGACCCCACGGCGCATGCCGAGATCGTGGCCCTGCGCGCGGCCGCGGCCGCGGCAGGCAACTACCGGCTGCCGGGCGCGACCCTCTACGTCACGCTGGAGCCCTGCCTCATGTGCGCCGGCGCCCTGGTGCACGCCCGCCTCAGCCGCCTGGTCTACGGCGCCCAGGATCCGAAGACGGGCGCGGCGGGGAGCCGTCTCGATGCCTTCGCGCTGCCCTTCCTGAACCACCGTGTCGAGGTGACCGGCGGGGTGCTGGCCGCCGAATGCGGGTCGCTGCTCAAGGCCTTCTTCGCCGCGCGGCGCTGAGGCGGGCGGGACTCAGAGCGTGGCGTCCGTGGTCCCGGCGGGTTCCTTGCGGGCGGCTTCCGGCAGCGAGCCCGTCTCCACCACCGATTCCGGCAGCCTAAGCCGCTCCCGCTCGGTGATCCACACGAGCAGGTCGTAGTAGGCGCGGATGTTCTCCACGTAGCGCACGGGCTCGCGGCCCCGCGCGTAGCCGTGCTTCGTGCGCCGATACCACTTGCGCTGGCTCAGCAGCGGCAGGGCCCCGCGCACGTCGATCCAGCGGTCGGGGTTGCCGCCGCGCAGGCGCACGAGCATGCGGGCGTCCTCCAGATGGCCGAAGCCCACGTTGTAGGCCGCCAGCGCCATCCACACCCGGTCGGGGTAGGGGACCTCCTTCGGAATGCGGTCGATGAGCTGGCGCAGGTAGCGCGCTCCGCCCATGACGCTGCTGCGCGGATCGAGCCGGTTGCGGATTCCGAGCTGGCGTGCGGTGGCCAGCGTCAGCATCATGAGGCCGCGCACGCCCGTGGGCGAGCGCGCCCGCGGGTTCCAGTGGGACTCCTGGTAGCCGATGGCGGCGAGCAGGCGCCAGTCGATGCCGGTCCTGCGGGCGGCTTCCTCGTAGAGTCCGCGGTAGCGGGGCAGGCGCGTGCGCACGTGGCGCAGATAGGTGCGCGTGCCCACGTAGTCGAGACCGTTGACGTGGCCGAAGTGACGGTCCTCGAGCTGGGCCAGCGTGCCGTCGGCGCGGATGCGGGTGAAGAAGGCCGCGGCGGCCTCCTGCAGGCTGGGGTCGCGTCTGCGGGGGAAGGCCCAGGCGACGGGCTCGGGCTCGCCGAGGTCGAAGGCGACGCGCAGCTCCGGGTAATAGCGGCGGTTGAGCGCGAACTCGTTGGAGTCGGCGATCGTGTAGTCGATCCTGCCCTCCCAGACCTTCTCCAGGAGCTCCTCGCTGTCCGCATCCGGGTTCTCGACCCATTCCAGCTCGGGATACTCGGTGCGCTTCAGCGCCCGCAGCCGCTCCGCATGGCTGCTGCCCGCGACCACCTCCAGGCGCGCACCGACCACGTCCAGCAGGCCACGCGGGCGGGGTCGCCCCTCCCGGTAGATGAGCTGCTGGGTGACCTGCAGATAGGGTGGGCCGAAGCGCAGGCGGCGTTTGCGCGCCTCGGTGACGGTGAGTCCCGCGGCGGCGAGGTCCACCTCGCCGCGCGCTACCATGTCCAGCATCCGGTCCAGGGAGCCCGGCACCACGATCCGCAGACGCACGCCGAGCTGCTCCGCGAAGGCCCGCGCCAGGTCGTACTCGAAGCCCATGGGACCTTCGGGACCTTCGAAGTAGGTGGTGCCGGCGTTGCGGGTGGCCACCACCAGCTCTCCCCTTGCCTTGACCTGCTCCAGGTGGGTCGCGGGCGGGGGATCGCAGGCCACCAGCAGGGCGCCGGCGGCGATGGCGAGGAGGCGGCGCATGGGGATTCGGGATTTGGCGCGTTCCGCGAAGGTTCCTGTTAGTATAAAATGACTTTCCTGCTGCTTATAAGCAAATTCCATGCCTTATAAGCTAGGCGGCCTGGAAGGTGTCTGAGGCGAGGGTGCTGCCCTACCGCGCCCGCGCTTGACGCACCAGGCCTGAGGAGCCTGCCGCTCCGGATGCCACGACGGCGTCCGGGCAGCCGGGGCATACCGCTGCACGGTGTATAGCCGGAGGGGTGCCGGAGCGGTCGAACGGGGCGGTCTCGACAAATCGGCAGGAGAGCCGATTTGGACGCCGCGCCGGCCCGGCGAGGGGGCTGGCCAAGGCGGCAGGTGGGTGTCTGGCGGGTCGTGGGTGTTGCGTGCCGGCGCGGCGCCCGGAGGGCGAGCGCCAGGGATGGCGCGAGTCAAAACCGTTGAGGAGGCGCCATGGCCGTCTCGATGGCGGCCATGGCGGCCAGGGTGAGCCACCGCGGGTGGCTATCGGAGGGGTGCCGGAGCGGTCGAACGGGGCGGTCTCGAAAACCGTTGAGGGCTCACGCCCTCCGTGGGTTCGAATCCCACCCCCTCCGCCATTTCCTGTCCTTGCTCCCGTGCGATCAGGAGGTTGGCAGCGGGAGCGTTCCCTTGTCATCCATCGCGTGGGCCATCGGTGCCGTCCTGCTCGCGCCTGGCGGGCTTCGGCGGCGGGCCCCTCTGCAGGCCCTTCCTGTCTTGCATGGGGTCAGGGGGCATGTCCGGAGGTGGTGCGCGTCGTTCCGCATGCCGGATATGGCTGCACCTCCTCCCCCTGTGCCCGCATTCGTTGGGAGACCCTGACCAATCCGCTCGTCATGCACTTCCCTGTGCATGGGCCGTCCCGCGACCATGCTTGCCGCGGGGAAGGGCTGAAAAGTCGCGATTTTCAGCCCTTCCTAGCGAACCCCCCCCGCCGTCTTGAACCGGCCGTGCCCACCACCCGACACAGGGACGAGCGTCCCGTAGGGGGGCCTTTCCCCATGAGGGGCGCCGGATATCGTCGTAGAGAGCTGCACGGAAGGGTCGGGAAATGATTCTCTGTCGTCTCGTCGGGGTTGTGACAGTTTCGCTGTCCCTTGCGTCGGCCGTGCCGGCCGGAGTGGTGGCCAGCGAAAAGGACGGGCAGGAGCGGGGCCGGACGGCCCAATCCCGCAGTGTGGAAAAGGAAAGCGGCAGCCGGGCGAAGATCCCTGTCTTGCGCCAGCTGGGGATCGCAGGTGGTGGAAGGCATGAAGTCACCCGGCGCGGGAAAGGTGATCGAGCCAACGTGAAGACGGAGCGTTTCAAGCGTATGCCGAAGGCGGGCATGGATGCCATGCGGCAGGGCTTCCGCGATGGCGGAGCGCTGAAGGTCCCCTCCCGCGCCGGAGCCTACCGCAGGCCGGGCGCGCGTGAGAGGCGTCCCGCGATGCCGGGCGTGGAGTCCTCCGCCCGCGAAGGAGTGGTCTTTGGCGGCGGTGACGACCGCGCCCGCGGCCGGGGGGCAGCCCGAGGCAAGCCGGCCGGGTTCATAGGACACGACTGGGCCGCTTCGGGCGGGAAAGGGTGGCGCTACGGGCGTGCCCGCCGGCCGAGCTATGACTCGCGCAGCGACGAGTTCATTTTCCCCGATGGACGCCGCGTGCGCGGCCGCGATCCCAAGGGCCGTCCGGGCCGCGTCACCGAGGACGGGAGCATCGTCTATCGGGACGGCACGGTGGTGCGGCACGACGTGCGCACGGGCGTGACCACGGTGAAGCGTCCGGACGGAACGCGTTTCCAGCGCACGTACACGCGAGGCCCGCGTGACGAGCGCCCCAAGTACGATCCTGCGACGGATAGCTACGTCTTCTCCGACGGCAAGCGGGTGCGGGCCCGGGATCCCCAGGGCCGCATGGGAACCGTACGCGAGGACGGCAGCATCGAGTACGAAGATGGCACCGTCGTGACCCATGACACCAAGACGGGCGAGACAGTGATAAACCGCCCCGACGGGATGACAGTCGTCGATCGCCGGGGAACACGCCGGTCCGAGTACCCGCGCTACGACCCCGAACGCGACGCCTACGTTTACGAGGACGGGAATAGGCCGGGCACGAACATCATCGCCACCGACCCTGCGGGCAACCGTGGCGTTGTTCAGCCCGACGGAAGCATCCGCTATTCCGATGGGACCGTCGTCAGGCGCGACTCCACCCGGGGCACGACCGAGATCATCAGGCCCGACGGCTCGCGCACCACTTACTATTCCGACGGTACCGTCGTCTCGTACAACGCCGGAACCGGCAGGCGCACGATCCGCCGGCGCGGCGCTCCGAAGCTGATCGTGCTCGAGGGCGGGCGCAAGGGTGGCGTGGGCGACGAGCCGGACTCGGGAGGCGATGCGGAAGGCTCCGGCAGCTCCGACGAAGGCACGTCCGGTGGGAACGGCTCCGGCGGTTCCGGCGAGGATGCCGGCGAGGATGCCGATGAGGATCGCGGGGACGGCGGCGACGGCGGCTCCGGTGACGAGGCTGACGATGCTGGCACCACAGGCGACGATGACGAGTCCAGCGAAGAGGACACATCGAGCCGCCCGGCCGAGGGCCGCGGCGACAGTGGCGGTGGGCGCAGGGCCACCGGCCCCGTGGACGAGCGGGTGCGTCGCATGCGCGGCGAGGCTCCACCGGAGACAGCCTCTGCCTGCGGCCGCGCACCCGGGGGCGGATTCGCCGGACCGGCCATGCGGCCGAAGGGCCCCGAAGGCGAAACGCCTTGCGTCGAAGAGCTCGTGGAGCGCTCGGGCGCGAAGCCAGGCGGTGATGCCCGGGCACCGGAGCTCACCGACTACGCCTGGGAAGACGATGCCGTGCGGCGTGCTCCCGCGGCCGGACCCCGGCCCGACTGTGACGAGCGCATCAGGGACTGCTCGGGCCGCGGTCCCCAGGGATACGTGCGCGATCCCTTTGATCTGTCCCCCGTCATCAATCCCGCGCCCTGACCGCACGGCACCGCCGGTCTGGCTGGGTCCGGCACCGGTGTACGGGGTTCGCCCCGCTGGCCCCCTGATGCACAATGGACGGCGTACGCATGGAAGGACCGAACGAGGAGGCACGCATGCTGGTCCCGGTGATCCTCTCGGGCGGCGCGGGCACGCGCCTGTGGCCGGTCTCCCGGCGCGCCTACCCCAAGCCCTTCATCCGGCTGCCGGACGGGCGCAGCCTCCTGCAGCGCACGCTCGAGCGCGCGGCGGGCCTCGAGGGCGTGCGGCAGGTGCTCACCGTCACCAACCGCGACCACTACTTCCAGACCCGCGACGAGTACGCCGCCTGCCGCGCGAGCGGCATCGCCTTCGACTACCTGCTCGAGCCCTGCGGGCGCAACACCGCCCCCGCCATCGGGCTGGCCGCCCGGCGCCTGCTGGAGCAGGCGGGCGGCGAGGCCGTGATGCTGGTGCTCCCCGCCGACCATCTCGTGGAGGACGAGACGGCCTTCGCGGAGGCGGTCGCGCGGGCCGAGCGGCTGGCGCGCGCGGGGCACCTGGTCACCTTCGGCATCCGCCCCGACCGCCCCGAGACCGGCTACGGCTACATCCGCCTCGGCGCGCCCCTGGAGGACGGCGGAGACGGCCCTCTGGGCCACGCGGTCGAGGCCTTCGTGGAGAAGCCCGACGCCGAGACCGCCCGCCGCTACCTCGAGGACGGGGGCTACCTATGGAACTCCGGCATGTTCTGCTTCCGTGCCGACCGCATCCTCGAGGCCATGGGCGAGACGGCGCCTGAGCTGCTGGAGGGGATGGACGCCTGCTGGGCGGCGGCCGATACGGGGCAGGAGCCGCTCGAGCTCCCGCGCGAGGCCTTCGAGCGGCTGCCGGCGATCTCCGTGGACTATGCCGTGATGGAGAAGGCGCGCGGGGTGGCCGTGGTGCCGTGCGATCTCGGCTGGAGCGACATCGGCTCCTGGGACGCCCTTGGCGGCCTGGTGCCCGCCGACGAGGCCGGCAACCGCGTCTGCGGCGAGGCCGTGCTGCTCGACAGCCGCGGCTGCCTCGTGCGCAGCGAGGGCGGGCGCGTGGTGGCGGGCGTGGGGCTCGAGGGCCTGGTGGTGGTGGACACGCCCGACGCGGTGCTGGTCGCCCCGCGCGCCCAGGCCCAGCGCGTGCGCGAGGTGGTCGAGCGCCTGCGCGCGGCCGGCCACGAGACCGTGGACCACCACCGCACCGTCCACCGTCCCTGGGGCACCTACACCGTGCTGGAGGAGGGCGAGCGCTTCAAGATCAAGCGCATCGTCGTCAAGCCGGGCGCCTCGCTCTCCCTGCAGATGCACTACCACCGCAGCGAGCACTGGGTGGTGGTCTCGGGCACCGCGCGCGTGACCAACGGCGAGCGCGAGTGGCTCGTGCGCACCAACGAGTCCACCTACATCCCCGCCGGTACGCCCCATCGGCTGGAAAACCCCGGTGTCGTGCCGCTGGTCATCATCGAGGTGCAGAGCGGCGAATACCTCGGCGAGGACGACATCGTACGCTTCGAGGACCGCTACGGACGGGCGCCCGGGAATGGTGCCCTCCGCCGGAGGTGACGGGAAAAGGGCGGCGGGCGAGCGGCGAGCGGAAAGCAGCGAATAGCGGGAAAGGGAAGGGAGCCTGCCGCTTCGCCTACGGCCGCAGCTCGAGGCCGAACAGGCGCAGGCTTCGCAGTGCCGTCCCCAGCAGCTCCGCCACGAACGCGCGCCGCGCCGGATTGGCGCGGGCCCGCTCCGCCCACACCCGCCCCGGCCGCAGCCCGGCCGCCTCGTACACCGCCGGGCCCGGATAGCAGAACAGCCCCACGAACTGCCGCAGCGCAAGCTGCAGCAGCGGCACCAGCGCCCGGCGTCGCCACACGGGCATGGCGCCCAGGCGCCGCTCGACCACCTCGCGGGCGTGTGCGATATGGCGCGCCTCGTCGATGGCGTGCGCCGTGGCGATGTCGGCGATGGCGGGGCAGATCTCGCCGCGGTGGCGGCGGAGGAAGCGGTTGAGACGGTCCGGAACCTCTTCGCCGATCAGCACGCAGGCCCAGAACAGGGCCGAGTCCGCCGGCGCGACCCGCGCGAGCAGGTTGAGCGCGCGCGCGCGCCAGTAGCGTTCGTCCACCAGGCCGAGCCCCGAGCGGCGCATCAGCTCGAGGAACATGAGGCTGTGGCCGCACTCCTCGCGCAGCTCGTGCAGCAGGTAGCCGGTACGCGCCAGGTCGTGGGGCGGGCGGCGCAGCCCGCGCGCGATGCGCTCCATGAAGATCCCCTCGAGCCACAGGCCCGCGGCGATGAAGCCCACGAACTCATGCTGGGAGAGGCCGCGCCGCTGCGCCTCGGGGAGGGCCTCGAAGCGGGGGTCTCCGTGGAGGGAGATCGCCCGCGGCGGGAGCCAGAAGGCGTCCAGGCTGAGCGCCTCCCAGTCCACGCGGGCCAGGGGGTCGTGGTAGGGGGTGCTGTTGCGCGCGAGCTGCTCGAGCAGCGCCGCGCCGCCCCCGTGTCCGGCAGGTGGCGGCATGCAGGGCCTCTCCTCCGTTCGGGCGCATTCTAGCCCGGGAGCCCGCGGCGGCTCCACGCTACAATAGGCGGCCGTTTTCGTCCTGGAGGCGCCTTTACGGCATGAAGATTCTGGTCTTCTCCGATCTGCACCTGGAGCGGGCGCCCTGCGCGCTCGATCCGGCCTGCGCGGACCTCGTGGTCGCCGCCGGCGACATCGGCCACGGTCTCGAGGGTGTGCGCTGGCTTGCGCGCCTGGGCCGGCCGGTGGTCTTCGTCGCGGGCAACCACGAGCACTGGGGCGGCGAGCTCGGCGGGACGGCGGCGCGGCTGCGCGCCGCCTGCGCGGGCACGCCCGTGCGCCTCCTCGAGCGCGAGGCCGCCGTCATCGGCGGGGTGCGCTTTCTGGGCTGCACCCTGTGGGCCGACTACCGCGGCGGTGATCCGGCCGTGGTGGAGACCGCCGAGGCGCGCTTCAACGACTTCCGCCACATCCGCGCCGGCGGCCGCCCCCTGCGGGCAGCCGATCTCATGGCCGAGCACCGCGCCGCACGGGACTGGCTGGCCCGGGCCCTGGCAGTTCCCTTCGACGGGCCCACCGTGGTCGTCACCCATCATGCCCCGAGCTACGCGAGCTGGCCGGGCCCCGACAAGCCCGCCCGCTACGCCTGCGCCAGCGACCTGGAGGGCCTCATGCGTGCCCACGCCCCCGTCCTCTGGATCCACGGCCATATCCACCACCACCTGGACTACCGGATCGGGCCCACCCGGGTGGTCTGCAACCCCCGCGGCTACGGGGACACCGACCCCGGCGTGGGCTGGGATCCTGCCTTCGTGGTGGAGCTCGACCCGGCACGGGGATTGCTAGGGGAAGGGTTGAAAGACGCCGCCGCATCTCTATCGTAGGCGTCATCGGAGCGAGCCATGGCCACCAAGCAGCGACTCTACCGCATCGTCTTCCACAGCCGCGGGAAGGTCTACGAGGTCTATGCCCGCAGCGTGGCCCAGAGCGGCATCATGGGCTTCGTGGAGGTGGGCGATCTCGTCTTCGGCGAGCGCTCGAACGTGGTCGTGGACCCCGGCGAGGAGCGCCTCAAGGCCGAGTTCGAGGGCGTGGCGCGCTTCTACGTCCCCATGCATGCGGTCGTCCGCATCGACGAGGTGGAGAAGGAGGGCGTGGCCAAGATCACCGATCCCGGCGAGGGCGGCAAGGTCATGCCCTTCCCGCTGCCGTTCTCCGTGCCCGGCCGTGGAGAGCCCGGCGGCTCCTGAGCCGGTGCCCGGGCCAGGGCGACTGGGCTCCCTGGCGGACGCGTGGCGGCTGGTTTATCCTTCGCGCCTCGGGGCGTCCCGCCCCACGCCATCCCCGGAGAGGTGACCGAGCGGTCGAAGGTGCACGCCTGGAAAGTGTGTGTACCCCGATGAGGGGTACCGAGGGTTCGAATCCCTCCCTCTCCGCCAGATTCCCTCCTTGTCCCCGTGCGGTCAGGGACTTAGCAGCGGAGGCGTTTGCGTGTCATCCATTGCGTGGGCCGTTGGCGCAGGCCTGCTCGCGCCTGGCGAGCTTCGGCGGCCATAGCCGAAGTTGCGTCTGGAGTCGTACAGGCCCACGGGTCGATCCTCCATGCCGCACGTCCCGGCGGCGCTCGGGGCATCGAGCCCCTGCGCGCCGCAAGGGTGTTTCGGAATCGGGGCCTGGGCTCCCCACATCCCGCCTCGACCGGTGGTCAGTGTTGACAGGAAACTCTGATGGAAGCTCTGATCTATCCGCTGCGCGGATCGATCAGCGCGATGGCGCTTCGCGGCCCATTTCGACTTTTCGTCGTATCGTCATGCACTTCCTGTGCATGGACCGTCCCGCGGCCGTCCCTGGCCGCGGGGATGGTCTGAAAAATCGAGATTTTTCAGACCAACCGACAGAGTTTTCGAGATTTTTCAGGCCTTCCACCTATCTTCGCTGCAGGGCCCCGTGGCGCCGGAGCAGGTCTTCGACGGCCTTGGCCAGCGCGGCATAGCCCGCGGCGTTGAGGTGCACGGGGTCGGACTTCATGGCGGTATCGGCCTCCAGGCGCGCGAGGGTCTCGAGGTCGGCGGGCACGCCGAGCGCCTCGGCCACGCGGCGGTAGGTCGGATCGGTCCGCGGCGGCAGCCCCGGTCCCGGCACCCCCACGAGCACCACCTGCGCGCCCGCCGCCCGCGCGAGCGCGACCATGCGGCGCAGGTTCGCCTCGAGGGCGTCACGGGGCAGGCGGCGCAGGAGGTCGTTGCCGCCGTGGCAGAGGACCACCAGCGCCGGCCGGTGGGCCTCGAGCAGGCGCGGCAGGCGCCGGAGCCCTGCCGCGCTGGTCTCGCCGGGGACACCGGCGTTGATCACCCGCAGGCCCGTCAGGCGCGCAAGCCGCGCCGGGTAGTCCTGCCCGGGCGGCGCCCCGGTGCCGGCGGTGAGCGAGTCGCCGAAGGCGAGCACGACGGCACCCGCCGGCAGCGGCTCCAGGCGGGGCGGGACAGGCCCCTTCCCGCCACAGCCGGCAGCGAGCGCCGCCGCGGCCAGCGCCGCGAACGCTCGACGCGCAGGGCGGACGGCGGTGCGGGGCAGGGGCCTCACGGCACCAGCAGGCGCTCGAGCACGCCCTCGTACATCCGGCTCAGGCGCTCGAGCTCGGTCACGCCCACACGCTCGTCCACCTGGTGGATGGTGGCGTTGCAGGGACCGAGCTCCACCACCTGCGCGCCGGTCGGGGCGATGAAGCGCCCGTCGGAGGTGCCGCCGGAGGTGGACAGCCGCGGCTCGCGGCCCGTGACGGCCGCCACCGCCGCGCGCACGGCCTCCAGCAGCTCGCCCTCCGGGGTGAGGAACGGCGCGCCCGCGTGCTCCCAGGCGAGCTCGTAGCGCAGGCCGTGGCGCGCCAGGGTGGCCTCCACCCGCTCCTGCAGCGCCTCGGCGGTGGTCTCGGTGGAGTAGCGGAAGTTGAACCAGGCCTCCAGCTCACCCGGGATGACGTTGCCCGCCCCTGTGCCTGCGCGCAGGTTGGAGACCTGGAAGGTGGTGGGCGGGAAGTGCTCGTTGCCCTCGTCCCAGCGCGCCGCCACCAGCTCGGCCAGCGCCGGCGCGAAGCGGTGGATGGGGTTGTCGGCCTTGTCGGGATAGGCGACGTGGCCCTGGCGGCCGAGCACCCGCAGCCGCCCGCCGAGGGAGCCGCGCCGGCCGTTCTTGACCACGTCGCCCACCTCCCGCTCGGCGGTGGGCTCGCCCACCAGCGCCCAGTCGATGCGCTCGCCGCGCGCGGCGAGCGTCTCGACCACGCGTACGGTGCCGTCCACCGCGGGGCCTTCCTCGTCGCTGGTGACGAGGAAGGCGATGCTGCCGCGGTGGTCCGGACGCCGGGCCAGGAAGCGCTCGCAGGCGGTGACCATGGCGGCGAGGCTGCCCTTCATGTCGGCTGCGCCGCGTCCGTAGAGGAAGCCGCCCTCGACCACGGGCTCGAAGGGGGCGTGGCGCCAGGCCTCGCGCGGCCCGGGCGGCACCACGTCGGTGTGGCCCACGAAGCAGAGCAGCGGGCCCTCGACGCCGCGGCGGGCCCAGAGGTTGTGCACCGCCCCGAAGGGCATGGGCTCGATGCGGAAGCCAAGACGCCCGAGCCGCTCGGCCAGCAGCGCCTGGCAGCCGGCGTCGTCCGGGGTGACGGAGGGGCGCCGGATGAGCTCGCGTGCCAGCTCGAGGGTGGGGCCGGCGCTCACGGAGGGGCGCTCAGATGTCACGCAGCAGCTCGTTGATGCCCACCTTGGCGCGGGTGCGCTCGTCCACCTGCTTGACGATGACCGCGCAGTAGAGGCTGTGGCTGCCGTCCTCCGAGGGGAGGCTCCCCGGCACCACCACCGAGCCCGCCGGCACGCGCCCGTAGAGGATCTCGCCCGTCATGCGGTTGTAGATCTTGGTGGAGGCGCCGATGTAGACGCCCATGGAGATGACCGAGCCCTCCTCGACGACGACGCCCTCGACGATCTCGGAGCGTGCTCCGATGAAGCAGTTGTCCTCGATGATGGTGGGGGCGGCCTGCAGGGGCTCGAGCACGCCACCGATGCCCACGCCGCCCGACAGGTGCACGTTTCTGCCGATCTGCGCGCAGGAGCCCACGGTGGCCCAGGTGTCCACCATGGTGCCCGAGTCCACGTAGGCGCCGATATTGACGTAGGAGGGCATCAGCACCACGCCGGGCGCGATGTAGGCGCCGCGGCGGGCGGCCGCGGGCGGCACCACGCGCACGCCCCCGGCGCGGAAGTCGCGCGAGCTGTAGTCGGCGTACTTGGAGGGGACCTTGTCGTAGTAGTTGGTGAAGCCGCCCTTGATGAAGACGTTGTCCTCGATGCGGAAGTAGAGGAGCACCGCCTTCTTGAGCCACTCGTTGACCACCCAGCGGCCGTCGCGCTTCTCGGCCACGCGCGCCTCGCCGCGGTCGAGCAGGTCTATGGCCTCCAGCACCGCCTCCTTGACGTGGGTCTCCACGTTGCGGGGCGTGATCTCGGCGCGCCGCTCGAAGGCCTCCTCGATGGTGCTCTGGATGTCGTTCATGGATGCCGGTTCCTCCGTCGCCTGGTCTCGGCCGAAGGAGCCATTCTACCCGGAAGCGCCGCGGCGCCGCAGGGCCGCCCGGTGCGGCCCGCGGGCGTAGAATGGGCGCAGGGGATCCGGGGGCTTCCGGACCAGAGGAACGAGGAGGCGAACGACCATGAACCGTCACAGACGCGGCAAGCGGCCGACGGCGGTCCTGATGGCGCTGGCGCTCGCGGGGGCCACGGCGCTGGCCGGCTGCAACCCGACGCGCGAGCAGACCGGCACGGTGGTGGGCGGTGTGGTGGGCGGTGTGCTCGGGGCCCAGGTGGGCAAGGGCCACGGGCGCACGGCGGCCATCATCGCCGGCACCCTCGTCGGCGCCATGATCGGGGGCGCCATCGGGCGTCACATGGACGAGGCCGACCGCCGCCGCACGGCCCACGCCCTGGAGCACAACCGCACGGGCCAGACCTCGCGCTGGCGCAACCCGGACACCGGCGCCTACTACGAGGTCACCCCCACCCGCACCTACCGGAGCGCCGAGGGGCCGTGCCGCGAGTTCAGGATGCGCGCCGAGATCGACGGCCGCCCCGAGACGGTCTCCGGCACCGCCTGCCGGCAGCCCGACGGAAGCTGGCGCATGGTGGGCGGCTGAGTCCCAGGGGGCTCAGAGCGACTCGACGTAGGCGCGGATGCGGCGGGCGGCCTCCGCGCACTCCTCGGCGCCGCCGACGAGCGCGATGCGCACGCGGCCGGCGCCGGGGTCGAAGCCGCCGTCCGCGCGCGAGAGGAAGCTGCCGGGCAGCACGGTCACGTTCTGTGCCGCGTAGAGCCCGCGCGCGAACTCCGTGTCGGGGATGGGGGTGCGCGGCCAGAGGTAGAAGCCCCCCTCGGGGGCGCGCACGTCCTCGAGCACGCCGTCGAGGATGGGCAGCACCGCCTCGAAGCTCTCGCGGTAGCGGCGGCGGTTCTCGCGCACGTGCGCCTCGTCGCGCCAGGCGGCGATGCTCGCCGCCTGCGCGGGCGGCGGCATGGCGCAGCCGTGGTAGGTGCGGTAGCGCAGGAAGGCGGCGACGAGGCGCGCATCCCCCGCGACGAAGCCGGAGCGCAGGCCCGGGGCGTTGGAGCGCTTGGAGAGGCTGTTCATCACGAGACAGCCCTCGAAGCCCGTGCGCCCGCTGGCGTACGCGGCGGCGAGCAGGCCCAGGGGCGGTCGCGCCTCGTCCAGGTAGATCTCGGAGTAGCACTCGTCGGAGACGATGGCGAAGCCGTGGCGCTCCGCGAGCGCGAGCAGCCGCGCCCACCAGTCCGCGGGGGCCACGCGCCCGGTGGGGTTGCCCGGCGAGCACACGTAGACGAGCTGGCAGCGCATCCATTCGCGCGCGGGCACGGCGTCGAGGTCCGGGAGCCAGCCGCCCTCGGCGGTGGTGCTCAGGTAGCGCGGCTCGGCACCGGCGAGCAGGGCCGCGCCCTCGTAGATCTGGTAGAAGGGGTTGGGCATCATCACGAGCGGTCGCGCGGTCCGGTCCACCAGGGCCTGGGCGACGGCGAAGAGCGCCTCGCGCGTGCCGTTGACCGGCAGCACGTGCCGCTCCGGGTCCACACTCTCCGCCGGCAGGCCGTGGCGGCGGACGAGCCACACGGCGATGGCCGCGCGCAGGTCGGCGTCCCCGCGGGTGAGGGGATAGCGTGCGAGCCCGTGCAGGTGCTCGATCACCGCCTCGGCGATGAAGGCCGGGGTGGGATGGCGGGGCTCGCCCACCGAGAGCAGGATGGGGTCGAGCCCCGCCGGTGGCGCCACGCCGGCCTTGAGAGCGGCGAGACGCTCGAAGGGGTAGGGGTGCAGGCGCTCCAGGTCCGGGTTCATGGGCTGGGCTCGGCGCGCTGTGACACGAGGGGCGCCCAGTATACTCGCTGCCATGCGCAAGGAACCCGCTCCCGTCGCCGCGGTGGCGGCGCTGCTCTACGGGGCCACCCTGTGGGGTGTGGTCTGGTACCCGCTGCGCCTGCTGGAGGCGGCGGGCCTGGGCGGCGTGTGGATCACGTTCGTCAGCTACGCCGCGGCCTTGCTCGCGGGGCTGCCGCTCGCGCGCGGCTGGCGCGCGGTGGCCAGGAACGCCTGGGGGGCGGCGGCGCTGGCGCTCACCGCGGGCTGGTGCAACCTCGCCTTCGTGCTCGCCATGCTGGAGGGCACGGTGGTGCGGGTGCTGCTCCTGTTCTACCTGGCGCCGGCCTGGGCCGCGCTCCTCGGCTGGCTCTTCCTCGGCGAGCGGCCGGGCGCGCGCGGGGTGGCGATGGTGGCCGCCGCGCTCGCCGGCGCTGTGGTGATGCTGTGGGAGCCGGCTGCCGGGATGCCGCTGCCGGCGGGACGGGCGGACTGGCTCGCCCTGAGTGCGGGGCTCGCCTTCGCCGCGGCGAACGTGTGCGTGCGCGGGCTGGCCACGGTGCCGCTGGGCGCGAAGGCGGTGCTGACCTGGGCGGGCGTGGCGGGGCTGGCGGGGCTGGCGGCGGCGTGGCCGGGCACGGACGTCCCGGCCGCCGATGCCGCGGCATGGGCGGGTGCGGTGGCGCTGGGGCTTGTCGGGCTCACGACGATGACGCTGGCGGTGCAGTACGGCGTGGAGCGCATGCCGGTGCACCGCTCGGCGGTGATCCTGCTGTTCGAGCTGGTGGCGGGGGCGGTCTCCGCCGCCTGGCTCGCCCACGAGGGGGTGGCCCTGCGGGAGTGGCTGGGCGGGGCGCTCATCGTGGCGGCCGCCCTGGTGGCGGCCCGCGGCGAGGCCGGCGGCGCCGCGATGGCGCGGGAGGCGCGCGGGTGAGCGCGCGGCTGCACCACGTGAGCCTCCTGGTGGCGGACACCGCACGGTCGCTGGCCTTCTGGCGCGACCTGGTGGGGCTGGCGCCGCTCCCCCGGCCGGACCTGGGCTATCCCGGGGCGTGGCTCGACCTGGGCGGCGGCCAGCAGCTGCATCTGATCGAGCAGCCCAACCCGGATCCCGTCACGGGAAGGCCCACGCACGTGGGCCGCGACCGGCACCTGGCGCTGTGGGTGGACGACCTCGACGCCTGGGCGGCACGCCTGGCGGCGGCGGGTGTGGCCTTCACCCGCAGCCGCTCGGGGCGGCGCGCGCTCTTCTGCCGCGATCCCGACGGCAACGGCCTCGAGCTGATCGAGGGTCCCGCCTAGCGCGCCTTTTCCGCCCCGTCTTCCTCCAGGTACGCCACCAGGCGCTCGCGCAGCCGTTCGAGCAGCGTCCTGTCGCGCAGGGGCTCGTTGCGCGTGTCCGTGACGAAGAAGACGTCCTCGGCGCGCGCGCCCACGGTGGCGATACGCGCGTTCTGCAGCCGCACCCCGCACTCGGCGAAGGCCCGGGCCACGCGCGAGAGCAGCCCCGGGCGGTCGGCGGTGATGAGCTCCACCACCGTGCGGCGGTTGCGCTCGTCCTCGGAGAAGGCGACCTGCGTGGGGGTGCGGAAGTGGCGGTGGGTGCGCGGCAGCCTGCGCGTCACGCGCGGCACCGGCGCACCCGTGGCGAGCAGCCGCTCGAGCGCTGCGCGGATCTCCTCCGCGCGCCAGTCGTCGGCGATGGGCATGCCCTCGCGCTCGAGCACGAGGTAGGTGTCGAGGGTACGGCCGCTGCGCGAGGAGATGATGCGCGCATCGACGATGGTCAGCCCCATCTGGTCGAGCAGGGCGGTGGTGGCGGCGAAGGCGTGTCCCTCGCCCGCGCCGTAGACGAAGATCTCGGTGGTGCCGCGGGGGCCGGCGCGGCGCACCAGCACCAGCGGCAGGCGCTCGGCGCGTGCGATGGCGGCGGTGTGCCAGGCGATCTCGGCCGGCTGGTAACGCAGGAAGTAGTCCTCGTCGAAATCGGCCCACACCCGCTCGATCACCTCGGGCGCCAGCCCCTCGGCCCGCAGCAGGCGCCTGGCCTCGGTGCGCACCTCACGGATGCGCTCCTCCTTGTCCATGGGCTGCTCCAGCCCGCGCCGCAGGGCGCGGCGCGTCAGGTGGTAGAGCTCGGCGAGCAGGGCGTCGCGCCACGAGTTCCACAGGGAGGGGTTGGTGGCGCGGATGTCGGCCACGGTGAGCAGGTAGAGATAGTCGAGGCGCACCTGGTCGCCCACGAGCCGTGCGAAGCGGTTGATGGCCTCGGGGTCGCTCAGGTCCTCGCGCTGGGCCGTGAGCGACATGGAGAGGTGGTGGCGCACGAGCCAGGCGACGAGGTGCGTGTCGTAGTCGCTCAGGCCGTGGTCGCGGCAGAAGGCCTCGGCGTCGCGCGCCCCCAGCACCGAATGGTCGCCGCCGCGGCCCTTGGCGAGGTCGTGGAAGAGACCGGCGATGTAGAGCAGCTCCGGCTTGGGCAGGCGCTGGAAGACCTCGCTGCACAGCGGGAACTCGTGGGCGTGCTCGGGGAGCGCGAAGCGGCGCAGGTTGCGCACCACGAACAGCGTGTGCTCGTCCACGGTGTAGACGTGGAACAGGTCGTACTGCATCTGGCCCTCGATCTGGCCGAAGACCGGCAGGTAGGCCCCCAGCACACCGTAGCGGTGCATGCGCCGCAGCTCGTGCGTGATGCCGCGCGGCTGGCGCAGCAGCTCCATGAAGAGGCTGCGCGCGCGAAGATCCGCGCGGAAGCGCGTGTCGATGAGATGGCGGTGCTCGCGGATCAGGCGGATGGTGGAGGCGCGCACGCCGGCCAGCTTCGGGTGCTGCGCCAGCAGCAGGAAGATCTCGAGGAGCGCGAAGGGGTGGCGCCGGAAGACCCCCTGGTCGCGCACCTCGATGAAGCCACGACGCACCTGGAAGCGGCGGTTGAGCGGCGTGGCCGGGCCCGGCTCGCCCCGGTGCAGGATCTCCTCCTCGAAATGCTGGAGCAGCATCTCGTTGAGGCGCGAAAGGGTCTGCACCGTACGGTAGTAGCGCTTCATGAACTGCTCGACGGCGAGGTTGGCGTCGTCGTCGCGATAGCCGAAGCGGCGCGCGAGCTCGGGCTGATGGTCGAACAGCAGCCGGTCCTCGCGCCGGCCCGTGAGCAGGTGCAGGCCCACGCGGATGCGCCACAGCAGGGCCTGGCCCTCGAGCAGCTCGCGGTGCTCGGACTCGGTGAGGAAGCCGTGGTCCACCAGCTCGTGCAGGCTCTCGGCCCCGTAGTGGCGTTTGGCGACCCAACCGATCATCTGGATGTCGCGCAGCCCGCCCGGTCCCTCCTTGATGTTGGGCTCCAGGTTGTAGGCGGTGTCGTGGAAGCGGCGATGGCGCGCCTCCTGCTCGCGGCGCTTGGCGGCGAAGAACTCGTCGCTGGACCAGACGCGGTCCGGGCCGGTGGCCGCGCGCATGGCGCGGTAGAGGGCGGGATCGCCGGCGAGCACGCGGGCCTCCATGAGGTTGGTGGCCACGGTGATGTCGCGCCGCGCCTCGGCCACGCACTCGGCCACGGTGCGCACGCTGTGGCCCACGTCGAGCCGCAGGTCCCACAGCAGTGTCCAGAAGCCCTCGACCGCTTCGCGCCAGGCCTCTGTCGGCGCCTCCTCGGGCACGAGGATCATGAGATCCACGTCCGAGCGCGGCAGCAGCTCGCCGCGCCCGTAGCCGCCCACGGCGACGAGGGCGAGCCGCGCGCCGGCCGCCGCCAGGCGCCGACGCCACAGGGCCCGCAGGAGCGCGTCCATCTGGCGCGCGCGGCCGTGGACCAGCTCCGGGGCGGGAACGCCTGCCTCGAAGGCGCGGCGGAGCTGCGCGTCCATGGCCGCGAGCGCCGCGCGCGCAGCCTCGGCCTCCCCGGCGCCCTCCCGGAGCCGGGCCTCCAGCTCAGGCAGGGGCGAGGGCAGCGGCTCCGCGGCGGGAGCTGGGGCGCCGGTGGGCATGGCGAGGGGGCACCTGGCTCAGATGCGGCCTTCCTCTTCGGCCCGCAGCGTGAGCACCTCGTAGCCGTCCTCGGTGACGAGCACGGTGTGCTCCCATTGGGCCGAGAGGCTGTGGTCCTTGGTCACCACGGTCCAGCCGTCGGCGAGCAGCTTCACGTGCCGCTTGCCCGCGTTGATCATGGGCTCGATGGTGAAGGTCATGCCCGGCTGGAGCACCAGTCCGGTGCCCGGCCGGCCATAGTGCAGCACCTGGGGCTCCTCGTGGAAGCGGCGGCCGATCCCGTGGCCGCAGTACTCGCGCACGACCGAGTAGCCGTGGGCCTCGGCGTGGCGCTGGATGGCGTGGCCGATGTCGCCCAGGCGCGCGCCGGGGCGCACCTTCCGGATGCCGATGTAGAGGCACTCCTGGGCCACGCGCACCAGGCGCCTGGCCTGCACGGAGGGCTCCCCGACGAAGAACATCTTGCTGGTGTCGCCGTGGAAGCCGTCCTTGATGACGGTGACGTCGATGTTGATGATGTCGCCCTTCTTGAGGCGCTTACGCCCGGGGATCCCGTGGCAGACCACGTGGTTGACCGAGGTGCAGACGGACTTGGGGAAGCCCTTGTAGTTGAGAGGGGCCGGCACCGCCTTCTGCACGTTGACGATGTGGTCGTGACAGATCGCGTCCAGCTCCTCGGTGGTGACGCCGGGCCGCACGTGGGGCTCGATCATCTCGAGCACCTCGGCGGCGAGCCTGCCCGCCGCCCGCATCTTCTCGATTTCGTCCGGGGTCTTGATGTAGACGGCCATGTCCATGGGGGGAGGCTCCGCGAGGTGCGAGCGAGGGGACCCCGCGCGCCGCGGGCGCGCGCATCCCTCTGATTTGTCGGGGTAGCCGGCTTATGGTATAAAGCGCGCGCCCCCGAGGCAATCGGAGGCGAGCACGCCCCGGCGCCGTCACGCGCGGCCGGGTGCCCCGCAGGCCCGTCCCCCGGGCCCCCGCGGGGTCGCCGCGCGCGGGCGCCGGGGTCAGGCCCAACCCGAACGCAGAGGTACCGCCATGCCCGAGATCACCATGCGCCAGCTGCTGGAGGCCGGTGCTCACTTCGGCCACCAGACACGCTATTGGAACCCCAAGATGGCCCCCTACATCTACGGGGAGCGGGGCCGCATCCACATCATCAACCTGGAGAGGACACTGCCCCTGCTGAAGGAGGCGCTGAACTTCGTCAGCCGCCTGGCCGCGGACAACGGCGTCATCCTGTTCGTGGGCACCAAGCGTGCCGCGCGCGACATCATCGGCGAAGAGGCGCGCCGCTGCGGCATGCCCTACGTGAACCACCGCTGGCTGGGCGGCATGCTCACCAACTTCCGTACCGTGCGCCAGTCGATCAAGCGCCTCAAGGAGCTGGAGGCCATGGCCGAGGACGGCACCTTCGACCGCCTGGGCAAGAAGGAGGTGATCCGCCTGCGGCGCCAGATGGACAAGCTCGAGCGCAGCCTCGGCGGCGTGAAGGACATGGAGAACCTTCCGGACGCCGTCTTCGTGGTGGACGTGGGCCACGAGAACATCGCCGTGCAGGAGGCGATCCGGCTCGGCATCCCGATCGTGGGCATCGTGGACACCAACAACTCGCCCGAGGGCATCGACTACGTGATCCCAGGCAACGACGATGCCATCCGCGCGATCCGGCTCTACGCGGCGGCGGTGGCGGACGCTGTCATCGAGGGCCGCGCCACCGTTACCACCGAAGCGGGTCCGGCGGACGAGTTCGTCGAGGTGGAGGAGACGCCGGAGGCCGCGTCCTCCGGCGAGGGCGGGCAGGCTTCCTGAGCGAGGTGAGGAACATGCAGATCACGGCAGCGATGGTGAAGGAGCTGCGCGAGCGCACCGGCGCCGGCATGATGGAATGCAAGAAGGCCCTGCAGGAGGCCGGCGGCGACATGGAGGCGGCCATCGAGCTCATGCGCAAGTCCGGCCAGGCCAAGGCGGACAAGAAGGCCGGACGCGTGGCTGCCGAGGGCGTGATCGCCGCGGCCGCGGGGGAGGCCGGCGTGGCGCTGGTGGAGATCAACAGCGAGACCGACTTCGTCGCCAAGGAGGCGGACTTCCAGGCCTTCGCCCAGCGCGTGGCCGAGCGAGCGCTGGCGGCCGCGCCGGCCGACCTGGAGGCGCTGCTCGCGCTGGCGCTGGAGGAGGGCGGCGCCACCGTGGAGGAGGCGCGTCGCGAGCTGGTGGCGCGCCTCGGCGAGAACATCACGGTGCGGCGCTTCGAGCGCCTGGCCGCGGCCCCGGGCCGCATCCTCGCGCACTATCTCCACGGCAGCCCGGTGCGCCGCATCGGCGTGGTGGTCGAGCTCGAGGGCGGCGACGAGGCGCTGGCCCGGGATCTGGCCATGCATGTGGCCGCCAGCCGCCCGCAGTACGTGAGCGTCGAGGACGTGCCCACCGAGGTGCTGGAGAAGGAACGCGAGATCCTGCGCGCCCAGGCCGAGGCCAGCGGCAAGCCCCCCGAGATCGTGCAGAAGATGGTGGAGGGACGGCTGCGCAAGCAGCTCGGCGAGATCACCCTCCTCGGCCAGCCCTTCGTCAAGGATCCGGACACGACGGTGGGGAAGCTCCTGGAGCGGGCCGGCGCGAAGGTGCTGCGCTTCGTGCGCCTGGAGGTGGGCGAGGGCATCGAGCGCAAGGCCGAGAGCTTCGCCGAGGAGGTGATGGCGCAGGTCAAGGGCGGCTGAGCGCACAGGAAGCGGACCGTGGGCACAGGGCGCAAGCCGGGGCGCGTGCTGCTCAAGCTGAGCGGCGAGGCCCTGATGGGCGCGCGTGACCACGGCATCGATCCGGAGCTGGCCGGCCGCATCGCCGCCGAGATCGCCGAGGTGGTGCGTGGCGGCGTGCAGGTGGGCCTCGTGGTCGGCGGCGGCAACCTCTTCCGCGGGGCCGAGCTCGCGGCCCGCGGCATGGACCGTGTCACGGCCGACCATGTGGGCATGCTCGCCACGGTCATGAACGCCCTGGTTCTGCGTGAGCTGCTCCGTGCCGAGGGCGTGACCGCGGAGGCCTTCTCGGCCATCCCCATGGAGGCGGTATGCGCGCCCTACAGCCCGCGCGCCGCGCGCGCCGCCCTCGAGCGCGGGACCGTGGCCCTGCTCGCGGCCGGCACCGGCAACCCCTTCTTCACCACGGACACGGCCGCGGCCCTGCGTGCGGCCGAGCTCGGCGCCGACCTGATGCTCAAGGCGACCAAGGTGGATGGTGTCTACAGCGCCGACCCGGCGCGCGACCCGCGGGCGCGCCGCTACGAGCGCCTCAGCTATGCCGAGGTGGTGGCGCGCGAGCTCGGGGTGATGGACCTCACCGCCGTGCTCCTGTGCCGCGACCACGGCATCCCGCTGCGGGTCTTCAACCTCTACCGTGCGGGCGAGCTGGTGCGGGCGGCGCGCGGCGAGCCGGTGGGCACCCTCGTCGACCAGGGGGAGGAGCCATGAACGTGCAGGAGATCAAGAAGGACGCGGCCAGCCGCATGAAGAAGAGCGTGGATGCCTTCCAGCAGGAGCTGGCCAAGCTGCGCACGGGCCGCGCCAGCACCGCGCTGCTGGAGCACATCACCGTCGAGTACTACGGCAGCGAGGTCCCGCTCAACCAGGTGGCGAGCATCAGCGTGGAGGACCCGCGCACGCTCACGGTGGTGCCCTGGGACCGCAACATGGTGCCGGTGGTGGAGAAGGCCATCGCCGCCTCCGACCTCGGCCTCAATCCTGCCACCGCCGGTACCGTGATCCGCGTCCCGCTGCCGCCGCTGACCGAGGAGCGCCGCAAGGAGCTGATCCGTGTCGTGCGCCAGGAGGCGGAGAATGCGCGTGTGGCCGTGCGCAACGTGCGCCGCGACGCCATCAACCATCTCAAGCAGCTCCTCAAGGACAAGGCGGTCTCGGAGGACGAGGAGCGGCGCGCCCAGGAGGAGATCCAGAAGCTGACCGACCGCCACATCGGGGAGATCGACGCCATCCTGGAGCGCAAGGAAGGCGAGCTGATGGAGATCTGAGGCCGCCTGCGGGGGCGGTGCCGCCATGGCCCATGGGGAGGACAGCGCGACGGCGGCCGCACGGGGCGGGCTGCCCCGGCACGTGGCCATCGTCATGGACGGCAACGGCCGGTGGGCCCGCCGCCGGGGCCTGCCGCGCAGCGCCGGCCACCGCGCAGGCGTACAGAGCGTGCGGTGTGTGGTCGAGGCCAGCCTGCGGCGGGGCATCGAGGCGCTGACGCTGTTCGCCTTCAGCAGCGAGAACTGGCGCCGGCCGCGCCAGGAGGTGGGGCTGCTGATGGAGCTGTTCCTGACCACGCTGCAGCGCGAGGTGCAGAGGCTCCACGAGCAGGGGGTGCGGCTGCGCTTCATCGGCGACCGCGCGGCCTTCGCCCCCAAGCTGCGCGCGCGCATCGCCGAGGCGGAGGCCCTGACCGCGGGCAACGCCACCCTCCATCTCAACATCGCCGCCAACTACGGGGGGCGCTGGGATATCGCGCAGGCAGCGCGCCGCATCGCGGAGGAGGCGGCGGCGGGCCGGCTCGACCCGGTGGCGGTGGACGCGGACCGCTTCGGGCGGCACCTGTGCCTGGCCGACCTCCCCGAGCCCGATCTCCTCATCCGCACCGGCGGCGAGCAGCGCATCAGCAACTTCCTGCTCTGGCAGATCGCCTACACCGAGCTCTACTTCACCGACCTGCTGTGGCCGGACTTCGACGAGCGTGCCTATGACGAGGCGCTCGCGTGGTACGCCGGACGCGAGCGGCGCTTCGGCGCGCTCCCGTCCTCCGCGGAGGGGGGGCGCGCGAACGATGCCTGAGGCGCGCGTGGTCACCGGCGCCGTGGCCGGTGTCCTCATGGCGGTCGCGGTGCTCAGGCTGCCGACGGTCCTGGTGGCGGTGGTGCTCGCGGCCTTCGCGGGGCTCGCGGCGTGGGAGTGGGCCGCGCTGGCGGGCCTGCGCGGCATGGCCTCCCGTGCGGGCTACGCGGCCGCCATGCTCCTGGGGCTCGCCCTGCTGTGGCCGGCCGTGCGCAACGACGGCCTCGGGCCGGTGCTGGCCGCCGCGCTCCTGTGGTGGCTGGGCGCCCTCGGCTGGGAGGCGCGCCCACGGCTCGCGCGGGCCCCCTCGGCCAGGACGCGGCTGCTCAAGCTGCTCGCCGGGGCACTGGTGCTGCTGCCGGCGTGGTGCGCGCTGGTGTGGCTGCACGGCTTCGGTCCCCAGGGCCCGGCCACGCTGCTCTACGTGCTCGCCCTGGTGTGGGTGGCCGACAGCGCCGCCTACTATGCCGGGCGGCGCTGGGGTCGGCATCGCATGGCCCCCGTGCTGTCGCCGGGCAAGACCTGGGAGGGGCTCGTGGGCGGGCTCGCGGGCAGCTCGGCGCTCGCGCTGGCCGCCGGCCTGGCCTTCGGTCACCGGGGAGGGGCGCTGGCGCAATGGGTGCTGCTCGGGTTGGCGACCGCGCTCGCCTCGGTGGCCGGCGACCTCTTCGAGAGCCTGCTCAAGCGCCACGCGGGCGTGAAGGACAGCGGCACCCTCTTTCCGGGCCATGGTGGCGTGCTCGACCGCATCGACAGCTTGACGGCGGCGGCGCCGGTCTTCGTGGCGGGGCTGCGATGGCTGTGAGCGGGCTCGTCGTCCTCGGGGCCACCGGCTCCATCGGCCTGAGCACGCTCGACGTGGCCGCGCGCCACCCACAGCGCTTCCGCATCGTGGCGCTGACCGCGCGCGCCGACGTCGAGGGCATGGCCCGCCTGTGCGCGCGGCACCGCCCGGCCTACGCGGTCATGGCGGAGGAGGCGGCGGCGGCGCGGCTGCGGGATAGCCTCACGACGGCAGGGGTGGCCGAGGTGGAGGTGCTGGCGGGTTCACGTGCCCTCGAGGAGGTGGCGGCGCTCCCCGAGGCGGATGTGGTCATGGCGGGGATCGTCGGGGCCGCGGGGCTGCTTCCCACGCTGGCTGCGGTGCGCGCGGGCAAGCGCGTGCTGCTCGCCAACAAGGAGGCCCTCGTGATGGCGGGCCCGGTCTTCATCGAAGCCGTGCGGCGCCATGGCGCGCGCCTGCTGCCGGTGGACAGCGAGCACAACGCCGTCTATCAGTGCCTGCCTCCGGACAGCGAGCCCGGCACCCCGCCGCCGGGCGTGCGCCGCATCATCCTCACCGCCTCGGGCGGGCCGTTCCGGCGCACGCCCCTGGAGGCGCTGGAGGCGGTGACGCCCGAGCAGGCGGTGGCGCATCCGAACTGGGTGATGGGGCGCAAGATCTCCGTGGATTCGGCCACCATGATGAACAAGGGACTGGAGATCATCGAGGCGCGCTGGCTCTTCGGCCTCCCGCCGGAGGCCATCGAGGTGGTGATCCATCCCCAGAGCATCGTGCATTCCATGGTAGAGTATGAAGATGGCTCGCTCCTCGCCCAGCTTGGCCAGCCGGACATGCGCACCCCCATCGCCCACGCCCTGGCCTGGCCCGAACGCGTCCCCTCCGGCGTGGAGCCGCTCGACCTCGTGAGCGTGGGCCGGCTGGACTTCGAGCGGCCGGATCCCGAGCGTTTCCCCTGCCTGGGGCTGGCGCGCCGGGCGCTGGCGGCCGGCGGAACCGCGCCGGCGGTGCTGAACGCCGCCAACGAGGTGGCGGTGGAGGCCTTCCTCGCCGGTAGCGCGCGATTCACCGACATTCCGCGCGTGATCGCGGCCGCGCTCGAGGACGTGCCGCCGGTCGCGGCGCGTGACCTGGACACGGTCCTCGCCGAGGACCGCCGCGCCCGGGAGGCGGCGGAAGCGGTGCTCGCGCGGCTGCGGGGGACCGCCTGATGGGCGGGGCGCTCCTCTCGCTCGTCTCCTTCATCGTCGCCATCGGCGTGCTCGTGACCGTGCACGAGTTCGGCCACTTCTGGGTGGCGCGTCGCCTGGGGGTGCGCGTGCTGCGCTTTTCGGTCGGCTTCGGCCGGCCCCTGTGGCGTCGGGAGGGGCGTGACGGCACCGAGTACGTGATCGCCGCCATCCCTCTGGGCGGCTACGTCAAGATGCTGGACGAGCGCGAAGGGGTGGTACCGCCGGCCGAGTGCGAGCGCGCCTTCAATCGCAAGGGGGTATGGGCACGCATGGCCATCGTGGCGGCCGGCCCCGCCTTCAACTTCGCCTTCGCGGTGCTCGCCTACTGGGCGGTGTTCAGCATGGGCGTGCCGGGCCTGCGGCCCGTGGTGGGCGAGGTGGTCCCGGCCACGCCTGCGTCCGTGGCCGGCTTCCGCGCCGGCGACGAGATCGTGCGCGTGGACGGCGAGCCCACGCCGAGCTGGGAGCTTGCCGCCTTCGCGCTCCTGGAGGCCGCCGCCGGGCGCCGCACGGTGGAGGTCGAGGTGCGCACGCAGGAGGGCGCACGCGCCGTGCGGCGGCTCGTCCTCAGCGACGGCGCGGCGCTCGCCGAGTCCGGGCAGCTCCTCGCGCGCCTCGGCCTGCGCCCGTGGCGCCCGCGGCTCGAGCCCGTGGTCGAGGCGGTGGCGCCCGACGGCCCGGCGGCGCGCGCGGGCCTGCGTCCCGGCGACCGCGTGCTGGCAGTGGACGATGCGCCCATCGCGGACTGGGACGCCTTCGTGCGCATCGTGCGCGCCAGCCCAGGGCGGGCGCTGCGGGTGCGCCTGAGCCGCGACGGGCACGAGCTCACCCTGCGGCTGGTCCCTCAGGCACGCGAGACGCCGGAGGGCCGGGTGGGCCACATCGGCGCGCGCGTTCGGGTCCCGGATGGGCTGCTGGAGCGCCAGCGCGTAGTGGTGCGCTACGGACCGCTGCAGGCCCTGGTGGAGGGGGCCGCGCGCACCTGGGACATGACGACGCTCACCCTGCACATGATGTGGCGCATGCTCACGGGCGAGGCCTCGGTGCGCCATCTTAGCGGTCCCATCTCCATCGCCCAGTACGCGGGGGAAACAGCGAGCCTGGGGCTGGTGAGCTTCCTGTCGTTCCTGGCCGTGATCAGCGTGAGCCTCGGGGTCATCAACCTCCTGCCCATCCCGCTCCTGGACGGCGGGCACCTGCTCTACTACGCGGTCGAGGCCGTGCGTGGAAAGGCGCTGTCGGATGAAGCGCAGGCCCTTGGCCAGCGTATCGGCATCGCGCTCATCGCCTTGCTCATGGGGCTGGCTATCTACAACGATCTGGCACGGCTGCTCGGCTGAGCAGGTGGGGCGCACACCGCAGAGAAGGCACGGCACAGGCGGGCATGCGGAGCAGGTCGGGAATGAGACGTCTGCAAGCGTGGTGCGCGGGGCTCTGCCTCGCGGCGGCGGCCACGGCGGCCGCCTTCGAGCCCTTCGTGGTGCGCGACATCCGGCTCGAAGGGCTGCGGCGCATCTCGGCCGGCACGGTCTTCAACTATCTGCCCGTCAAGGTGGGCGAGCGTCTGGACGAGATGCGTGCGGCGCAGGCCGTGCGGACGCTGTTCAAGACGGGTTTCTTCTCGGACGTGCGCCTGGCGCGCGACGGGGACGTGCTCGTCGTGGAGGTGGTGGAGCGGCCGGCCATCGCCGATATCAAGGTCTCCGGAAACCGTGACATCGACACCGACCAGCTGCTGGACGGGCTCAGACAGATAGGTTTCGCGCGCGGGCGGGTCTTCAACCGTGCCATCCTCGACCGGGTCGAGCAGGAGCTGCGCCGCCAGTACTTCGCGCGCGGCAAGTACGGCGTGCGGATTCGCACGACGGTCACCCCTCTGGAGCGCAACCGCGTCGCGGTCGCCATCGACATCACGGAGGGTAAGATCGCGCGTATCCGGCAGATCAATATTGTTGGAAATAAGGCTTTCAGCGAGAAGGAGCTGCTCAAGCGCTTCACCCTGGGCCCGCCCAACTGGCTCTCCTTCTACACCCGCCGCGATCGTTACTCCAGGGAGAAGCTCGCCGGCGATCTCGAGAAGCTGCGCTCCTGGTACCAGGACCGCGGTTATCTCAACTCCGAGATCGAGTCCACGCAGGTGACCATCACGCCCGACCGCAAGGAGGTCTATATCACCATCAACGTGCGTGAGGGCGAGCGCTACACGGTGGGCGAGGTCAAGCTCGCCGGGCGCCTCCCCGTGCCGGCTGCGGAGCTGGAACCCCTCATCAGCGTGCGACCGGGCGCCGTGTTCTCGCGCAAGGAGCTGGCGGAAAGCGCCAAGCGTATCGTCGAGCGCCTGGGCGACGAGGGCTATGCCTTCGCCAACGTCAACACCATTCCCGATCTGGACGAGGAGCGCAGGCGTGTCTCGGTTACCTTCTTCGTGGACCCGGGCAAGCGCGTGTACGTGCGCCGCATCATCTTCAAGGGCAACTACCGTACGCGCGACGAGGTCCTGCGGCGCGAGATGCGGCAGATGGAGGGGGCGCCCTTCTCTGCGGCCAAGGTGAGGCTCTCGCGCACCCGCCTCGAGCGCCTGCCATTCTTCCAGGAGGTGAATGTGGAGACGCCGGCGGTGCCCGGCACCACCGATCAGGTGGACGTGGTCTTCACCGTTACCGAGCGTTCCTCCGGCACCATGATGGCCGGCCTCGGCTACTCGCAGTCCCAGGGTCTCATCTTCAATGCTTCGGTCACGGAAGAGAACTTCCTCGGGACCGGGAAGCAGGTGAGCTTCAGCTTCAACAACTCCCAGGTCAACACGATCTACTCCATCTCCTATCTCAATCCCTATTACACGCTGGACGGGATCAGTCGCGGGTTCCGTCTCAACTACCGTCGGACCGACGCAGAGGAGGCAGGGATCGCGGACTATGCCACCAACGTGGCTGGAGGAGAGGTGAGCTTCGGTCTGCCGCTGGCAGAATTCAACTATGTCAGGCTTGCGCTGTCCTACGACCGCCTTGGCATCGACCTTGGAACGGCCGCCTCCAGCGAGATCAGAGATTTCCTTGCCGCCAACGGCGACAGCTACGATCTCTTCAAGATTTCGCTCAACTGGCGGCACGATTCCCGCAACCGCGCACTCTTCCCCGACCGCGGCGCGCTGCAGTCCATTGGCGGCGATATTGTCCTGCCAGGCAGCTCGCTCGAGTATTTCAAGCTGCGCTACATCCACGACCGCTACCTTCCGCTGACCCGCCGCTTTACCCTCCGGGGCCGCTTCGAGATCGGCTACGGCGACGGATACGGCGGCACTTCCGGCTTGCCCTTCTTCGCCAACTTCTATGCTGGTGGCATCAGCTCGGTGCGGGGCTACGAGGCCAATACGCTGGGGCCGCGCGACTCCAACGGGCTGCCCCTGGGTGGGGCTTTCCTCACCACCGCCCGTCTGGAGCTGATCTTCCCGCCCCCTGTGGGGGAGGCCGCGCACACGCTGCGGTTGAGCGGGTTCGTCGATGCCGGTAATGTATTCA
Organism: Gammaproteobacteria bacterium; assembly: GCA_026989495.1. GTDB lineage: Bacteria > Pseudomonadota > Gammaproteobacteria > S144-34 > S144-34 > S144-34. Next base: position 26,749 of record JALSJE010000074.1, on the reverse strand, counting down.
GGACCGTCGGCCAATTCGATACGGCGAAGCTGCGCTACTCGGCCGGAGTGACCCTGCAATGGCTGTCGCCGCTGGGGCCTCTTGTCTTCAGCCTGGCCGCGCCGCTCAATGCCAAGCCGGGCGACGATACGCAGCCGTTTCAGTTCACGTTCGGGCGCAGCTTCTGAGGAGGCAGCTGTGGGCAAGCGTATGACGAAGGTTGCCGCATGGCTTTCCGGCTTCATCCTGATGGCTGCCGCCGGAGGGGCGGCCGCGGAGATCAAGATCGGGGTCGTCAATCCCGCGTTGCTCCTGGAGAAGTCGCCCCAGGCAGAGGCGGCGCGCAAGCGCCTCGAGCGCGAGTTCGCCCCGCGTGACCGGGAGCTGGTGCGCAAGCAGAAGGCGCTGCGCAAGCTCGAGGAAAGGCTCGCGCGCGACGGGGCGGTCATGAGCGAGGCCGAGCGGCGCAAGCTCGAGCGCCAGATACGTGCCCAGCGCCGCGAGATCAAGCGCGCCCAGGACGAATTCCGTGAGGACTTCAACATCCGCCGCAACGAGGAGTTCGGCAAGCTTCAGCGGCGCGTCTACCAGGCCATCGTCGGTCTCGCCAAGGAGGAGAAGTATGACCTCATCCTGGGCGACGGCGTGATCTACGCCGGCCGGCGCGTGGACATCACGGGCAAGGTGCTGCGCCGCCTGCAGGAAGAGTTCCGCAAGGAGCAGGCCGGGTCCGCGGCCGGCAAGAAACAGTAGACGGGTGGAGCTCAGCCTTGCAGAGCTTGCTGAGCGTATCGGCGCGCGCCTCGAGGGGGACCCGCAGGCACGGGTGCGCGGCGTGGCCCCTCTCGACCGCGCCGGCCCGGCTCAGGTCAGCTTCCTCGCCAACCCCCGCTACCGCGGCCGGCTGCGCCACACCCGCGCGGCGGCGGTGATCCTGCGTGCCGAGGAGCGTCCCGCCTGTCCGGTGGGCGCGCTCGTGGCGGACGACCCCTACCTCGCCTTCGCACGCGCAGCGACGCTGTTCGCGCCCGCCCCGCCCGCGCGCGCGGGCATCCATCCGGCGGCGGCCGTCGCGCCCGGGGCCGAGGTGCATCCCCGGGCCTGGATCGGGCCCGGTGCCGTGGTCGAAGCCGGAGCGCGCGTGGCGGCGGGGGCCTGGATCGGCCCCGGCTGCGTGCTGGAGGAGGGAGCGGTGGTCGGTGAAGGCACGCGCCTGGTGGCGAACGTGACCCTGTGCCACGGCGTGCGCGTGGGCCGCCGCTGCCTGCTCCATCCGGGCGTGGTGGTGGGCAGCGACGGCTTCGGCTTCGCGCGCGCCGGGGAGCGTTGGGAGAAGGTGCCCCAGCTCGGGAGCGTCGTGATCGGCGACGACGTGGAGATCGGCGCCAACACGACCATCGACCGCGGCGCGCTGGACGACACCATCATCGAGGATGGTGTCAAGCTGGACAACCAGATTCAGGTGGCGCACAACGTCGTGATCGGCGCGCACACCGCGATCGCCGGCTGCGTGGGCATCGCCGGCAGCGCGCGCATCGGCCGCGGCTGCATGATCGGGGGCGGAGCGGGCATCGCCGGCCACATCGAGATCGCCGACGGCACCGTGATCACGGCCATGAGCCTGGTCTCCCACAGCATCCGCGAGCCCGGGGTGTACTCGTCCGGCGTGCCGCTCCAGGCCAACCGGGAATGGCGCCGCAACGCCGCCCGCTTCGCGCAGCTCGACCGCCTGGCGCGCCGTCTGCGGCGCCTGGAGCGGCGCCTGGAGCCGGGCGTGGAAGGGCACGAGCGGGAATCCTGAGACGCGCAGGCGCCCTGCGACGGCGCGCACGCGAGGGAGGGGAAGCACTTGTCCGAGCAAGGTGGCATCGAGGAGATACTCCGCAACCTGCCGCACCGCTATCCGTTCCTGCTGGTGGACCGGGTGGTGGAGTACGAACCCGGCAGGCGGCTGGTGGCGATCAAGAACGTGACCATCAACGAGCCCTTCTTCCCGGGCCACTTCCCGGGCCACCCGGTGATGCCGGGCGTGCTCATACTCGAGGCGCTGGCCCAGGCGACCGGCCTGCTCGCCTTCCGTGCCGGCGAAGGGGAGGGCGGCGAGTCCGTCTACTACCTGGTGGGTATCGACAAGGCGCGCTTCAAGCGCCCGGTGGGTCCGGGCGACCAGCTGCGCCTGGAGGTCGAGCTCAAGCGCCTCCTGAAAGGCGTGGGCATCTTCACGTGCGTGGCGCGGGTGGACGGGGAGGTCTGTGCCGAGGCGCAGATCATGTGCACCACGAAGGACCCCAGGGCGTGATCGACCCGCGCGCGGTTATCGATCCCGGCGCCGAGCTCGACGAGGGGGTCGAGGTCGGCCCCTACGCCATCATCGGCGCAGGCGTCCGCATCGGCGCCGGCACCCGCATCGGGCCGCACTCGGTGCTGCGCGGGCCCACGGTCATCGGGCACGACAACCGCATCTACCAGTTCGCTTCCATCGGCGACGACCCGCAGGACAAGAAGTACGCGGGCGAGCCGACGCGCCTGGAGATCGGTGACCGCAACGTCATCCGCGAGTACACCACCATCAACCGCGGCACCGTTCAGGGGGGCGGGATCACGCGCATCGGCGACGACAACTGGATCATGGCCTACGTGCACATCGCCCACGACTGCCAGGTGGGCAGCCACACCATCTTCGCCAACGGCGCCTCGCTCGCGGGGCACGTGGTGGTGGGCGACCACGCCATCCTCGGCGGCTTCACGCTCGTGCACCAGTTCTGCCGGCTCGGCGCGCACTGTTTCACCGCCTTCGGCAGCGGCATCGCCAAGGACGTCCCGCCCTACGTCACGGTGGCAGGGCAACCGGCCCGACCCCACGGCATCAACACCGAGGGCCTGCGCCGGCGCGGCTTCACGACCGAGGCGATCAGGGCCATCCGCGAGGCCTATCGGATCCTGTACCGCTCGGGGCTCCGCCGCGAGGAGGCGACCGAGCGCATCGTGGCCATGCTGCCCGGGCATCCGGAGCTCGAGCCGCTGGTGGCCTTCCTGCGCGAGCGCGGGCGCGGCCTGGTGCGCTGAGCCGGTCGGGGGGTCGAGATGCGGGTGGCGCTGGTCGCGGGGGAGGCCTCCGGCGACCGGCTGGGCGCGGGCCTCATGCGGGCCCTGCGCGCGCGGGTGCCGGAGGTGCGCTTCGTCGGGGTCGGGGGGCCGCTCATGGCTGCCGGGGGGCTGGAGCTGCTGGCGCCGGCGGAGCGGCTCGCGGTCATGGGGCTGGTCGAGGTGCTGCGGCACCTGCCCGGCCTGCTCGCCCTGCGCCGCCGCCTGCACCGTGCCCTGGCCTCCGCCCGCCCCGACGTCTTCGTCGGCATCGACGCCCCGGACTTCAACCTGGGCCTGGAGCGGCGCCTGCGCGCCCGCGGCATCCCCACCGTGCACTACGTGAGCCCCTCGGTGTGGGCCTGGCGCCAGGGCCGGGTGCGAGCCATCGCGCGAGCGGTGGATCGGGTCCTGACCTTGTTCGACTTCGAGGCCGAGTTCTACGAGCGCCACGGGGTGCCCGCCACCTTCGTCGGCCACCCCCTGGCCGACCTGCTTCCGGAGGTGCCGGACCGTGCCGCCGCACGCGCCGATCTCGGCCTTCCGCCCGAAGGGCAAGTGGTGGCGGTGCTCCCCGGCAGCCGGCGCGGCGAGGCCGCCCGCCTGGGCCCGGTGTTCGCGGCCACGGTGGCGTGGCTGGCGGCGCACCGCCCGGGGCTCGCCTTCGTGGCCCCCATGGCGACGCCGGCCACCGCCGCCCTGTGGCGCGCGGCGCTCGCCGCGCACGCGCCCCAGGTCCCCGTGCGCACGGTGGAAGGGCGCTCGCATGCGGCGCTCGCCGCCGCCGACGTGGCGCTCGCCGCCAGCGGCACCGCCACCCTGGAGGCACTCTTGCTGAAGCGCCCCATGGTGGTAGCCTATCGTTTGGCGCCGCTCACCTACGCCATCGCCCGGCGGCTCGTGCGCATCGACCGCTATGCCTTGCCCAACCTGCTGGCGGGGACCGACCTGGTGCCGGAGCTGATCCAGGACGCGGCCGTCCCGGAACGGCTGGGCGCCGAGGTGCTGGCCTGGCTCGACCAGCCCGAGCGCGCCGCACGTGCCGTGGCAGCCTTCGAGTCCATCCACCGCCGGCTGCGCCGCGACGCCGACCGGCGCGCGGCCGAGGCAGTGCTGGAGGTGGCGAGGGGAGGGCCCGCATGAGGCCCGCCCAGGGGAGCCTCACCTTCGCTGGCGGGCGTGTGGCCGGCGTGGACGAAGCCGGGCGCGGTCCGCTCGCCGGCCCCGTGGTCGCCGCGGCCGTCATCCTCGACCCGGGGCGCCCCATCGAGGGCCTGGACGACTCCAAGCGCCTCGCGCCCGCAGTGCGCGCACGGCTGGCGGCGGCGATCCGCGAGCGGGCCCTGGCCTGGGCCCTGGGACGCGCCGAGGTGGACGAGATCGACCGGCTCAACATCCTGCAGGCGACCCTGCTCGCCATGCGCCGCGCCGTGGAGGCGCTGCGGCCGCGCCCCGACTACGCGCTCGTGGACGGCGACCGCTGGCCGCCGCTGCCCTGCCCGGGTGAGCCGGTGGTGGGCGGCGATGCCCGCGAGCCCGCGATCGCTGCCGCCTCCATCCTCGCCAAGACGGCCCGCGACGCCGAGATGGTGGCCCTCGACCGGCGCTTCCCCGGCTACGGCTTCGCCGCCCACAAGGGCTATGCCACCGCTGCGCACCTGGCGGCGCTGCGGCAGCTGGGGCCGTGCCCCGCCCACCGGCGCAGCTTCGCGCCCGTGCGCGCCTGCCTCGAGGCGGGGGACCCGGCATGAGCGGCTTCGTCCACCTCCACCTGCATACCGAGTATTCCCTCGTGGACGGGATCGTGCGCATCCCGGCGCTGGTGGAGGCCGTGCGTGCGCAGGGCATGGGCGCCTGCGCGGTCACGGACCAGTCCAACTTCTTCGCCCTCGTCAAGTTCTACCGCGCGGCCGAGCGGGCCGGCATCAAGCCCATCGTCGGCGTCGACCTGTGGGTGGCCGACGGCGAGGACGAGCCCCCGTACCGTCTGGTGGCGCTGTGCATGGACCGCGGCGGCTACCGCAACCTGACCGCGCTCGTCTCGCGCAGCTACCTGGAGGGGCAGGGGCGAGGGCGGCCCACCGTGCAGCGGGCCTGGCTGGAGGCCGCGGGCGCGGGGCTCATCCTCCTGGCCGGCCGCGAGAGCGATCTCGGCCGCGAGATCCTGGCCGGGCGCGAGGCCGAGGCGCGCACGCGGCTCGAGGCCTGGGCGCGAGCCTTCCCGGACCGCTATTTCGTCGAGGTGGTGCGCACGGGGCGCGAGGGCGAGACACTCTACAACGAGGCCGCGGTGCACCTCGCCGCCCATGCCGGCCTCGGTGTCGTCGCCACCAACGACGTGCGCTTCCTGAGCCCGGACGACTACGAGGCCCATGAGGCGCGGGTGTGCATCCACCAGGGCCGCACCCTCGACGACCCCCGCCGCCCGCGTCCGTACAGCGCCGAGCAGTACCTGCGCAGCCCGGAGGAGATGGCCGAGCGCTTCGGCGACCTGCCGGAAGCGCTCGCCAACAGCGTCGAGATCGCACGCCGCTGCAACCTGGAGCTCGAGCTCGGCAAGACCTTCCTGCCGGCCTTCCCGGTGCCCGAGGGCGAGACCGTGGCCTCGCACCTGCGCAAGGAGGCCGCTTCCGGCCTGGAGCGCCGCCTGCAGGAGCGCCTGGGCGAGGCGGCCTCGGACCCTGCGCGCCGCCGCCCCTACGAGGATCGGCTCCAGATGGAGCTCGAGGTGATCGAGCGCATGGGCTTCCCGGGCTACTTCCTCATCGTGGCCGACTTCATCCGCTGGGCGCGGGAGAACGGTGTGCCCGTTGGCCCGGGGCGCGGCTCGGGCGCGGGCTCGCTCGTGGCCTACGCCCTCGGCATCACGGATCTCGACCCCATCGCCTACGACCTGCTCTTCGAGCGCTTCCTCAACCCCGAGCGCGTCTCCATGCCCGACTTCGACGTGGACTTCTGCATGGAGGGCCGCGACCGCGTGATCGAGTACGTGGCCGAGCGCTACGGACGCGACCGCGTGTGCCAGATCATCACCTACGGCTCCATGGCCGCGCGCGCGGTGGTGCGCGACGTGGGGCGCGTGCTCGGCCACCCCTACGGCTTCGTCGACCGCATCGCCAAGCTCATCCCCTTCGAGATCGGCATGACCCTGGAGCGGGCCCTGGAGCAGGAGCCCGAGCTCCGGCGCCTGTACGAGCAGGACGAGGCGGTACGGGCCATCATCGACCTCTCGCGCCGCCTCGAGGGCATCGCGCGCAACCCGGGCAAGCACGCCGGCGGCGTGGTGATCGCCCCCGCCCCGCTCACCGAGTTCACGCCGCTCTACTGCGAGGAGGACGGCAGCGGCGTCGTCACCCAGTTCGACAAGGACGATGTCGAGGCCATCGGCCTGGTCAAGTTCGACTTCCTCGGCCTGCGCACGCTCACCATCATCGACCGCGCGGTGCGCACCGTGAACGCACGCCGCGCCGCGCGCGGCGAGCCCCCCATCGACATCCGGCGCATCCCCCTGGACGATCCCGCCACCTTCGCCCTGCTGCGCCGCTGCGCCACCACCGCCGTCTTCCAGCTCGAGTCCTCGGGGATGAAGGACCTCATCCGCCGGCTCCAGCCCGACAGCTTCGAGGACATCGTGGCGCTGGTGGCCCTGTTCCGTCCGGGGCCGCTGCAGTCGGGCATGGTGGACGACTTCATCGCGCGCAAGCACGGCCAGGCGCGCGTGGAGTATCCCCACCCCAAGCTCGAGCCCATCCTCAAGCCGACCTACGGCGTGATCCTGTACCAGGAGCAGGTGATGCAGATCGCCCAGGTGCTGGCCGGCTACACCCTGGGCGGCGCGGACCTGCTGCGGCGCGCCATGGGCAAGAAGAAGCCGGAGGAGATGGCGCGCCAGCGGGAGGTCTTCGTCAAGGGCGCGGTGGAGCGCGGAGTCGAGGAGGGGCTGGCGAGCTACATCTTCGACCTCATGGAGAAGTTCGCCGGCTACGGCTTCAACAAGTCCCACAGCGCCGCCTACGCGCTGGTCGCCTACCAGACCGCCTGGCTCAAGGCCCACTATCCGGCCGAGTTCATGGCCGCGGTGCTGTCCTCGGACATGGACCGCACCGACAAGATCGTGACCTTCATCGACGAGTGCCGCGCCCTGGGGCTGGAGGTGGTGCCGCCGGACGTGAACGCCTCCGAGTATGCCTTCACCGTGCGCGACGAGCGCACCATCGTCTACGGCCTCGGCGCCATCAAGGGCGTGGGACAGTCGGCCATCGAGAGCCTGCTCGCGGCCCGGGCCGAAGGTGGCCCCTTCCACGACCTGCACGACCTCTGCCGCCGCGCGGACCTGCGCAGGCTCAACCGTCGCGTGCTCGAGGCCCTCATCCGCGCGGGCGCCTGCGACGGCCTGGGCCCGAACCGCGCCACCCTCATGGCGCGCCTGCCCGAGGCGCTCGCCGCGGCCGAGCAGCAGGGCCGCGACGCCGACACCGGTCAGAACGACCTCTTCGGCGGCGTGGTGGCCGCGCCGCCGACTGCCGCGGAGGCCCTGCTGGAGGAATGGGACGAGGACGAGCGCCTCGCCGCGGAGAAGGAGACCCTGGGCCTCTACCTCACGGGCCATCCCTACGCCCGCTACGAGGCCGAGCTCGAGCCGGTGGTGACGGCCCGGCTCGCCGCGCTGGCCGAGGGCGGCCGCGGCGGACGCGAGGAGCGGGTGCGCGTGGCCGGCCTGGTGGTGCAGCTGCGCGTGCGCAAGACCCAACGCGGCGGGCGCATGGCCTTCCTCACCCTGGACGACCGCAGCGGGCGCATCGAGGTGCGGCTCTTCGACGAGGTCTTCGAGCGCAGCCGCGCGCGCATCGCCAAGGACCGCGTGCTGGTGGTGGAGGGCACCCTGGGGCTCGACGACTACGCCGACGTGCCCCGCGTCACGGCCGAGGCCGTGCACACGGTGGAGGAGGCGCGCGAGCGCTTCGCGCGGCGGCTGGAGATCCGCCTCAGCGCCGCGCGCGCGGGCAACGGCTTCGCCGGGGCGCTGGAGCAGGCGCTCGGCCCCTACCGGACCGGGCCGTGCGAGGTCTGGATCGACTATCATGGCCGTGGCGCCCGCGCGCGCATGCCCTTGGGCGAGGCCTGGCGAGTGCGTCCCACCGAGGAGCTGCTGGCGCGGCTGCGCGCCCTGGTGGGCGAGGATGCCGTGCGCGTGGTCTACGGCTGAGCGCGCCCGCGTCGCCCCGCCGCCACGGTACACCCACGAGCAGGGGAGAGGGGGAAGATGAGCGACGTGCCGACCAAGATCCTGCTGGACGAGTCCGAGATCCCGACCCAGTGGTACAATGTCGCGGCGGACCTGCCGAGCCCCATGCCGCCGCCGCTGGGCCCGGAAGGCAAGCCGGTGGGCCCCGACGCGCTGGCCGCCATCTTTCCGCCCGCCCTCATCGAGCAGGAGGTCAGCACCGAGCGCTGGGTCCCCATCCCGGAGGCGGTGCGCGAGGTCTACCGCCTGTGGCGCCCGACGCCGCTCTACCGTGCGCGACGCCTCGAGCAGGCGCTCGGGACGCCCGCGCGCATCTACTACAAGTACGAGGGCGCGAGCCCCGCCGGCTCCCACAAGCCCAACACCGCCGTCGCCCAGGCCTGGTACAACCGCGAGGCCGGGATCCGGCGGCTCACCACCGAGACCGGCGCCGGCCAGTGGGGCTCGGCGCTGGCGCTGGCGGGCCAGCTATTCGGCCTCGACGTGCGCGTCTACATGGTGCGCGTAAGCTACGAGCAGAAGCCCTTCCGCCGCTCCATGATCGAGACCTGGGGCGCCGAGGTGCTGCCCAGCCCCACCGATCTCACCGAGGCCGGGCGCAAGGTGCGCGCCGAGAGCCCGGACTCGCCCGGCTCGCTCGGCATCGCCATCTCGGAGGCGGTGGAGGAGGCCGCCTCGCGCAAGGACACCAACTACGCCCTCGGCTCGGTGCTCAACCACGTGCTGCTGCACCAGACCGTGATCGGCCTGGAGGCCAGGCGCCAGCTCGAGCGCGTGGGTGAGTACCCGGACATGGTCTTCGCCCCCTGCGGCGGCGGCTCCAACTTCGGCGGCATCGCCTTTCCCTTCTTCGCCGACAAGGCCGCCGGGCGCGAGGTGCGGCTGGTGGCGGTGGAGCCCGAGTCCTGCCCGACGCTCACGCGCGGGCGCTACGCCTACGATTTCGGCGACACCGTGGGCCTGACCCCGCTGCTGCCCATGTACACGCTGGGCCACGACTTCGTGCCGCCCGGCATCCATGCGGGCGGGCTGCGCTACCACGGCGATGCGCCGCTGGTCTGCCATCTGTACAAGGAAGGCCTGCTGGAGGCGGTGGCGGTGCCGCAGGTGGCCACCTTCGAGGCCGGGGTGCTCTTTGCCCGCACCGAGGGCATCATCCCGGCCCCCGAGTCCAACCACGCCATCCGCGCGGTGGTGGACGAGGCGCTGCGCTGCAAGGCGCTTGGCGAGCCCAAGGTGCTGCTGTTCAACCTCTCGGGCCACGGCCACTTCGACATGGCCGCCTACGACCGCTACTTCAACGGCGAGCTCGAGGACTTCGCCTACCCCGAAGAGGCCATCGAGGCCGCGCTGGACCGCTTGCCGCGGGTGGCGGCCGGCTGAGGCTCCCGCGGGCGCCGGGGCGGTTGCCGGCCGCCCCGGCGCGGTTTAGCCTGTGCGGGCCATGAACCTGAACTTCCTGGACTTCGAGCAGCCCATCGCCGAGCTGGAGGCGAAGATCGAGGAGCTGCGCTACCTGGGCGACGACAGCGAGATCAACATCGGCGAGGAGATCGCGCGGCTCCAGGCCAAGAGCCGCGAGCTCACCGAGCAGATCTTCCGTTCGCTCACGCCCTGGCAGATCGCGCAGCTCGCGCGCCACCCCCAGCGGCCCTATACGCTGGATTACGTGGAGCGCATCTTCACCGACTTCCACGAGCTGCACGGCGACCGCGCCTTCGCCGACGACCCTGCCATCGTCGGCGGGCTCGCGCGCCTCGATGGCCGGCCTGTCATGGTCATCGGCCACCAGAAGGGGCGCGACACCAAGGAGAAGCTGCGACGCAACTTCGGCATGCCGCGTCCCGAGGGCTACCGCAAGGCCCGGCGCCTGATGGAGCTGGCCGAGCGTTTCGGGCTGCCGGTGGTCACCTTCATCGACACCCCTGGCGCCTACCCCGGCATCGACGCCGAGGAGCGCGGCCAGAGCGAGGCCATCGCGCGCAACCTGCACGTGATGGCGGGCCTGAAGACGCCCATCGTCTCGGTGGTCATCGGCGAGGGCGGCTCCGGCGGGGCGCTCGCCATCGGCGTGTGCGACCGCCTGCTCATGCTCCAGTACGCCACCTACTCGGTGATCTCCCCGGAGGGCTGCGCCTCCATACTGTGGCGCAGCGCCGAGAAGGCGCCGGAGGCGGCCGCGGCGCTGGGCATCACCTCCGGGCGCCTCAAGGAGCTGGGCCTGGTGGACGAGGTCGTCGAGGAGCCCCTGGGCGGGGCCCACCGCGACCCGGACGAGACGGCCCGCCGCGTGCGCCAGGCCCTCGTCGAGAGCCTCGACCTGCTGGACCGCACACCGCTGGACAAGCTGCTCGACCAGCGCCACCAGCGGCTCATGGGCTACGGCGAGTTCAAGCACCAGTAGCCTGCAGGGCGCGGCGCGCGGCCGGCCATGGCGCGTGCGCGCGGGAGAGTGGGCCCGTGAGCGAGCTCGTCGAGCACCTGCGCCGCACCTTGCCCGGCCTCCCCCACGCCCAGGGCGTGGCGGTGGCCCTGAGCGGCGGCGGCGACTCCACCGCGCTGCTGCACGCGCTCGCGCTGCTGCGCGAGCCCCTTGGCCTGCGCCTGCGCGCCGTCCACGTGCACCACGGCCTCCTCCCGGAGGCCGACGGCTGGGCTGAGCGCTGCGCCGATCTCTGCCGCGGGCTCGCCGTCCCGCTCACGGTGCTGCGCGTGCGCGTCCCCGAAGGGGACCGCGAGGGACCCGAGGCGGCGGCCCGCAGCGCCCGCTACGAGGCGCTGGGCGGGGCCCTCGAGGCGGACGAGCTGTGCCTGACGGCCCACCACCGCGAGGATCAGGCCGAGACCTTCCTCATCCAGGCCCTGCGCGGCGCCGGCCCTGCGGGGCTGGCCGCCATGCCCGCCTTGCGGCGGCTCGGCCGGGGCTGGCTCGCCCGACCCCTGCTCGCGCTCCCGCGTGCCGTTCTCAGGACCCACCTCGCCGCCCATGGCCTGGAGTGGGTGGAGGACCCCATGAACCGCGACCCGCGCCTGCTGCGCGCGCGTGTGCGCCTCGACATCCTCCCCGTCCTGGAGGCCACGCGCCCGGGCGCGGCGGCGGCGCTGGCCCGGGCGGCCGCCCACTGTGCCGAGGTCACGTCCCTGCTGGAGGGCCTGGCCGAGCTCGATCTGGCCGGGGCCCGGGGTTCTCGGCCGGGCACCCTCTCGGCCCCGGCCCTGCGGGCGCTGGCACCGCCGCGCGCGCGCAACCTCCTGCGCCACTGGCTGCGCCGCCAGGGCCTGCCCGTGCCGGGCACGGCCCAGCTCGAGGCCGCCCTCGCCATGCTGCTCGGAAGCCGCCGCGACGCCGCCCCCGTCTTCCGCTGGCCTGGCGGCGAGCTGCGCCGCCACCGCGATGCCCTGTACGCCCTGCCGCCGTTGCCGCCCGCCCGGCTGGCACCGCGCCACTGGGACCTGCACGCGCCCCTCGAGCTGCCCGAGCTCGGCGGCATCCTGCGCGCCGAACCCGCCACGGGCGCGGGGCTGCTCGATCCCATGCGCGTGCCCCGGGGCGTCACCGTGCGCCTGCGCGCCGGAGGCGAGCGCTGCCGCCCGGCGGGGGCGGGCCTCACGCGCCCGCTCAAGAAGCTGCTCCAGGAGTCGGGCCTCGCACCCTGGGAGCGCGCGCGCCTGCCGCTGCTGCTCGACGGCGAGCGCCTCGTCGCCGTGCCGGGCCTGGCCGTGTGCGCCAGCCACGCCACGGTGGAGGCGGGGCAGGCGGGCCTGCACCTGGTATGGGAGGCCGGGTGGATGGCCCCCCCCGGCGCCGCAAGCCGTTGATCGCCCGTCGTGAGATCGGTCGCCCGGTGCGCGGCGATTGTGAGGGCGGCGGCCTTTCTGGTATGTTGGCGCCGACCGGAACGCAGCCCCGCGCGCCGGACCCTCTCGCCAGATCCCGATGACGCGCTACGTCTTCATCACCGGCGGTGTGGTCTCCTCCCTCGGGAAGGGCATCGCCGCCGCCTCCCTTGGCGCGCTCCTCGAGGCCCGCGGCCTCAAGGTCACCATGATCAAGCTGGATCCCTACATCAACGTGGATCCAGGCACCATGAGTCCCTTCCAGCACGGCGAGGTCTTCGTCACCGAGGACGGGGCCGAGACCGACCTGGACCTGGGCCACTACGAGCGCTTCGTGCGCACGCGCATGGGGCGTCGCAACAACTGGACCACCGGCCGCATCTATGCCTCGGTGATCCGCAAGGAGCGCCGCGGCGACTATCTGGGCGGCACGGTGCAGGTCATCCCCCACATCACGGACGAGATCAAGCAGGCCATCCGCGAGGGGGCCGACGGCGCGGACGTGGCCATGGTGGAGATCGGGGGCACCGTGGGCGACATCGAGTCGCTGCCCTTCCTCGAGGCCATCCGCCAGATGGGCGTGGAGCTCGGCCGCGGCCGGGCCCTGTTCATGCACCTCACACTGGTGCCATACATTGCCACCGCAGGCGAGATCAAGACCAAGCCCACCCAGCACTCGGTCAAGGAGCTGCGCTCCATCGGCATCCAGCCCGACATCCTCCTGTGCCGCGCCGACCGCATGATCCCCGCCGAAGAGCGGCGCAAGATCGCGCTCTTCACCAACGTCGAGGAGCGCGCCGTGATCTCGGCGGTGGACGTGGACACCATCTACCGCATCCCGCTGCTGCTGCACGAGCAGGGCCTCGACGACATCGTGGTCGAGAAGCTGGGCCTCGACGCAGGGCCGGCGGACCTCTCCGAATGGGAGGGCGTGGTGGAGGCCCTCGGCCAGGCCACGGGCGAGGTGACGGTGGCCATGGTGGGCAAGTACGTCAATCTCGCCGATGCCTACAAGTCCCTCAATGAGGCCCTGGTGCATGCCGGGCTCCACACCCGCACCAGGGTCCACATCCGCTACGTGGACTCCGAGCGCATCGAGGGCGAGGGCCCGGGGATGCTCGAGGGCGCCGACGCCATCCTGGTTCCAGGCGGCTTCGGCCACCGCGGCGTGGAGGGCAAGATCGCAGCGGCCCGCTACGCGCGCGAGCACGGCATCCCCTATCTCGGCATCTGCCTCGGCATGCAGGTGGCAGTGATCGAGTACGCGCGCGGCCGCGCGGGGCTCCAGGGGGCCCACAGCACCGAGTTCCAGCCGGACACGCCGCATCCGGTGATCGCGCTGGTGACGGAGTGGACCACTCCGGACGGGCGCGTCGAGCGCCGTAGCGAGGACTCCGACCTCGGCGGCACCATGCGCCTCGGGGGGCAGCCCTGCCGCCTCAAGGCGGGCACGCTCGCGCGCCGCATCTACGGCCGCGAGGTCATCGTCGAGCGCCACCGCCACCGCTACGAGTTCAACAACCGCTACCGCACGGCCCTCGAGGAGGCCGGCATGGTGATCTCGGGCACCTCCCTGGACGGCAACCTGGTGGAGATCGTCGAGCTGCCCGACCACCCCTGGTTCTTCGCCTGCCAGTTCCACCCGGAGTTCACCTCCACCCCGCGCGACGGCCATCCCCTCTTCAAGGGCTTCGTCGAGGCCGCGCGTGCGCGCCGCGAGCAGGCCGCCCAGGAGCAGGTGGCGAGCGCATGAGCGGCAGCGCAGGCCAGGCCGTGCCGGGCGCGGGCACGGCCCGCATGGAGCTGTGCGGGTTCGAGGCGGGTCTCGACCGGCCCTTCTTCCTCATCGCCGGCCCCTGCGTGATCGAGAGCGAGCAGCTCGCCCTCGACACCGCCGGCACGCTGCACGAGATCACGGCCCGCCTCGGCATCCCATTCATCTACAAGTCTTCCTTCGACAAGGCCAACCGCTCCTCGCACCGGAGCTTCCGGGGGCCGGGGCTGGAGGAGGGCCTGCGCATCCTGGAGAAGGTGCGCGCCGAGATCGGCGTGCCCGTGCTCACCGACGTGCACGAGGACACCCCGCTCGCCGAGGTGGCCGCGGTGGTGGACGTGCTGCAGACTCCCGCCTTCCTCTGCCGCCAGACCAACTTCATCCAGAACGTGGCCCGCCAGGGGCGGCCCGTGAACATCAAGAAGGGCCAGTTCCTGGCCCCCTGGGACATGGCTCACGTGGTGGAGAAGGCGCGCGCGGCGGGCAACGACCGCATCCTGGTGTGCGAGCGCGGTGTGAGCTTCGGCTACAACAATCTCGTCTCGGACATGCGCGCGCTCGCCGTCATGCGCGCCACCGGCTGCCCCGTGGTCTTCGACGCCACCCACTCGGTGCAGCTCCCTGGCGGTCGCGGCTCGAGCTCCGGCGGCCAGCGCGAGTTCGTGCCCGTGCTCGCGCGCGCGGCGGTGGCGGCGGGCGTGGCGGGCCTGTTCATGGAGACCCACCCCGATCCGGACCGGGCGCTGTCCGACGGCCCCAACGCCTGGCCGCTCGGGCGCATGGCCGAGCTGCTCGAGACCTTGAAGGCGCTGGACGAAGCCGTAAAATCCCGGCCCTTCATCGAGCACGAGCTGGAGGCGGGCGCCTGAAGCGCAGCCCGCGCGCTTACCGTCAAGAAGGGAGGGGCCGTGACCACTGCCATCCGCGACATCCGCGCGCGCGAGATCCTCGACTCGCGCGGCAACCCCACCGTCGAGGCCGAGGTGCTGCTGGAGGACGGCAGCCTGGGGCGCGCCTCGGTGCCCTCCGGGGCCTCCACCGGCACGCGCGAGGCCGTGGAGCTGCGTGACGGCGATCCCGCGCGCTACGGCGGCAAGGGTGTGCTCAAGGCGGTGGGGCACGTGCGCGGGGAGATCCGCGACGCCCTCATCGGGCGCGACGCCAGCGACCAGGCCGCGCTCGACCGCATGATGATCGAGCTGGACGGCACCCCCAACAAGTCGCGCCTGGGGGCCAACGCCATCCTCGCGGTCTCGCTCGCGGCGGCTCACGCAGTGGCGAGCGCGCGCGGCGTGCCGCTGCACGAGCACATCGCGGCGCTCGCGGGCGTGGGCGAGCGCCAGCCCTTGCCCGTGCCGCTCATGAACATCCTCAACGGCGGAGCCCACGCCGACAACCGCGTGGACATACAGGAGTTCATGATCGTGCCGCTGGGCGCGCCTGGCTTCGCAGAGGCGGTGCGCTACGGCGCCGAGGTCTTCCATGCCCTCAAGGCGGTGCTGCGCGCGCGCGGGCTCGCCACCGGCGTGGGCGACGAGGGCGGCTTCGCCCCGGACCTGCCCTCCAACGCCGCCGCCCTCGACGTGATCCTGGAGGCCATCCGCCATGCAGGATTCGAGCCGGGGCGCGAGGTGGCCCTGGCCCTGGACGTCGCCGCGAGCGAGCTCCACCGCGAGGGCCGCTATCACCTGGCCGCCGAGGGGCGCGAGCTCGACATCGATGGCATGGTGGGGCTGCTCGCCGGCTGGGTGGAGGCCTATCCCATCGTCTCCATCGAGGACGGCATGGCCGAGGACGACTGGGAGGGCTGGCGCACGCTCACCGAAGCGCTGGGGGGGCGCGTGCAGCTCGTGGGCGACGACCTCTTCGTCACCAACACCGCCATCCTGCGCGAGGGCATCGAGCGAGGCGTGGCCAACGCCATCCTCATCAAGCCCAACCAGATCGGCACCCTCACCGAGACCCTGGAGGCCATCGCGCTCGCGCGTGAGGCGGGCTATGCCGCCATCGTCTCCCACCGCTCCGGCGAGACCGAGGACACCACCATCGCCGACCTCGCCGCGGCCACCACCGCCACCCAGATCAAGACCGGCTCGCTCTCGCGCAGCGAGCGCGTGGCCAAGTACAACCGCCTGCTGCGTATCGAGGAGGCCCTGGGCGAGGCGGCGCGCTACCCCGGCGCCGCGGCTCTGCGGCAAGCCTGAGCCGGCGCGCAGGCGGGCGCGCATCGGGTACCATTGCGGCAACGCCGCCGCCTGGAACGTGCCCGATGCGCTGGCTGATCCTCGCGCTCGCGCTCATGCTCGCAGCGCTCCAGCACCGCCTGTGGGTGGGGCCGGGCGGGCTGCCCGACGTGCTGCGCCTGCGCGAGGCGGTGGCGCGCCAGCAGGCCGAAAACGCACGGCTCGCCGCGCGCAACGCGGCGCTGGCCGCCGAGGTGGCCGACCTCAAGCGCGGCCTGGAGGCGGTGGAGGAGCGTGCCCGCAGCGAGCTCGGCATGATCCGCGAGGGCGAGACCTTCTTTCAGGTGATCGTGCCGTCGACGGAGGAGGGACGGCCTTGAGGCGCTGCTGGGCCGTGGTGCCCGCGGGAGGCGCAGGAAGGCGCATGGGCGCCGGCGTCCCCAAGCAGTACCTGCCGCTGGCAGGCCGGCCCGTCATCGAGCATACGCTGGCGCGGCTCGCCGCCGAGCCCCGCATCGCGGGCATCGTGGTGGCGCTGGCCGAGGGCGACGGCCACTGGGCGCGTGTGCGCCGGCCCGCGGGCACGCCCGTGCTGACCGCGCCGGCTGGCCCCGAACGGGCCTGGTCGGTGCTGGGGGCGCTGGAGCGCCTCGCCGCCGAGACGCACGCGGACGACTGGGTGCTGGTGCACGACGCCGCCCGCCCCTGCGTGCGCACCGAGGACGTAGCGCGCCTGATCGACGCCCTCGCCGAGGATCCCGTGGGGGGGCTGCTCGCCGTGCCCGTGCGCGACACGCTCAAGGCCGTGGACGGCGACGGGCGCGTGCGGGAGACGGTACCGCGCGCGGACCTGTGGCACGCCCTCACGCCGCAGATGTTCCGCCTCGGGATGCTCCGGGAGGCCCTGGCGGCGGCGCTCGGGGCAGGCGAAGCGGTCACCGACGACGCCGCCGCCATGGAGCGCGCAGGTTTCCGCCCCCGCGTGGTGGAAGGCAGCGCCGACAACATCAAGATCACCCGCCCGGAGGACCTGGTGCTGGCCGAGCTCCTGCTCGCGCGCCAGGCGGCCGGGGGTGCGCCGCGCCGCGCGGACGCGGGGCCGGAGCGCAGCGCAGGCCAGGTGCGGGGAGCGCGGCGCGGCCCGCAGGCGGGGGCGCGGGATTGCGGGCACGATGCTGAGCCGGCATCTGTGGCGCGCGGCTCCGGCAAGGCGGGCCGCGCGGACGCGGAGGGAGGCTGAAGATGCGCGTGGGGCAAGGCATCGACGTGCACCGCTTCGGCCCCGGCGACCACGTGGTCGTCGGCGGCGTGCGCATCCCCCATACGCAGGGCGTCGTGGCCCACTCCGACGGCGACGTGGCGCTGCACGCCCTCTGCGACGCCCTCCTGGGCGCGGCGGCCCTGGGCGACATCGGCCAGCACTTCCCGGACGGCGACCCGCGCTGGCGCGGTGCCGACAGCCGTGGGCTGCTGCGCACCGTGCGGGGACTGCTCGCCGAGCGGGGGCTCCGGCCGGTGAGCGTGGACGTCACCGTGGTGGCCCAGGCGCCGCGGCTCGCGCCCCACGTGCCCGCCATGCGCGCCTGCATCGCCGCCGATCTGGCTCTGGACGAGGACCGCGTGAGCGTCAAGGCCACCACCAGCGAGGGGCTGGGTTTCACCGGACGGGGCGAGGGGATCGCCGCCTTCGCCGTGGCGCTGGTCGCGGAGGCCGCGGAGACGGGCTGAGCATGGACGCCGCGGCATGGTGGCGCGGCCTGCCGCGGGCCTGGGGCGCGCCCCCGCTGCGCGCGCGCCTGCGCACCGTGCCCGAAGACTTCGTGGTCATCGAGCTCCCCGCCTTCCACCCGGACGGGCGCGGCGAGCACCTGCTCGCCCGCGTGCGCAAGCGCGGCATCGGCACCCGGGAGGCCGCCCGGCGGCTGGCGGCGCGGCTGGGGGTGGCCCCACGCGAGGTCGGCTGGGCGGGGCTCAAGGACACGGCGGCCGTGGCGGAGCAGTGGCTGAGCGTGCGCGTAGGCGCGGGCGCGGGCTGCCCGGCACCGGACAGCCTGAGCGATGCGGGGCTCGAGGTGCTCGAGGTCCACCGCCATGGCCGGCGCCTGCGCCCGGGGGCGCTGCGCGGCAACCGCTTCGTGCTGCGTCTGCGCGCGGTCGGGGGCGACCGCGTGGCCGCGGAGGCGCGGCTCGAACGCATCGCCGCCGAGGGCGTCCCCAACTGGTTCGGGCCGCAGCGCTTCGCCCGTGGTGGCCTGGCGCGCGCGGCGGCCTGGGCCGCCGGCCGGCTGCGGCCGCGCCACCGCCTCGAGCGTGGGCTGTGGCTCTCGGCCCTGCGCGCGGCGCTCTACAACGCCGTGCTCGCCGAGCGTGTCTGGGGTGGCTGCTGGGCGCGCATGCTGCCGGGCGAGGAGCCGGTGCGCGCGGGCGGGCGCTGGCGCGCGGGGACCGGCGCACCGGACGCGCTGCCCTCGGGCCCGCTCTGGGGCCGTGGCGGGACCCGCGCCACGGGCGCGGCAGGCGCCCTGGAGCGCGCCGTGGCGGCCCTGCACGGCCCCTGGGCGCCTCACCTGGAGGCCGCCGGCCTGCGCGCCGAGCGCCGCGCCCTGGTCCTGCGTCCGATGGCGCTGGCCTGGTCCTGGGAGGGCGAGGACACGCTGCGGCTCGAGACGACGCTCCCCCGCGGCGCCTACGCCACGGCCCTCGTGCGCGAGCTGGCCCAGAGCGAGGATGCGTAGGCCGACGGACGGCTTAGCGCCGGGCGAGCAGCACGTAGAGGGCGCCGCTGCCGCCGTCGGCGGGCCGGGCCGAGCAGAATGCGAGGACGTCGTCGCGCCGCTGGAGCCAGCGGCCGACCTGGGCGCGCAGCACGGGACCGCGGCTGCCGGAGCGCAGCCCCTTGCCGTGGACGATGCGCACGCAGCGCAGGTCGGCGGCGCGCGCTCGCTCGATGAAGCTCGCCAGCGCCGCCTTCGCCATCGGCACCGTCATCCCGTGCAGGTCGAGCTCGGCGCGCACGGCGAGCTGCCCGCGGCGGAGCTTGCGCAGCACCCGTTCCTGAATTCCCGGGCGGGCGTACCAGAGCGTCTCGCCGCCCGCGAGCACGTCGGCGTCGGGCACCGCGCGCCCCATGGCCTCGATCACCTCGCGCTCGGCGGCGCGGCGGCTGCGGGCCACGGGCGGCGGCGGCGGGGGGCGTGCCGGCACGCGGTCGCAGCGCACCGGGCGCACCGGCCCCACCACCTCCCTGAAAAGCGTCCTTTCGTCCCGTGCGGCCATGTTGCGAAGTATAGCTGCCGTCGGCGGTGCGGTCCGCGCCTGGGTCTGGGTCTGCGCTACCATAGCGGGGCCGATGCGCATCCTGGTCAGCAACGACGACGGCTACGGCGCCCCGGGCATCCGCATCCTGGCCGAGGCCCTCGGCCGCATCGCCGAGGTCACCGTGGTCGCCCCGGACCGCGACCGCAGCGGGGCGAGCAACTCCCTCACCCTGGACGACCCCATCCGGGCGGAGGTGATGGAGAACGGCTTCATCCGCGTGCAGGGCACGCCCACCGACTGCGTGCACCTGGCCATCACGGGTCTGCTCGACCACGAGCCCGACATGGTCGTCTCGGGCATCAACGCCGGCGCCAACCTGGGCGACGACGTGCTCTACTCGGGGACCGTGGCCGCGGCCATGGAGGGGCGCTTCCTGGGGCGGCCGGCCATCGCGATCTCCGTGGTCTCCCACCGGCCGCGCCACTATGAGACCGCCGCCGAGGTCGCCGTGCGGCTGGTCGAGCGCGTGCTCGCCGATCCCGTTCCCGCCGATACCATACTCAACGTGAACGTGCCGGATCTGCCGTGGGAGGCGCTCGGCGGCTTCGAGGCCACGCGCCTCGGCCACCGCCACCGCTCCGAGCCCATCGTGCGCGACACCGACCCGCGCGGCCGCCCCATCTACTGGGTGGGCCCGCCCGGCGCGGAGCAGGACGCGGGCCCCGGCACGGACTTCCACGCCATACGCCATGGGCGTGTCTCCATCACGCCCATCCAGGTGGACCTCACGCGCTACTCCGCCCTCGAGACCGTCTCCCGCTGGGTGGAGGCGCTGCGATGAGCGCAGGCCCCCCGCAGCTCGGGCTGGGCATGACCTCGCGCCGCACGCGCGAGCGCATGGTGGCGCGCCTGCGCCGCCAGGGCATCCGCGACGAGCGTGTGCTCGCCGCCATGGCGCGGCTGCCACGCCACCTGTTCGTGGACGAAGCGCTGGCGAGCCGCGCCTACGAGGACACGGCGCTGCCCATCGGCCACGGCCAGACCCTCTCCCAGCCCTACACGGTGGCACGCATGAGCGAGCTGGTGCTGGCGGGCGGGCCGCGGCGCGTGCTGGAGATCGGCACCGGCACGGGCTACCAGGCCGCGGTGCTCGCTCTGCTGGTGGAGGAGGTCTGCACCATCGAGCGCCTCATGCCGCTGCTGCGCCGTGCGCGGCCGCGCTGGCGCGCGCTCGCGCTCTACAACATCCGCGCCCGCCACGGCGACGGGGCGGAGGGTTGGCCCGCGCGGGCGCCCTTCGACGCCATCCTGCTCACGGCCGCCGTGCCCGAGCCCCCGCCCGCGCTGCTCGCGCAGCTCGCCCCCGCCGGGCGTCTCGTGGGGCCGCTCGGCGTGCCCGGCGGGCGGCAGGCCCTCACGGTGGTCACGCGTGGGCCGCACGGCTGGACGGCCGAGCCGGTGGAGCCGGCGAGCTTCGTGCCCTGGCGGGGGGGTGCCGAGTGAGACGCGGGCTGTTCGGCGCCCTCATGGACTGGGTGATGCGCGGGGCACGTCACCGGCATGCGCCCTGGTGGCTCGCCGCGCTCAGCTTCGCCGAGTCCTCGTTCTTTCCGGTGCCGCCCGATGCCATGCTGATGCCCATGGCCGTGGCGCGGCCGGATCGCGCCTGGCGCTACGCGCTGATCACGACGGCGGCCTCCGTGGCGGGAGGGCTCGCCGGCTGGCTGATCGGCCACTACGCCATGGAGGCGGTGGCGCCGTGGGTGCAGCGCGCGGGCTACTGGCCCGCCTATCTCGAGGCGCAGGCCTGGTTCGCGCGCTGGGGCGTGTGGGCGGTGCTGCTCGCGGGGTTCTCGCCCATCCCGTACAAGGTCTTCACGCTCTCGGCGGGTGCTGCGGCGATGCCGCTCGCGCCCTTCCTGCTCGCCTCGCTCGCGGGGCGGGGCTTGCGCTTCTGGCTGGTGGCGGGGCTGGCCGCCTGGGCCGGACCGCGCGCCGTGCCCTGGGTGCGCCGGCACGTGGAGCGTATCGGCTGGGCCACGGTGGCGCTCGCCGTGCTCGCCTGGCTCTTCTGGCGTGGTGCGGACGCCTGAGCCGAAAGCCCTCTGGGCGTTGGTGGCGCTGGCGGCGCTCGCCGCCGGCTGCGCGGGCGGCGCGGCCCGCGCGCCGGTGGACGAGCCCCACGCGCACCGCCACCGCGAGGCGCGCGTCGTGCCCGCGCAACGGAGCGTGCGGCGCGCCACCTACCATGTGGTGCGCCGCGGCGAGACCCTTTACAGCATCGCCTGGCGGCATGGTCGTGACTGGCGCGCGGTGGCGCGGTGGAACGGCCTGCGCCCGCCCTACCGCATCCATCCGGGCCAGCGCCTGCGCGTGAGCCCCCCGCCCCGTCGCGCGCGGCGCAGCACACCGGCAACGGCCCGCCGCCCCGCGCCACGGCCCGAGCGGCGCGCCCGGCGCGCCGCGACCGGGCAGCCGCGCGGCCAGGCGGTGCCCGCCCGGCGCATCGCGTGGCGTTGGCCCACCTCCGGGAAAGTGATCAGGCGCTTCGATCCGAACACCCCGGGCAAGAAGGGCATCGCCATCGGCGGCCGCTACGGGCAGGGCGTGCGCGCCGCCGCCGATGGGCGCGTGGTCTACAGCGGAAGTGGACTTGTCGGATACGGCAAGCTTATCATCATCAAGCACGACGAGACCTGGCTCAGCGCCTACGGCCACAACAGCCGGCTGCGGGTGAAGGAAGGCGAGCAGGTTCGCGCGGGGCAGCGCATCGCCGACATGGGCCGCGACGGGAAGGGCACGGCGCTGCTGCACTTCGAGATCCGTCGCAACGGCCGGCCCGTGGATCCCCTGCGGCTGTTGCCGCGGCGCTGAGGCGGTCCGCCGGACCACCGAGGAGGAGGGCATGGCCAGGCGTGGAGGCCGCACGCGCCGCGGCAAGGGCAACGGCGCGGCGTCGCCCGAGGATCAGGTCCCGCCGGCGGGCGAGGAGCCGGCGCCGCTGCGGGAGCCCGAGGCGCCGGAGGCCGCGCTGGAGGGGGACGCGCTCGCCTCCGGCGACGAGGAGGAGGCGGTGCTCACGGCCAGCGAGATCCCGGACGATCAGCTCGACGCCACCCGCCTCTACCTCAGCGAGATCGGCTACTCGCCGCTGCTTACCCCCGAGGAGGAAGTCCACTACGCACGCCTCGCCCAGCAGGGCGACGAGGCCGCGCGCAAACGCATGATCGAGAGCAACCTGCGCCTGGTGGTCAAGATCGCCAAGCGTTACCTCAACCGCGGGCTCGCGCTGCTGGACCTCATCGAGGAAGGCAACCTCGGCCTCATCCGCGCCGTGGAAAAGTTCGATCCGGAGCGCGGTTTCCGCTTCTCCACCTACGCCACCTGGTGGATCCGCCAGACCATCGAGCGGGCCATCATGAACCAGACCCGCACCATCCGGCTGCCGATCCACGTGGTCAAGGAGGTCAATGCCTACCTGCGCGCCTCGCGGCGGCTGGCCCAGCGGCTCAAGCGCGAGCCCACCCCCGAGGAGATCGCCGCCGAGCTGGGCCGGCCGGTGGAGGACGTGCGCCGCCTGCTGGCGCTCACCGAGCGCATCGCTTCCGTGGACTCGCCCATCGGCGAGGACGAGGACCGCCTCCTGCTCGATGCCATCCCGGACGAGAACAATCCCGACCCGGCCGACCTGCTCCAGGACGAGGACCTGCAGGCGAACCTGGAGCACTGGCTGTCCAAGCTCAACGACAAGCAGCGCGCGGTGGTGGAACGGCGCTTCGGCCTGCGCGGCCATGAGCGCTCCACGCTGGAGGAGGTGGGCAACGAGATCGGCGTCACGCGCGAGCGTGTGCGCCAGATCCAGATGGATGCGCTGCGGCGCCTGCGCGAGATCCTCGAGAGCGAGGGCTTCTCCGGCGACACGCTGTTCGAATAGCCCGCGGGCGACGTTCCGGCCTCGACGTGATTGGATCCGGGAGGACGCCTCGCGTCAGATGGAAACTCTGATGGAAACGCTGATCAATCCGCTGCGCGGATTGATCAGCGCTGAGGTGCTTCGCGGTCCATCCTGATTTTCCTTGAGTCGTCATGCACATCCCTGTGCATGGGCCGTCCCGCGGCCTCGCTTGCCGCGGGGAAGGGCTGAAAAATCGCGATTTTTCAGCCCTTCCAGATGATGAGGGCGGCGGCCACGCGGCGCCCCTCGGTGGCGAGGATGTTGAAGGTACGGCAGGCCGCAGGCGTGTCCATCACCTCCACGCCCACCCCCCGCGCGGTGAGCTCGGCGAGCGCCCGCGGGTCCGGGAAGCGCAGCCGCTCGCCGGTGCCGATGAGCAGCACCTCGACCTCGAGCTCGGCGAGCGCGAGCAGGCGCTCGCGGGTGAGCTCCTCCGGGCGGCGCGGCGGCCAGTCCGGCAGCAGCCGGTCCGGCAGCACCACCACGCTGCGCGTGACGGTCTCCTCGCCGATGGTCACCCGCCCGGGCGCGTAGGCCCGGATGGGGCAGGCGAAGTCCGGGATATCGAGGCTGAACTTCATGCTGCCACCTTAGCCCCGCCCCCGCGCACAGGCAACGCCACGGCGCGCGCGGGAGGCCGCGGCCCTGCACGCCGCTGCCTGAGCCGGCCCGAGCCCTTGCGGGCCGGCGCGCGCGCGGGTAACGTTTACCGCTTCGGACGGCGTGGCCCCGGAAAGCCCCGTGACGGAAGAGTTCCCAAGAATCAAGCGGTTGCCGCCCTATGTCTTCAGCATCGTCAACGAGCTGAAGGCGCGCGCCCGCGCGCGCGGCGAGGACATCGTTGACTTCGGGATGGGCAACCCGGACCGCCCTCCACCGCAGCACATCGTGGACAAGCTGGTCGAGGTCGCCCAGCGCGCCGACACCCATCGCTACTCCATGTCGCGCGGCATACCGCGGCTGCGGCGCGCCATCTGCGGGTGGTACCGACGCCGTTTCGGCGTCGAGCTCGATCCGGAGAGCGAGGCCATCGTCACCATCGGCTCCAAGGAGGGCCTGGCCCATTTGGCGCTGGCCACGGTGGAGCCGGGCGACGCGGTGCTGGTGCCCAACCCGGCCTACCCGATCCACCCCTACGGCTTCGTCATCGCCGGTGCCGACATCCGCCACATCCCGCTCACGCCCGCGACCGACGACGAGACCTTCTTCGCCGAGGTCGAGCGCGCCATCAAGGATTCCTGGCCGCGGCCCAGGATGCTGGTGCTGAACTTCCCCGCCAACCCCACCACGCGCTGCGTGGAGCTCGGCTTCTTCGAGCGGGCGGTGGCGCTGGCGCGCGAGTACGGCATCTGGATCATCCACGACATCGCCTATGCCGAGCTCACCTTCGACGGCTACGTGGCCCCTTCCATTCTCCAGGTGCCGGGCGCGAAGGAGGTGGCGGTGGAGTTCTACTCGCTGTCCAAGAGCTACAACATGCCGGGCTGGCGCGTGGGCTTCATGTGCGGCAACCCCACGCTGGTCGGGGCGCTGGCGCGCATCAAGTCCTACCTCGACTACGGCATGTTCACGCCCATACAGGTAGCCGCGATCACGGCGCTGGAAGGGCCGCAGGATTGCGTGGCCGAGATCCGCGAGACCTACCGGCGCCGGCGCGACGTGCTGTGCGAGGGCCTGCGCTCGCTCGGCTGGACGGTGGAGAAGCCCAAGGGAACCATGTTCGTGTGGGCGCCCATCCCGGAGCCCTACCGCGCCATGGGCTCGCTCGAGTTCTCCAAGAAGCTGCTCGCCGACGCCAAGGTGGCGGTCTCGCCCGGCGTCGGCTTCGGGGAGTACGGGGAGGGGTACGTGCGCTTCAGCCTGATCGAGAACGAGCATCGCACGCGCCAGGCCATTCGTGGCATCCGCGCCATGTTCCGGCGCGACGCCGCCGCGGGCGCGGTCGTCGGGGGGACGCGCTGATGCGCCCGGTGCGCGTGGGCCTGCTGGGCCTGGGCACGGTCGGCTGCGGCACCGTCACCGTGCTGCGGCGTAACGCCGACGAGATCGCGCGACGCGCCGGGCGCGCCATCGAGGTGGTGCGGGCGGCAGTGCGCGATCCCGACCGCCCACGCCCCTGCGCCACCGAGGGCATCGCGGTGGACAGCGACACCCGCGGCCTCGTGACCGACCCCGCCATCGACGTGGTGGTCGAGCTCATCGGCGGCACCGAGGCCGCGCGCGCGCTCGTGCTCACCGCCCTCGAGCACGGCAAGCACGTGGTCACGGCCAACAAGGCCCTCATCGCCCTGCATGGCAACGAGGTCTTCGAGGCCGCGCGGCGCAAAGGCGTGATGGTGGCCTTCGAGGCTGCGGTGGCGGGCGGCATCCCCATCATCAAGGCCCTGCGCGAGGGCCTGGCCGGCAACCGCATCGAGTGGGTGGCGGGCATCATCAACGGCACCAGCAACTTCATCCTCACCGAGATGCGTGACGCCGGGCGCGACTTCGCCGATGTGCTGGCCGAGGCGCAGGCGCGCGGCTACGCCGAGGCCGACCCTACCTTCGACGTGGAAGGCATCGACGCCGCCCACAAGCTCACCATTCTCGCCTCCATCGCCTTCGGCATCCCGCTGCAGTTCGACAAGGTCTACACCGAAGGCATCAGCCACCTCACGGCCGAGGACGTGGCCTACGCGGGCGAGCTCGGCTACCGGGTCAAGCACCTCGGCATTGCCCGCCGGGCCGGCGACGGCATCGAGCTGCGCGTGCACCCTACGCTGATCCCGGAGCGGCGCCTGATCGCCAACGTGGACGGCGTCATGAACGCGGTGCTGGTGATGGGCGACGCGGTGGGTCCGACCCTCTATTACGGCGCCGGCGCCGGCGCCGAGCCTACCGCCTCGGCCGTGGTGGCGGACCTGGTGGACGTGGTGCGCACCATGACCGCCGACCCAGAGAACCGCGTCCCGCACCTGGCTTTCCAGCCCGACGCCCTCGCCGATCACCCCGTGCTGCCCATGGAGGCGGTGGAGACCGCCTACTATCTGCGCATGGAGGTGGACGACCGTCCCGGGGTGCTGGCGGAAGTGGCGCGCATCCTGGGCGAGCGGGGCATCAGCATCGAGGCCGTGATCCAGAAGGAGCCGCGCGCCGGGGCCAAGCACGTGCCGCTCATCCTGCTCACCCACCGGGTGCGCGAGGGGCACATGAATGAAGCGCTGGCTGCGATCGAGGCGCTCGGCTGCGTGCGCGGCGCAGTGACCCGCATCCGCCTCGAGACCCTCGATGCCGGCAGACAGTAGATAAGGTCTGAAAAATCCGATTTTTCAGACCTTTCCCGCGGCCAGGGACGGCCGCGGGACGGCCCATGCACAGGGAAGTGCATGACGACAACCGGAAAATCGAAATGGACCGCGAAGCGCCATCGCGCTGATCAATCCGCGCAGCGGATT
>JALSJE010000073.1 GCA_026989495.1 Gammaproteobacteria bacterium | reverse complement strand
GCTCGGATGGGCATCGACACCAGCGTGGGCTGGGGCAGCCGGTGACGGTCACGGCGACGTCGTGATCGTGGAGATACGGCGTTACGCCTTCGAGCCCGCGGAGATCGTGATCAGACCTGGAACAACCGTCCGCTGGATCAACCGGGAACGGCGCCAGTATCACAGCGTCTGGTTCGAGGAGTCGGGTGAGCCCGAGCCGGAGTACTTCTTTCCCGGAGAGAGCTACGAACGCCGCTTCGAGCGGCCCGGACGCTACACGTATCGCTGCGGCCCCCATGAAGAGATGCGGGGGACCGTGCGGGTGGTGGGCGACTGACGCCCGTCCTCAGCCCCTGTCGCCCTCGCGCGGGGCTGCGCCGGCGGCCACCGCCCGCAGCCTGGAGGGGTCGCGTATGACGATGCGCTTGCCGCTGACGGCGATCCAGCCGCGGCCGTGGAAGCGCCGGAACAGGCGGCAGACCGTCTCCTCCGCCAGCCCGAGGAAGTTGGCGATGTCGCGCCGCGGCATGGGCAGCCGGAAGGCCTGCGCCGGCAGGTCACGGCTGGCGAAGCGTGCGGCGATGTCGAGGAGGAAGCCGGCAAGCCGCGCCTCGGCACCCTCGCTGCGGGTCCAGGCGAGCGTCCGCTGGGCGGCCAGCAGCGCCCCTGTGGCCTCCTGGGCCAGGCGCAGATGAAAACGGGCGGACTCCTCGGCGTCGAAGCCGTGGAGCTCCTGCACCGGCAGCTCGCACACCTCCGAGGGCATCAGCGCCACCGTGCGCAGCTCGGGCTCGCCGGCCTCGTCCGCCGCCGGCAGCGAGACCAGCTCCCCCGGCAGGTGGAAGGCCACGATCTGGGGCTCGCCCCCGGGCCGCAGCATCTCGCTCTTGAGGGCCCCGGAGCGGACTGCCACCACCGAGCGCACCCGGCGCGGGCGCACCTCGGCGCCGCGGGCCACGGGCCGGCGCCGCCCCACCGTGTCGGCCAGACGCCGCTCGTCCACACCCAGCCCCGCCATGCGGCACAGCGCGAGCAGTGTGCACGCGGTGCACTCGACCGGCGGGCAGTAGGGCGGGAAGCGCCGGCGGTTGGCCGGCGTCAGCAGCGGCGTCACGTTGCTGGACTCGTTCATGGATCGCGGTCTCCTGCGCCGGCCGCGCGGACACGGGAACGCGCAGCGCTCAGTCGCGGGGAGCGCGGCCGGCCGCCGACTTCCAGAACACCCCTCCCCGGCTCGGCTCCGAGGAGCCATGCCATGCTGGTCCGCGCCGAGGAGACGGCCGTAGGGACGCGGCGCCCCGTGTCCAACCCTAGGCGCACGCCGCACCCGGATAAATGACCGAGATCAATTGGAAGCTCTGATCAATCCGCTGCGCGGATCAATCGGCGCAATGGAGCTTCGCGGTCCATTTCGACTATCCGCGTGTCGTCATGCACTTCCCTGCGCATGAAGATAAACGAAACCTCGGGATGGAACACGAAGCGCCTCAGGGCTGGTCAAACGGCCCTGCCAGCGGCACTACCTGCCAGACGGCCGTCGCATGTTGGCGTGACTGGATGTCCGCGGCGCGGCGGGGCGTGCCTGGCAGGCACGTGTGCTCAACGGCGCCTGCCTGCGGGTGCGCGAGAACGGGTGGCTGCGGCGGCAAGCAGCGCAGGGTCCTGCGATATCTGCCCGACGCCAGCTTGCCCTTGCCGAAATCCCAGGGGCACCGCTTGACGGCCATCGCCGGCATAGGGCCTTGTCCACCCTCCCACCGCCGTCATTCGGCGGCGGCGAGCTCCGGGCACCCGGAGAGGACGGCGGCGCGCAGAGCTTCGAGGTCGCCGAAGCGCACCCGCCGGCGGTGGATGCGCACCAGACCGCTGCGGCTCACGCGCACCATGGCGCGGCTGACCGTCTCCGGGGCCAGGCCGAGGTAGCTGGCGATGTCGTCGCGCGACATGCCGAGGCGCACCTCGTCCACCGCGAGCCCCGCCGCCAGCCGGCGCTCGGCCAGGTTGAGCAGGAAAGCGAGCACGCGCTGCTCGGCGTCACCACCCGGCCCGGCCACGGCCACGGTCCAGTCGCACTGTGTGGCGCCCGCCATCAGCGCCAGAAGGCGGCGGTAGAGGCGCGGGATGCGGTCGGCGAGCCCCATCAGGCGGTGATAGCGGATCAAGCACACCGAGGACGGCTCCAGGGCCACCACCTCGACGCGGTGGCGCCCATGGCCGATGCCATCCCACCCGGCGAGCTCGCCCGGAAAATGGAACGCCAGCACCTGGACGCGCTCGCCGCAGCGGACCTGCGACTTGAGCGAGCCGGAGCGCACGGCGTAGAGGGCGCGGAAAGGGGCATCCGCCTGCACCAGGACCTCGCCTGCGGCGAGGGTGCGTCGCGCCTCCACCACGCCGTCCAGCAGCGCGACCTCGGCGGGCTGGACACCGCCCGGCAGGCACAGGGGGCCGAAGCAGCAGCGCCGGCAACGCAGCGTGGTGCCGGCGTCTCCGCTCGCGGTGGCTCGCGTGGGCCGGGGCATGATCCTGCGCAGAAAACAGTCCCGTGCGGCCCAGCATGCGGGCCACCCCCACCGCCAGTATTGATCTGGATCAATTCGTGTGACGCGCCAGGGCCATGCCCGCCGCGACCACGAAGAGCATGCCGCCGACGATGGCGAGCAGCCCGCCCACGCCCATCACCGCCATGCCGAGGATCTCGGGCAGCGTGTCGAGCCCCTGGGCGGCGCCGGGCGTCTTGCGCGGCACGCCGTAGCCGCCGGACCAGGCCAGCCCCAGCACGTGCAGGAGCTGCCCGCCGGCGTAGAGGCGCAGCTGCCAGCGCGCCAGCCGCACCGGCGGCCGGCCGAGCCCCAGGCACGGCATGAGCAGGTAGGCGAGCGCCATGAAGGCGAGGGTGATGCCGACGATGCTCCCGTGGTAATGGGCCGGCACGCGCACGTCTCCGCCCTCGATGGCGAAGCCGAGCAGCCCGCCCACTCCGAAGAGCAGCAGCGAGGCCGCAAGCCCGCTGCGCGCGACGGACCCATCGCCCGTGGCAGGGCCGGCCCGGGCCAGCCCCACCAGCACGGCGAGCCCGATGGGGGCGGCGGCGAGGCTTCCGCCGAAGGCCATCATCCAGGTGAAGGCCCGCAGGTGCGGGACCGAGCCGAATTCGAAGGCGAGATAGATGAGCGGGGTGAGGAAGACGGTGACCAGCCCCCAGGCGAACAGCACCACCACCACCCGGGGCGTGAGCGCGAGGCGCAGGCCC
Organism: Gammaproteobacteria bacterium; assembly: GCA_026989495.1. Lineage (GTDB taxonomy): Bacteria > Pseudomonadota > Gammaproteobacteria > S144-34 > S144-34 > S144-34. The sequence goes on along the minus strand of JALSJE010000073.1, from coordinate 58,359 downwards.
GCCTGCTGGGCGAGCCACAGCCAGGCCACCAGCATGAGCTGGGTGTGCACGTACTGCAGCACGTGCCCGCCGCCCCAGAAGAGCTGCTCGTAACGCTCCTTGCCGGCAAGAAATTCCGGCAGCAGCAGCCAGGACCAGGCGAAGGCCAGCACGGCCATGCCCGCCGCTACCGAGGCCGTGTTGATGCCGAAGCGCAGCGCACCCTCACCCGTGATGGCAGGCCCCACGGGTGGAGCCAGCGTCAGCGCGCGCGCGAGCTGCACGAGGCAGCCCGCGCCGAAGAGGAGCAGCCCCGCCAGGAACAGGGGATGGTCCAGCACCGGGATGTAGTTGCTCATGAGCGGCCGGTCCGCGCCCAGGAAGGGGGCGGCGGCCATCACCCCCGTGCCGACAGTGGACAGTGCAAGCGCCGTACGTCCGAGCGCGGGCGCACGCTCGGCCCCGTGCAGGCTCCAGAGCACGCCCGCGAAGGCCAGGAACCACACCAGCACCGACAGGTCCACATGCACGACCAGCGCCGTGTGGAAGAGGTTGGTCCACGGCAGGCGCTCGGCCACGCCCGGGGCGCGGGACAGCACGATGAGGACGGAGAAGAGCCCCGACAGCAGCAGCGCCCCCACACCCAGCCGGAGCCAGCCGCGCGCGAGCGCTGCGGCCACGCCCGCGGGCACCGGCAGCGCGTAGGCCTGCACGACACGCGTGCGCGCGGGCACGCGCTCCCCCGTCCGCAATATGCCGCTCACCTCCTCCATCTGTGCACCTCAGCGGAACCGGATACCCTGGAGGGGATCGAAATCCACAGCGAGCGAGCGTCCGGGGTCGAGCCGCACCCGCTCCTCGCGCTCGTAGGGATATCCTTCCACGCGCACGCTGTCGCGCAGGCGGACTCGCACGATGTGCTCCCCTGCCGGCACGGCGAAGCGGTGGTAAATGTAGGCCGGCCCGTCGTGCCGGAGCCCGCTGGGAGCCTTGATCTCACGGTGCAGCAGCCGCCCGTCGAGGTAGATCTCGAGCTCGAGCGGCGACCGCTCGCGCGGACACACCACGCGGATGCGCATGTTGGGCGGCAGGCGCGCGAGCTCCTCCTCGGTGCGCTCACGGCACTCGCCCACGGGCTGGCCGCGGTGCACGATGCTCACCTTGAGCTCGGCGGTATCCGGCGGGAGGCGGGTCCAGGCCGGGCGCACGGCGAAAAGGCCCACGAAAGCGGCGAATGCCGCATAGGCCAGCGCCTGCCCGAGCATCCGCGCCGCAGCGCGCTCAGCCATGGCCGCCTCCGGCCGCCGCCGCGGGTGGACGCGCCCCGCCGCCGGCCTCGTCCGCGCGCGACCGCGCGGCCAGCCGCGCGCGCAGCCCGTCCACGCACGCACGCAGCATGGCCGCGTCTGGGCCGCTCCAGCACACGGCGATGCGCTCGCGCGGCACGTTGCGCCGCAGATGCGGCTCGCGCGTGCCCGCCAGCCGCTCCTCGACCCAGCGCGTGCCGAGACGGTACTCGCAGTCCCCGGCGCGGCAGCCGGAGATCACCACCCCGTCCACGCCCTCGCGGCGGATGAGGTACTCGACGAGGGAAGGCGGCAGCATCCCTGCGCACACCAGAGGGACCGAGGCGGTGTCCGGCCCCGTCACCTGCGCGGGGTCGGCCGCATGCCGGCACCCGAAAACCACGATGCGCACCGGCCCGCTCAGGCGCCGGGCCGCAGCGCGCGCGCGCTCGCGCAGCACCTGCACCGGGTACTGGGGCAGCTCGATGCCGCTCACCAGCTCTCGCACGCTGCGGAAGGGGGTGGCCGAGGGACAGGCCCCCTCGCAGATCCCGCAGCTCACGCACAGGGCAGGGTCGACCACCGAGATCTCCTTGCCGCGCTTGTCGGGATGGGGCGCCATCTCGATGGCGCCATAGGGGCAGTCGCCGAAGCAGCGCCGGCAGCCGTTGCACCAGGCCGGATCCACCTCGGCCACGGACTCGCGCCGCCGCGGCGGCAGCCACGGCAGCGCGCACAGCAGCAGCGTCCCGCCCCACAGCACCCCCCACACCACCGCAGCACCGAACAGGTCGTAGAGCGGATAGATGGCGAGGTAGAACCAGTCGAGGCTGAGCACCTGGGGCGCGCGCGTGAGGTCTGCCGGAGCGTGGCTCGACGCCGGCTGCACGAAGGAAAGCGCGAGCAGGGCCAGCAGGGTCCCCAGCGCCAGCCGCCTCGGCGGGTTGATGCGCGGGCGGCTGATGCGCTGGATGTGGAGCCAGACGGTGCCCACCAGAATGAGGGGCAGGCCCAGCAGGTGCAGGAAGGCGAGCAGGGTGAAGAAGCGGTCGCCCAGGCTGCCCTCCGTGAGGAAGTTGCGCGCCATGGGGTCGGTGAAGATGGGCAGCCAGTCGAGGAGCTCGGCGGTGGCGACGGCGATGTACTGGGCGAGCTCGTCCCACACCATCCAGTAGCCCGTGATGCCCAGCATGTAGACCATCCACAGGTTGGGCACCCCGGTGATCCAGGAGAACCAGCGCGGCCCGCGGTGGTGGTCACGCGAGAGTTCGCGGAAGATGTGCAGCCCCAGGGTGAGCACGGCCGCATCCGAGGCGTAGCGGTGGAGGCTGCGCATGACCCCGCCCAGCCACCACTGCTCCTCGGTCAGGCGCTGGACCGACTCGTAGGCCCCCGCGACGCTCGTGTGGTAGAAGGCGAAGACGTAGATGCCGCTCACCAGCACGATCCAGAACAGGTAGATGGTGAGCGCGCCCAGATGGTGGAAGGGGCTCTCGCCGCCGAAGAGGCGGTAGCCGACCGCCTCCAGGGGCTCGAATCCCCGCCGCAGCAGCCTCAGCAGCGCCTGCACCTGCCCTCCTCCTCGCCCCGCGTCGGCGCTGCCCTCCCTGCCGGATTCCACCGCAGGCGGATGGGGTTCGAGCGCGACGACAGAATCAGATCCCCCCACCTGAGGGCGCTGCGGCGCGCCTCGCTCACCCCCACACCCTCCCCCGTGCGTGTGGGGAGGCGGGATGCGCGGGCGTCGCCGGCCGGGGACGGCCGCGCGGACACGGGGCCGAAGCGCCGCGCAGCGGCGCGAAGGCCAGTCGCAGGCAGCGCGGCCCGGCGCCGAGCGCGAGCGTCGGTCCTCGCGTCCCGCGCAGACCGCATCGCCGCCCGCACCCCATCCCGCGCGTCCGCAACCGCGCCGCACCTGCGGCGGCCGCCACGGTTCCGGATGGGGGTGCGCACGGGATGGATCTCATACCGATGATGCTAGGGCCCGCGTGAGCGGCCCAACCATGATCCGGGTCAAGAAGCGCCCCGGCGGCGCAGCTCGTGCACGAGGAAGGCCAGCGTGGACAGGAGGATGAGGGCCGCGATGGTGAGGCCGATGAAGAGCGAGTAGTCGAAGCGGTACGCCCCCGTGGACGGGTCGTAGGTGGTGCAGAAGAGCCGCACGCGATCCGCGAGGTGGGCGAGCAGGCCCTTGTCCGCACGCCGGCCCAGGGCCAGCTCCTTGAGGGGCTCGACGAGCTGGGGCGCCGTGAAGGCGTCGCCGTAGACCTGGCGGTAGACGCGGCGCTCGCCGTCGAGCACGCTCACCTGGAGCAGGTGGTCGAATCCGCGCGGGGAGGGCTCATAGACGAAGCCCAGCTCGCGGGCGAGCGCCCGGGCGGTGCGGGCGTCGGCGCTCAGGAAGAGCCAGTCCGGCTCGCCTGCCGCGCCCTGCTTGCGCGCGTAGACCTGCATGGCCTCGGGGGTGTCCTGTGCGGTGTCGAAGCCGATCACCAGCACCTTGAAGCGCCCGGGCCCCAGGGCCTTGCGCGCAAGCCGCGCCATCCGCAGCAGATGCCGCGTGGTGGTGGGGCAGATCCGGTAGCAGCCGGTGTAGACCAGGCTCACCACGAGGGGCACGCCGGCGAGCTCCGAGAGCCGCAGCGTGGTGCCGTCGGCGCGCACGAGCACGTGGTCGGAGACCTGCCGGCCGATGGCGGCCTGGCTCACGGCCAGCGCGCGCTCGGGGTCGAGCGCCGCCGCCGGCAGCGCCACGGCCGCGAGCAGGAGCGTCGCCAGCGCACGCATGGCGGATCCGCCTACCAGATACCGGTGGCGGCGAGCGTGGCCGCCCCCAGCAGCAGGGCGAGATGCACGAGAGAGACGCGGAAGTTGGCGCGCCCGGACGCGGGCGTGGGTGCGCGCACCTGGCGCAGATTGTGCCAGAGGAACAGTGCCCCGGCGCCCGCGGCCACCAGACCGTAGACGGGGCCGAGCCCCAGGGCGGCCGGGACGAAGCTGGCCGCCACCAGGACCACCGTGTTGGCGAGCACCACACGCGCGGTATGCCGCGGGCCGGCCACCGCCGGCAGCATGGGCACGTCCGCCGCCTCGTAGTCGCTGCGCAGGGCGATGGCGAGGCTCCAGAAGTGCGAGGGGGTCCAGAGGAACAGGACCACGGCGAAGGCCACCACCAGCGGCGCACCCATGGCCTGGCCCGAGACGGCCCCCGCGCCCGCGAGCAGGGCCAGGCTCCCCGCCAGCCCCCCGATCACGATGTTCCAATGCGTGCGCCGCTTGAGCCACAGGGTGTAGACCACCGCGTAGACGAGCGTGCCGAGCGCCGTCCCCACGGCGGCCCACGGGCCTGCGCGCCAGGCGGTGAGCGCCACCCCGGTGCCCGTGACGAGCGCGATGGCCATGAGCCAGTGCGGTCCGGCACGGAACTCGCCCGTGACGAAGGGACGCGAGCGCGTGCGGCGCATGCGCGCGTCCAGGTCGCGCTCCACATACTGGTTGAAGGCGCCGGCACCTCCCGCCGCGAGCATCATCCCCGCAAACAGCCAGGCGGCGAGCACGGGATCGAAGGCGGGACCGGCGGCCAGCGCGTAGCCCGTGACCCCGGTGAAGCCGATGGCCATTCCGATGCGGGGCTTCCAGAGGCCGAGGAAGGCCTGCAGCCTGCCCGCATCTGCTTCCGCCTGCACCCGTGCCGCCGATCCCGCCCGCATGGAGGCCCCCCGGCATGAGGCGGCGGGGCCGGGCCCCGCCGCCTCGCGCCTCGCTCAGCTCAGGCCCCAGACCGAGGCCAGGTACTTCCAGTTGATGAAGTAGTAGATCACGAAGCTCACGAGCAGGAGCATGGCCAGCGCGAAGGTGCCGCGCGCCTCCAGCACACCCACCCCGCCGCCATGGCCCTCCAAGGCCTCGGATACGGGGGCGCGCACCGGCTCCGGCTGCGTGGTGATCTCGCCGGCGGGGAGCTTCCGCCCGAAGAGGATCGATCCCACCGTAATAAGGATATAGGCCGCGCCGCCGATCACCGCGCCGACGCCCGCGATCCCCACCAGACCCATCATCAGATAGGCGGTGGTGGGATACTCGAAGCCGAGTGGGTTGCCGGCGAATGCCATGTCCCAGTGCCTGCGGGCCACGCCCAGCGTGCCTGCGCCCATCATGAACAGCGACAGCACCGCCATGCTGATGCCGAAGATGTAGGGCTGCCACTTGGCAAGGCCCTGCATGATGAGCTCACGCCGGAACAGCGTGGGGATGAGGAAGTAGGTGAGCGCCATGAAGGCGAGCGTGGTGCCGGTGGCCACGGTGGCATGGAAGTGACCGGGCACGTAGATGGTGTTGTGGATGATGATGTTGATCTGCTCGGTACCCATCACCACCCCGGAGATACCCCCGAGGAAACCGAACACCACCAGCGAGATGAACATCCCCGAGAAGACGGGGTTGCCCCACGGCGCCTTGCGCAGCCACTCGAACAGGCCCTTGGTGTAGCCCTTGCGCCGCTGGGCCACCTCGATCGAGCCCGGGACCGTCAGCCCGTGGATCATGCTCGCCAGCACCGCCAGATACATGGCGTAGCTGGTGTTGAACATCTTCCATTCCGCGCTCACCCCGGGGTCGACGAGCAGATGGTGGGCCGAGGCGAGCTGCAGGAACAGAATGTAGAGCAGGAAGGCCATCCGGCTGACCTTCTCCGACATGGGCTTGGCGCCGAAGACGATGGCCGCGATGGCGTACCACACTGCCACATGGGCCGAGACGTTGATCTGCTGAGAAGGATGCCCCAAGGCCCACCACACGACGCGGTACATGAGGGGGTCAATATTGGATATGTATCCCAGCGACCACAGCCAGGTGGGGATCAGGATGATGGCGCCGTTGGCGATGGTGAGGATGGCGATGATGCAGGCCGTGAGCGCCCCGAAGGTGACCAGCGGGATGGAGCCTTCATAGGTGCGCTCGTAGCGCGCGATAACCAGCGTGGCGAGGAAGATGAAGCAGCCGATCAGCGCCCCCACCGCGAACAGGATGAGCCCCAGGTAGAAGCTGGGCTCGGCCGGCATGGGCACGTAGGAGGTCATCATCACGCTGGATTTGCCGCGCAGAATGGCCCAGTTGGTGATCAAGGCGCCGATCACCATAAGGGCGAACCCGGCCCACCCGACGCGCGGCGAGGCCAGGCGGGCCCGCAGCAGGGTGGAGGAGGTGAAGTAGAGCACGGCGATCTCGAAGAAGATGATCCAGAAGATCAGCATGTCGATGCCGTGCGCCGTGAGCGCCTGGTAGAACCTGTCCGCCGGCAGCATGTGCACGGCCGGCCAGCGGGTGAGCGCCACGAACAGCGCGAGCACACCGCCCACCAGCAGGGCCACCACGCCGGCGACGGCATGGGCCTTCATGAGCTGCTCGGCGGACCGATGGTAGGCGAGCCCCGTCTGGGGGCAGATGCGGAAGGTGCGATCGACGGCCATGGCTGCTCCCCCCTCAGTCCACCACGAAGATCTTGCCGAGCATGTTGTGGTGCCCGATACCGCAGTACTCGTTGCAGACGATGGTGTATTCGCCCGCCTCGTTCGGCGTTATCGTGATCACCATCTCGTACCCCGGCAGCACCTGCGTGTTGATATTGACCGGCTGGAGAGAGAAGCCGTGCTGCCAGTCGAGCGACGACAGGTGCAGACGGTAGCTCTCGCCTTTCTTGAGCTCGTAGGCCGGCCACCACTGCCACAGCCTCCCGACGAGGTAGATATCGGCACCGGCGGGGGGCCTGACCACGGGCACGCCGCCCACCTCGCGCACCTTCCACTTGTCGACCACGGCCTGCGCCTTCGCGGCGAAGGCCTGCGGCGTCGTGCGGTAGGCCTCGTTGGAGAGGTTCTGCTTACCGAAGACGTGCCAGTAGGGCATCATGAAGGTGAGGATCAGGCACCAGACGAACGCCAGGACGATCCAGACGATCTCGATGCGCTCGACCGGCTCCTTCCACCAGAGCCGCTGTGCAGGCGGTAGAATCGCGCTCATGACCGTACCTCGTGGTTGTTGTCGTTCCGCGGCCGCTTGCCGGCGTCACCCCCGTCCCATCCCCTCATTTCGCGATCGGGATGCTGATGATCTCCATGATTCCCCAGACGAGATAGAAGACGGTGGGGATCGTGATTCCCAGGAACAGGAGCAGGAATGGGCTGTCGAGGATGCGCTGCATGACGGGCACGTCGGCCCCAAACTGATCCATCGACCCCCCTTCCTCTTTGCGCGCCTGGTCTTCGTGCTCTGCCATCGCTCCGCTCCTCTCTCTGTAAGGGCCCCGAATCCACGATCGTGCATCGCCTCCGGATGGATCATGTCAGGTTTTCTAGTTTTCGGACGCAGACATCTCCTTGATGGAGGTCAAGTGATTGCGCCACAATGCCGCGGCGCGCAGGAGTCGGCGGCCGCACCTGCCGTCTTCTGCGCGATGTCAGTTGCGGGGCCCTCCGGCGGCCGTGCCCGCCGCACCCTGCAGGGCTTGCACTGTCGTGTTCGGAGAAGGCACAGGTCCGGAGGAGGCCGCCTGTCGGGATTCACCCCTGCCCCCGGGGAGCCGCGAGGCGCGCGCGCACGGCACGCGATGAGAGACGGGAGAGGAGCAGCCCCCAGGCGGCCCGGCATCAGGCGGCGGGCCGTTCGGTGCCACCCGCCCTGTCCCGAGCCGTCATGTCGCTGAGAGAATGGTCGTCAGCGGCGGCGGCCGCGACGGTGGTCCTGGGTGCGCTGAGCGCATACGTGCGGCATCTGCGCTCGGGGCTGGGCTGCCAGCCGTGGCCCTCATGCTACGGCGAAGCGGTCTTCACCATACCTGCCGGGCTGCGCCCCGCCCACCGCATGCTCGCCCTCCTCGTCCTCGTGCTGGTGGCGTGGCTGCTGGTGCGGGCGTGGCGCACGCGCGACGGGCGCGCCGCCGCCACGCTGGCGGCCGGCGCCGTGGCGGGGCTCGCGCTCATCGGGCCGCTCTCGGGCGATGCGGCACGCGATGCGGTGACGCTGGCTAACCTGCTGGGCGGCTGGGCCCTGGCGGGTGCCCTCGCCTGGCTCGCCGCGCCGGGGACGCCGGAGCCCGGCGTCCGGCGCCTCGGGCTGCTGGTGGCCGCGTTCGCGGGACTCGCGGCCGTGAACGGGGGAACGATCGCGGCGGGCTTCTCCGTGGCCGACTGCCCGGGGCTGCCTCTGTGCGGCGCGGATGCGGGACCCGCCGCCCCGCTCCATCTGGCCCACCGGGCGGTGGCGGTGGGCCTCGCCCTCGCGGCCGGAATGCTGGCATGGCGGCTCCTGCGCGCCGCCCGTCCGGGCCTGGCCGCCGGGGTTGCGGCGGCGGCGGCCGCCCAGCTTGCGACGGGCGCCTTCCTGGCCACCGCCGTGCCCACGGCGGCGCTCGCCACCGCCCACGGGACCGGGGCGCAGCTACTTTTCCTGCTCGGGCTGGCCATCGGCCGGCGCCGATGAGGCGCCGGCGCCGTCGAGGCGGCGGCGCGCCTCGGCGATCTGCTCGCGCAGCATGGACTCCACCCGGGGATCGGCAGCCCCGCCGGTGTTCAGCACACGCTCCCAGCGCGCGAGCGCTCGCGCGTAGTCGCCGCGCTGGAAGGCGGCGAGCCCGTCGAGCCACAGCCCCAGCGCGTGATCCGGCTCCAGGGTGAGGGCGCGGGAGAGCGCCCCGGCGGCCTGCCCGTCCACCTGTCCCTCCGCCGCGAGGATGCGTGCCTCTGCATAGGCCACGAGCAGGTCCGCAGACGGGGCCTCCACCCGCCGGAGGGCCTCGCCATAGGCGCGCGCGGCATCTCCGGCCCGCCCCAGGACCCGGTAGGAGCGGCCGAGCATCATCCAGCCCTGCGCGTCCTCGGGTCGCTCTCTGAGCCGCGCCTCGAGCCGTGCCACCATGGCCTCGACGGAGGGCGGCGGCGCCTCGGGCGTCGGCAGGCGTCCCGCGAGCGAGGGATCGGCGAGGTCGGGACGCCCCAGCCAGCCGTAGAGAGCCATTCCTCCCGCGAGGGCGACCGCGACGAGTGCTGCCGCGGCAGCCCGCCCCCGGCGGGATGGTGCCGGGCCCTCGCCAGCCTCAAGCTCGCGCGCGAGCGCCGCTTCCACTTCCCGCCTCGCCTCGGCATGGTCCTGGGCCGAGAGCAGGCCGGCGCGGTGTTCGGCGTCCAGTTCGGCCAGCCGGCGGCGGTGGGCCCGGGCCCGCGAGTCCAGGTGGTCTGCCCCGCCGTGCCGCGCCCGCAGGAGGGGAGCCAGGGCCGTCGCCGCCGCCCCCGCCGCGAGCGCGGCGGCGAGAACGTAGAAGACCGCGGTGCTCACCGTGGCCCGCCTTCGGTGGTATCCGGCGCAGACCCGCGCAGGAGCGCCCGCGCGCGCTCGAGGCTGCCCGGGTCGGGCGCCGGAGCGCCGGCGGCGGTCGAGCGGCGCCGCAGCACCAGCGCCAGGGCGCCAATCCCGGCCACCAGGAGGACGAAGGGGCCTGCCCACAGCAGCCAGGTATCGGGCCGCAACGGCGGGCGGTAGAGGACGAAGTCACCGTAACGCGCGACCAGGAACGCCACCACCTCCTCGCGGCCCTTGCCGGCCGTCACCATGGCGGCGATCTCGTCACGCAGGTCCTTGGCGAGCGGTGCGTTCGACTCGGCCAGGTTCTGGTTCTGGCACACCAGGCAGCGCAGCTCCTCTATGAGCTCGTGATAGAGCGCATCCTGCTCGGCGGTGGGGAAGTCTCGGGGCTCGATCGCCCCAGGCAGCGCCCCCGCCCAGAAGAGCGCCACGGCCGCCAGCGCCGCTCCCCGCCGGGGCCGTCTCACGGTGCGGCCTCCTCGCGGCGCAGCTCGGCCAGCAGGGGCGCGATGCGCTCGCGCCAGGCCCGCTCGTCGATCGGGCCGATGTGCTTGTAGCGGATCACGCCCCGCCGATCGATGACGAACGTCTCCGGCACCCCATAGACACCCCAGTCGATGCCGACCCTGCCCTCGAGATCGTGCGCGCTCCACACATAGGGGTCGCCCAGCCCGTCGAGCCAGCGCAGCGCATCCTCGCGGCGGTCCTTGTAGTTGAGGCCATAGATGGGCACCTTCTCCTCCCGCGCCACACGCATCAGCAGCGGATGCTCCTGACGGCAGGCGGTGCACCAGCTCGCCCACACGTTGAGCAGGGCCACGCGGCCACGGAGATCGTCGGTGCCCACCACGCGCGATGGCTCGCGCAGGGAAGGGAGGCTGAAGGCAGGCGCGGGCTTGCCCACCAGGGGAGAGGGAACCAGCCTGGGGTCGCGCCCGAGCCCCTGCCAGAGCAGCGCCGCCAGGGCGGCGAAGACCAGCAGGGGCAGACCGTAGCGCAGGTGCGGGCCCAACCTCACGGCACCCGCCTCCTCGGCGACCGGTGAGGCCACGTATCGGCGCCCATCAGGCCGGTTCCTCCACGGCGACGGCCGCACGTCGCAGGCGCACGCCCATGCGGTAGCGCCGGTCGGAGGCGGCCCACAGCCCACCCAGTGCCATCAGCAGCGCGCCCCCCCATACCCAGCGGACGAAGGGCTTCACGTGCACCCGCACCGCCCAGTCCCCCGTCTTCCCGATGGGCTCGCCGAGCGAGACGTAGAGATCGCGGAAGGCACCGGCCTCGATGCCGGCCTCCGTCATCGGCATGTCGGTGCGCGAGCCGTAGCGGCGCTTCTCCGGGAAGAGGCGGGCGACCATGCGACCATCGCCGTCGAGCACCCGGAACCGTGCGCGTACGCCCTCGTAGTTCGGGCCCTGCACCCGCGTGAAGCCCTCGAGCCGGAAAAGGTAGCCGCCGAGACGTACCGCATCGCCCGCTCCCATGCGCACGTCGCGCGCCAGCTCGAGCGGCCCGGCCAGGCTCACCCCCACCACCGTGACGGCGAGCCCGAGATGGGCGAGATGCATGCCGGCCTCCGCCCGGCCCATCCGCGCGAGCCCACGCAGACCCTGGTGACGCGCCCGCTGCCAGAGGGCGACGGCGATCCCGCCGGCGAGCCAAGCGGCAAGCGCCACCCCCGCGGCGGCTGCCAGATGCGCCCGCGCGGCCGGGACGGCGGCTGCGCCGGCGCCGAGAGCGGCAAGACCCGCCGGCCAGAGCAGCCGTGCGAGGCGCCCCACCGCGTCGCGTTTCCATCGCAGGACGCCCGCCACGGCCGTCAGCGCCACCAGGGGCGCCACCAGGGGAAGGAAGACCGCGTTGAAATAGGGTGGACCGACGGAGATCTTTGCTCCGCCCAGGGCCTCGAGCACGAGCGGATAGAGTGTGCCGATCAGCACCGCGCCGGCCGCCGCGAGCAGGAGCGCGTTGTTGGCGAGCAGGGCACCCTCGCGCGAGACCGGGGCGAAGCGGACGTCGGACACACCCAGCCGCTCGCCCCGCAGGGCATAGAGGAGAAGCGATCCCCCCACCACCGCCAGCAGGAGCACCAGTATGAAGACCCCGCGCGTGGGGTCGCTCGCGAAGGCATGGACGGAGGTGAGCACGCCCGAGCGCACGAGGAAGGTGCCGAGCAGGCTCAGCGCGAAGGCGAGCACGGCGAGCAGCACGGTCCAGCCCTTGAAGGCCCCGCGCTTCTCGCTCACGGCCAGCGAATGGATGAGCGCGGTGGCGACGAGCCAGGGCATGAGCGAGGCGTTCTCGACGGGATCCCAGAACCACCAGCCGCCCCAACCCAGCTCGTAGTAGGCCCACCAGCTCCCGATGGCGATGCCGAGGGTGAGAAACACCCAGGCCACCGCCGCCCACGGGCGCGCCCAGCGCAGCCAGGCCGCTTCCATGCGCCCTTCGAGCAGCGCCGCCACGGCGAAGGCAAAGGGCACGGCCAGCCCCACATACCCCATGTAGAGCAGGGGCGGATGCGCCGCGAGGCCGGGATCCTGCAGCAGAGGGTTGAGATCGCGACCTTCGGGGGGCGGCGGCCACAGCCGCTCGAAGGGGTTGGATGTGAGCAGGAGGAAGGCGAGGAACCCCGTGCCCACCAGGCCGAGCACACCGACCAGGCGGGCGAGGAAGGCGGCCGGCAGGGCGCGTCGGCCCTGGATGGCCACCGCGGCGCCCCACAGGGCGAGCACCATGCCCCACAGCAGGAGCGAGCCCTCGTGGGCGCCCCACACCCCCGTGATCTTGTAGAGCAGGGGAAGCTGGCTGTTGGAATTCTGCGCCAGGTAGAGCAGCGTGAAGTCGCTTCGCACCGCCGCCCAGGTGAGGGCGGCGAAGGCGATCACCGTCAGCAGCGCCTGGCCCCGGGCCGCACCGAGCGCGCCAGCGATCCAGGCCGCATCGCCCCGGGCACCGCCGCCCAGGCCGAGCACGGCCTGGAGCGCCGCCAGGGCCAGCGCCAGTGCCAGCGCGAGGTGCCCGAGCTCGGCGGTCACGGCGCACCTCCCGGGGCGGCGCCACGCACGCTGCGCTCATGTGCCTCGCGCAGCGCGTCGGCGACCTCGGGCGGCATGTAGTTCTCGTCGTGCTTGGCGAGCACCTGGTCGGCGACCAGCACCCCCTCCGGCCCGAGCCGCCCCTGGGCGACGATGCCCTGCCCCTCGCGGAAGAGATCGGGCAGGATCCCGCGGTAGCGCACCGTCACGGTGGCCGCTCCGTCGGTGAGCACGAACTCCACGTCAAGCCCCTCCTCGGCACGCCTCACGCTTCCCGCCTGCACGAGCCCGCCGACGCGCACCACGCGGCCCGTGGGTGCCTCGCCCGCGGCCACCTCGCTCGGGCTGTAGAAAAGGTTGATGTTCTCCCGCAGGGCGAGCAGCGCGAGCGCGACCGCAACGCCCACCCCGACGAGCAGCGCCAGCACGCCCATGGCGCGGCGGCGGGCTCCGCGGGGCATGTGCGGCAGCGCCACGCTCATGGCCGCCTCCGGCGGCGCAGGCAGACGAGCGGCGCCGCGACGTTCCAGGCCAGCACCGCCACCATCAGCGCATAGGCGCTCCAGACGTAGGCGCCATATCCCCCCATGGAGAGGAAGTCCAGTAGGCTCATGCGCGCTCCTCCGCAAGGGCCGCGGCCGGCTCGACGGCCAGCAGGCAGCGCACCCGCAGCAGCACGGCCCCGGCGTGATAGACCATGAACGCCGCCGCCATCAGCAGCAACGGCACCAGCATCGCTGGATGGATGGCCGGTGCGGCCAGCCGGGTCACTGTGGGGCCCTGGTGCAGGGTGTTCCACCATTCCACCGAGAAATGGATTATCGGCACGTTCACCACCCCGGCCAGCGCCAGGATGGCCGCGGCGCGTGCCCCCGCGCGGGGATCCTCGGCGGCCGACCGCAACGCCATCACGCCGATGTAGAGGAAAAGCAGGATGAGCTCCGATGTGAGGCGTGCGTCCCATACCCACCAGGTGCCCCACATGGGCTTGCCCCAGATGGCGCCCGTGGCGAGCGCGAGCGCCGTGAAGGCCGCTCCCACCGGCGCGGCCGCCCCCAGCAGGACCTCGGCCACGCGGATGCGCCAGATGAGAGCCACCGCACCGGCGGCCGCCATCGCCATGTAGCCGTAGAGCGAGAGCCATGCCGCCGGCACATGGACATAGATGATGCGGTAGGCCTCCCCCTGCTCCTCGTCGACCGGCGCGAGCACCAGCCCACCGTAGAGGCCTGCCGCGATCATCAGGCCCGCCGTCCACAGCAGGCGGGGCGCCCACCGCGCAGCGAAGCCGTCGAGCCCCTGGGGTGTGAGCAGGTGTGCCACCATACCGTTCTCCTCAGATGCCCGCGGCGGGTATAGGTTCCCCGCCTGGACCGCGGCCCCGGATGCCACATTGTCGCCTTTCCGGCCGGATCAGGCCACGCTCACCCGCAGCCCCGCGGCCGCACCCACGGGCGCCAGCGTCACCGCCAGCGCCAGCACCGCACCCAGGGCATACAGGTGGCCCGCCGCCGACAGGCCCGAGGCCGCCGCGGCCACCGCGCCCGCCCCGAAGGCCAGCACCGGGACGTACAGCGGCAGCAGCAGCACCGGCAGCAGCATCCCGCCCCGGCGCAGGCCCACCGTGAGCGCCGCCCCCACCGCGCCCACCAGGCTCAGGGCGGGGGTGCCCAGCAGGAGGCCGCCCACCAGCGCCGGCTGGGCCGCTGCGGGGAGGTGGAGCGCGGCGCCCAGCACCGGCCCGGCCAGCACCAGGGGCAGCCCCGTGGCCAGCCAGTGGGCCAGCACCTTGGCCAGCACCAGCACCGGCGCGGGCAGGGGCGAAAGCAGCAGCTGCTCCAGGGTGCCGTCCTCGAGGTCGGATCGGAACAGCGCGTCCATGCCGAGGAGGGTGGCCAGCACCGCCCCTGCCCATACCACCCCCGGGGCTATGCCGGACAGCACCGCCCGTTCGGGACCAATACCCAGCGGGAAGAGGGCCGCCACCATCACGAAGAAGGCGAGCGGCACCAGCCGGTCGCCGCGGCGGCGCCAGGCGAGGAGCAGGTCGCGGCGCACCAGCGCCGCGAAGGCCGAACCCGCCGAAGCCTCGACGCTCACGGCGCCGCCCCCAGCCGCAAGGTCGCCACACGACCGGGCTCCACCCCGATGGGGGCGTGGCTGGTCACCACCGCCAGGCCGCCCGCGGCGAGATGGGCGGCGAGCAGCCCCGCCACCAGACGCTCGCCCGCCCGGTCCACCGCGCTGAGCGGCTCGTCCAGCACCCACAGAACGGCGGGGCGCACCAGCAGGCGCGCCAGCCCCAGCCGGCGGCGCTGGCCGGCCGAGAGCGCGCCCGCCCGCACCTGGGCGCGATCGGACAGCCCCACCCGCTCGAGCGCCTCCCCGGGGGGCATGGCGGGGGCGTGACCGCCCAGGGCCGCGGCCATGCGGAGGTTCTCGACGGCGGTGAGGTCGTCCTTGAGCCCCGGCGCATGGCCCACGTAGGCCACTGCGGCCCGGAAGGCGGGCCCCCACCGGCGCAGGGGCCGGCCGTTCCATCGCACCTCCCCTGCCTCGGGCTCGCGCAGCCCGCACAGCACGCGAAGGAGCGTGGTCTTGCCGCTGCCGTTGGGCCCCTCGACGAGCAGCATGCGCCCAGCGGTGACGGCGAGGTCCAGGTCGCGGAAGAGCACCCGACCCCCGCGCACGCATGCGAGCCCCGCCGCCTCCAGGCGGCCGCCGCCGAGGGCCTGTCCCGACGCTGCCATGGCCGCCGCACGGTAACGGCCGCGGCGGCACGGCGCAAGCATGCCCGGTGCGCGGCTTTTGCCCCCCGCCCACGAGCAGGGCAAAATAGGGGCCGTCCCGCAGGCCCGCCCGGCCACGTGCGGCGGGCGCGGCGGGATACCTCCACGACGGCCTCCATGGCCGCCTTGCCCACGTCCCGAACGCGAAACCGAACCTTGACCCCGCCACCCGCCCTTCACGCCCCCGCCACGGAAGCGCCCGCCCCTCCCGGCCGGCGAGCGGTGGCCCTGTGGCTCGGGCTGTGTGCGGCGCTGGTCTTCGCCATGGTGGTGCTGGGCGGCATCACGCGGCTGACGGGCTCCGGCCTCTCCATGGTGGAGTGGGATCCCATCTTCGGCATCATCCCACCGCTGAACCAGACCGAGTGGGAGGAGGTCTTCGCCAAGTACCGCGCCTCCCCGGAGTACCGGCTCGTCAACCGCGGTATGGACCTGGCGGGATTCAAGCGCATCTACTACGTGGAGTACGCCCACCGCGTGCTGGGGCGGGTCATCGGCATCGTCTTCCTGCTGCCGCTGGTCTGGTTCGTGGCGCGCGGCCGCATCGATCGTCCGCTCGCCTGGAAGCTGGGGGGCCTGTTCGTCCTGGGAGGCCTGCAGGGGCTGCTCGGCTGGTACATGGTCAAGAGCGGGCTGGTGGACGTCCCGCGCGTGAGCCACCTGCGGCTGACGGCCCACCTGGGGCTCGCCGTCCTCATCTACGGCTTCATGGTGTGGATCCTGCTCGGCCTGCTGTGGCCGCATCCTGCGCTCGAGCGTGACGCCCCGCGCCTGCGCCGGGGCGTCTCCGTGGCGGTCGGTCTCGCCTTCGTGACCCTGCTCTCGGGCGGGCTGGTGGCGGGGCTGCGCGCGGGCTATGCGTTCAACACCTTCCCCCTCATGGCGGGGCAATGGATCCCGCCCGGCTACCTGGCGCTCGAGCCCTGGTGGCGCAACCTCGTGGACAACGTGGCCGCGGTGCAGTTCGACCACCGGGCCCTCGCGCTCGCCACGCTGGCCCTGGTTGCGGGGCTGTGGACGGCCGCGCGCCAGGCGCCTCTCACTGCCCGCGGTCAGTGGCTCGCCCATCTGACATTCGGCATGGCCGTTGTGCAGGTGGCGCTGGGCATCGCCACGCTGCTGAGCTACGTGGCGCTGCCCCTGGCCTCGGCCCACCAGGCGGGTGCGCTGGTGCTGCTGACCCTGCTCCTGGCCTGGCGCCACGCGCTGCGGCGCCCCTGACAGCCGGCGGCGCGCACGTCCCACCGCCCGCCGGGATTCAGCCTCCAGACGGAAAGAGGGCGCGGAGCCCGTGCCCCGCGCCCTCCAGCCAGCAGCCTCCAACCGCCGGCCTACTTCGCCTGGGAGGCCATGTAGGCGACGGCGTTGCGGATGGCCTCGTCGCTGAGGTCCATGCGTCCGCCCTTGGGCGGCATGGCGCCCTTGCCCTTGATCGCGTTCGCCACCAGCGCATCCATCCCTTGCGCCAGGCGGTCCTTCCACGCCGCCTTGTCGCCCAGCTTGGGCGCACCCGCCGCACCCGTGCTGTGGCAGGCGAAGCACGCCTCGTCATAGACCTTCTTGCCCGCGGCGAGATCGGCGCCGCCGGCCATCGCCGGGCCGCCCGCAGCGAGCCCCAGGATTGCCCCAGCCAGGATCAGCCGTCTCTTCACTGTCGTTCCTCCATTGCTCGTATGGCCCCGGGGTTGCACCCAGCCGGCACGCCGGCCGGCACCGGGCGCGTATTCTGTCAGAGCGTCGCCGTCAGGAGCAAATCTTGCACAGCCGGGCTGAACGAAAGCTGAACGATGCGCCGTCGCAAACTGATCCGGGTCAGCGTCCGCGCAGATAGCGCGCGTCGTCGAAGGTCCAGATCCAGCCCGGGCGCATTCCCACGAGGGCCGTGACCAGCGCGCCGTTCAGGAAGGCCTCGGGCAGCATCAGCAGCGGCAGGAAGGGCAGGTACTCGCCCGCCATCGCACCGAGGGAATAGACGCCTGCGGCCGCCAGCACGCCCACCTGCACCATCACGCTGGCCGCCATCGCCAGCGCCGCGCCCCAGAAGGCGGCCAGGAAGATGTAGACGAACAGGTGCGGTGGCAGGTGCCGCTCGACGAGGCGCAGCACGCCCTGGCTCACCGCCACCGGCACCACCCCCGCCACCAGGCCATTGACCCCCAGCGTGCCCCACCCGCCCAGGCCCTGGAGCACCGAGCCCGCGAGCGCCAGCCCCAGGGCCACGAGCGCGAGCTCGGGCCCGAACATGAGCGTCAGCACCGTGGCGCCGAGGAAATGGACCCCGAGGCCGGGCGCCACGGCCCCCCGCAGGGTCCAGAGGAACATGAGCAGCACCGAGGCACCCAGGAAGACATGCTGCATCTCGCCGTCGCGCAGCCGCGTCCAGGGTGCGCGCCGCACGGCCCAGGCGAGCGCAGCCGCGTAGGCGGCGAGCGCCGTCCAGGTCCAGGCCGCAGGCAGGAGGCCATCGGGCAGGGCGATCATCCGGGTTCCCCGGGACGGGCGCCGGCGGTGCGGCGCACCCGCACCCAGCATAGGCACGGGGTCGTGTGCCGGGCAAGCGCGCCTGGCCCCTCCCCGGCTCCCCGGCTAGAATGGCGCAAAAGTCACCACAACCAGGAGGATGGCGTGGCCCGGGGTCACGCGGGCAGGAACGCCGATGGCACGGCACGATGGCACCACCGAGGGAGGAGGCGGCGGGTGAGCCTCACCGCCGCGGAGCTGGTCCGGGGCACCGTGGAGCTGGTCTCGCTCCCCGAGGTCCTGGTGCGGCTCAACGTCCTGGTCGAGGACCCGCGCAGCACCACCGGCGACATCGCCCGCGTCATCGAGACCGATGCCGGGCTCGCCGCCCGGCTCCTGCGCATCGTCAACAGCCCCTTCTACGGCTTCCCCTCGCGCATCGAGACCATAAGCCACGCGGTGGCCGTGGTGGGCACCCGCGAGCTGCGCGACCTGGCGCTCGCCACCGTGGTGGTGCGCATCTTCGAGGGCATACCGCCCGAGCTCATGGACATGGAGCGCTTCTGGCGCCACAGCCTGACGGCGGGCCTGGTGGCCCGCGGCATCGCCGAGGCCCGGCGGGACGGCGCCGCGGAGTCGCGTTTCGTGGCGGGCCTCCTCCACGACGTGGGCAAGCTCCTGCTCTGCCGGCGCGTGCCCGAGCTCGCCCGCCACGCGCTTGCGCGCGCGACCTACGAGCAGATCCCCCTGCCGGAGGCCGAGCGCGAGGCCCTGGGCTTCGACCACGCCGAGGTGGGCGGCGCCCTGCTGGAGGCCTGGCGGCTGCCGGAACCGCTGGTGGTGGCGGCGCGCTGGCACCATGCCCCTGAGCTCGCCCCGGAACTCTGGCGCGAGGACGCGCTCATCACGCACCTGGCCAACGTGCTCGCCCACCGGGACGAGCCGCCACCGGCGCCGCCTCAGCCCCTGCTCGCCGAGGACCCCTGGGGCCGGCTCGGCCTGCCGGAGGAATCGGCCGAGGCCCTGCTCGCCCAGGCCGGCGAGCGGCTCGAGGAGGCGCACACCCTGCTCTTCGGCTAAGTGCCGGGCAGGGAGGCATCCGGCGTGCACCCATGGCGCGCCAGCAGCTCCCGCAGCTCCCCCTCGGTGGGCTGGCCCACGCAGACGATGCGTCCGTCCACGGCCAGGCACGGCGAGCCGCGCACGCCGAGCCGGCGGGCGAGCTCCGGCTCGTCCTCGACGAAGCACGTGCGGAAGGGCACGCCGAGCTCGCGCAGCTCCCGCTCCAGGTTGGGCCGGTGGCTGCACCGGCGCGTGGCCAGGAGCATCACCTCCTTCGCCATTGGATCCTCCTTTCCGATCCGGACGGTTCAGCGGATGCCGGCGCGGCGCTGCTCGGCCCGCACCCAGGCCACGATGTGCCCCACCGCCTCTGGCGTGAGCCCCGGCACGGGCGGCATGTCGCCATAATGCCAGTGATGCTGGCGCACGCCGTCGCGCACGGCGAAGTGGAAGGCGAGATCGGCATGGTGCGAAGGCCGGTACACCGGATGGACCAGCGGCGGCCCCTTCGCGGTCCCGCGCGCGTCCACGCCATGACATTCCGCGCAGTGGGCGCGGAACAGCGCCTGCCCCCGTCCGGGGTCCGGCACGAAGCCGGGCCCCGGCAGGTGGAGCCGGCCGCGCCCGTCGCCGCCCTCGCCGCAGCCCGCCAGCGCGGCCAGCGCCAGCGCCATGACCGCGGCAGCACCCGCCGTTCGCGTCACCGGCCCTCCATCATCCGCCGGTGGTCAGGGGCGCCGTTCCTGCCTCCCATCGGGCCGGGACCGGCGGCGCCCTGACCGCTACCGCCCATCATTCCCATGGCCCCCTGCCGCATCCGGCGGCGCATCTCGCGCAGGCGCTTGCGCTGCGCGGGGGTGAGCACGTCCATCATGCGGTTGCGCGCCGCCACCCGGGCCTCGATGATCTGCCGCTTGATGTCGAAGATCCTGCCGTAGGCGCGGCCGATCGCCTTCGGGTCCGGCCGCTCGGCCGCGTACAGGTCGCGCAGCCGGTCGGCCTCGTCGGCCATCTGCACCCACAGGCGGCGGATCTTCGAGGCCGTCTCGCGCTGGATGGCGCGGAGCCTCCCGCGCTGGTCGTCGCTCAGGTCGAGCATGGCGAAGGGGCCGCCCATCATCCCGGGCATCATGCCGCCCATGCCCATCATGCCGCCGCCCATCATGCCCATGGGCCCCATGGGCATCATCCCGCCCATGGCTCCGGGCATCATGCCGCGGCCGCCCATCATGCCGCGCATCATCATGGGCATCATGCCCATCATGCCGCCCATGCCCATCATGCCGCCGCCCGCCATGCCCATGCCGCCCATCGCATCCATGCCGGACATGCCGTGCCGCATGGTGCCGGCCGGCTGCTGGGCGTGGATTCCGGACGACATCAGGATCGCCCCTGCCGCCAGGACGGCGGCCAGGGCAGCCGGGGCGCGGCCGCGCCCGATTTCATGCCCGTTTCCCATCTCGTCTCCCTCCTCTCCGTTTCGTTCCCATCCTCAGGGGCCAGCCGCGCCGGGCGGCGGGCCAAGGCCCCCAGTCTGCCGACAACCTGAACCTGCATGCAGCGCACAGGTCAAGGGCCGGCCTCGCGCACCGGCCAGACGTGGAAATGGGCGCCCGCCTTCTGCCCCACGCCGATCGCACCCTTCTGCAGGTAGAGCGCCCACGCCCAGTCCGGCTCGTAGAGGCTCGTGGTGGACGACCAGCAGCCCTCCACCCCCGTGCCCTCGAAGGGGTGTCCCGCAGGCAGGGCAGGCCCTGCGCGGGCGCAGTCCGTGAGCGACTCGAGCTCGTTGACGTTGGGCAGCCGCCAGCGCGCGGCGCCCGGCCCGCCCGAGCCGAGCGCGGCGACCAGATCCAGCGCCTCCTGCCAGGTGCAGGGCCGGCCGGGGAGATCGGCGCGGCGGTGCCATTCGAGCCCCGTCAGCCGGTCCAGCACGGCCTCTCCCCGGGGGACGAAGCGCGGCTCGGGCCAGGGCGCGCCCATGCGCAGCTCACCATCCTGACCAGTCCCGGCGCAGCCCGTCGAACGCCCGTCGGGGCCGTGGCAACGCGACTGCCCCGTGCGCGCGAGCAGCCCGTTGCCCCGCCCGCGCACGGGCCAGACCAGGAAGGACTGGTCCTTGCCGCCGTAGAACATGCGCCCGCCGTCCATGTCCACGCACCAGGCATGCTCCGGCGCGCCCGCGTAGGTGGTCGAGCTCCAGTACCAGCCGCAGAAGACGTTCTCGAAGGGGTGACCCTCGGGCAGGGCCGGGCGGCGGGCCTGGTGGCTGACCAGGCTGCGCAGCTCGCGCCGGTTGGGCAGGCGCCAGTCCCCGAAGCCCATCACCCCCCGGGCGTTGAGCCGGGCGACGAAGTCCAGCGCCTCCGCCCAGGTGAGGGGGAAGCCCGGCAGGTTCGCGTCGCGGCTCCACACGAGTCCGGTGAGACGGTCCTCGACCACGGGACCCGACGCCGCGAAGCGCGGCTCGGGCCAGGGCACGCCCCGTCGCAGCTCGGCATCCTCCCCCGTGCCCGCGCACGGGCGCTCGCGTCCCCGGGCGTCATGGCAGCTCCGCTGCCCCGTGGCCGGGACGTGGCGCACGCGCTCAGCGGCCGGGCCGGCCCTCGCCGTGGTGGCCCGCGGCGGCCCCGGCCGCCTGGACGTAGCGGTCCGGATCCTGCTCGAAGGCCCGCCGGCAGGCCTCCGAACAGAACCACCAGGTCCGTCCGCCGTGCTCCACCCTGGCGGCCGCCCGCTCGGGCGCCACCTCCATGCCGCAGACCGGATCCTTCTCCATCCTCGCACCTCCCGGGCCCCACGACCCGTCATCACAGCGTGCGCAGGCGACCCTCGTGCCCTCTTTATAGACATGCAAGCGGCGCACAGGTCAAAAATCGGGAAGCTCTGATCAATCCGCTGCACGGATCGATCAGCGCTGAGGTGCTCCGCGGCCATTCGGATGTTCCTTGAGCTGTCATGCACTTCCCTGTGCATGGGCCCCCCGCGGCCGTCCCTGGCCGCGGGGAAGCCCCGAAAGATCGAGATTTCGCAGGCCTTCCATCGGGTTCTTCCGCATTCTCGGGGGATCCCCTTTGTCGTCGAGGCGTATCGCAGCCGGCATGCGCGGACAAGGCACATGGAAGCTGGCACGCACAGGGCCGAGAGCCTCTCAGACCACCCGGTGCAGCCCGGAAGGGCACGCCGGCCTCTGCAGCGCCGGCCTTCCCCGTTGGGCGGCTTCCAGCCGGCCCGGCGCCCGACCCCCCCGTGGGGCTGGCTTCCAGCCGACCCCGGCGCGGCTGGAAGCCGCGCCTACGGAGGAAGGGTCGCATGCTGGAAACCGCGCCTGGGGGGAGAGGCGCGGTGTCCTGGAAGCCTCACCCGCAGACGGAGGTGAAGCGGCCGCGAGGGCGGCGGGACGGCGCCGGCGAGGTGGGGTGCGGCCTGCGAGGGTCGCCGAAGCCGCGCCTCTTCGCGGACCCCCGCGCCAACCGACCCGCGGCCATCGCAGGCGCTCACGCCTTACCGGCGTGCGGCCATCCGAATCGCGGCACCCATGAGACGACAGAAGCGCCGGCAAATGCGCCCGTGCGGGAATAACAGCGCCCGCGCGGCGCACTCTCAGGAGGAAGGCCTGAAAAATCGCGGATTTTTCAGGCCTTCCCCGCGGCCGGGGACGGCCGCGGGACGACCCATGCACAGGGAAGTGCATGACAATGCGAAGAAAAATCAAAATGGACCGCGAAGCGCCTCGATGCTGATCAATCCGCGCCGCGGATTGAGTTTCCAGGACACGCTGACGGGGAGGGCCGGATGCGGCTCGGGCGGCATGCCCTGATGGAGCGGCTGATCGAGCGCCACCATGCGGCGCTCTATCGCCACGCCCTGTGGATGACGGGTGACCCGCACCTGGCCGACGACCTGGTGCAGGAGACCTACCACGAGGCCTGGAAAGGGCTCGGGCGCCTGCGCGCCGAGCGCGCGGGGCTGGCGTGGCTGCTCACCATCCTGCGTCGGCGGCTCGCGCGGCATCTCGCCAGCGGCGATGCGCTCGGGCGTGCCGAGCCCTTGGAGATCGCCGCGCCGGAAACCCGCGCGGCCGGGGACGACGAGGACACGGCGCTCATGCTGGACCTCGCCGCGGCCCTGCAGCGGCTCGCGCCCGCACAGCGCGAGATCCTGCTGCTGCACGCCCTGCACGGCCTCTCCTACCGTGAGATCGCCAGGCTGCTGGACATCCCGATCGGCACCGTGATGAGCCGCATCGCACGGGCACGCCGGGCCCTGGAGACCGCGCTGGCAGGGCCGGCCCCAGGAGGGCGCGTGGTGCCGCTGCCCGTCGGCAGAAGGAGGTAGACGAGCGATGCCGGGACTGGACGACGAACGGCTGCGAACGCTGCTGCGGCGTCCCGCCGTGCCGGCGGATCTCGCCGCGCGGCTGCGCGCCAATCTGGCCGAGCAGCGCCGCCAGGCCCGCCGGCGCCTGCGGGCACGCGCACTCGCCGCCGCGCTCGCCGGCGCGCTGGCGGCCGGCCTCTGGCTGGCCCTGCCCGCCCAGCGGCAGCCGGCGCCGCTGGTGGAGGCGGCGCTCCGGCACCTGGAGGAGGAGCGTTCTCTGGAGGGCGTGCGCACCGGCCCACCCCTGCGCTGGCTCGCCCGGGCGGGGCTCACGCTCCCGCCGGGCGCGCATCTGCTGCTCACCAAGAACTGCGTGGTCGCCGGCGTGCTCGTCCGGCATCTGCGTCTGGTGCTCGCCGACGGCACCGTGACTGAGGTGCTGGTCGAGACCGGCGGCCGCTGGCAGGGCCGCCTGCCCAGCCGGGGCAGGACCGGCGGGCGGGCCTGGCGCGTCGCGGCGCGCGGCGCCGTGACGGTGCTCGCCTTCGGCCCGCCGGAGGCGTCCGAGGCCCTGGCGGGCCTGGGGCGGGCCCTCCTGCACGGCCCGGCCCGTCCGCGCCACCCCAACGACAGCCAACCCCACCTGGAGGAGGCCTGACCATGAAGGAGGCACGCATGCGCAACCGCACCATTCGGAGCACCCTCGCCCTGTTGGCCGCCGCCTGCGCGGCCCCCCTGATCGGCACCGCCCGGCCCGCTGCCGCCGACGGCGACCTGGCCTGGGTGACGCTCAAGGGCGAGAACGCCGTGGCCCCGCTCATGGCGATGGCGGACCACGGTCACATGAAGGGTCACGCCAAGAAGTGGCCCGCGGGCAAGGCCATGACCTACGTCTCGGCCGACCCTGCCGGCAAGGTGGTCTTCGCCACCAGCGCTGCCGAGGACGCCATCTATGCCTATGACGCCCACAGCGGGAAGCGCCTCGCCAGGATCCCCGTGGGCAAGACGCCCAAGGGCATCAAGGTGGACCGCAAGGGCCGCTACGCCATCGCCGCCGACGAGGGGGCGGGCACCATCACCGTCATCGACGTCGAGCGCCTGCGGCCGGTCAAGACCATCGCCGTGGGTCCCATGCCCCACAACAGCGTGCTCTCGCCCGACAACCGCACCCTCTACGTCACGCTCCAGGGCACCGACCGCATCGCGGTGGTGGACATGGAGCGGCTGGAGAAGGTCGGCGAGCTCCCCGCAGGGAAGGCGCCGCACAACGTGGACATCTCGCCCGACGGCACACGCCTGTTCGTGGCCAACAACGCGAGCATGGATCTCACGGTGATCGACATCCCCGGCCGGCGCATCGTCAAGCGCATCCCGCTCAGCCCGCCGCACTACGGGGTGGACGTGACGCCCGACGGGCGCTACGTGCTGGTCACCGGCATCGCGGGCAAGGTCGTCACCGTGGTGGACGCCGGCACGCTCGAGGTGGTCAAGCGCATCGAGGTGGGCCAGGGCCCGCACGGCGTGCGCGCGAGCGCCGACGGGCACAAGGCCTACGTGGCGGTCACCGGGCTCAGCAAGGTGGCGGTGATCGACCTCGGCAAGCTCGAGGTCACGGGCTGGATCGAGCCCGGCAAGGTGCCCTTCTGGCTCGCCGTCCTCGGCAACACCTGAGCGTATCGGCCGCCTCCCCCGTGGGGCCGGCTTCCAGCCGGTCCCGGCGCGGCAGGAAGCCGCGCCTATGGGGGAATGCGGCGCCCGCTCCACGGACGCAGCGGAAGCGGCCGCGAAGGCAGTGTGGGGCCGGTGGCGGCGGGAGCGTGTGCGCCTGCGACGGTCGCGGGGCGGTTTTGCGCCGGGGCCCGCGGTGCGGGACGCCAAATGCGTCCCTGCGGCTCGGCGGCGGCCGTCCATGGCCGCCGACGCCCGCCCCGCGGGCCCCGCCGCCCCCGCCCTTGGGAACCTTGGGGGGGCGCTTGAAGCTGGCACCTGCTTGCAGGTTTACATGAGCAGGGGAATGACGGCGCGTACGGGAAGCGTATGGTCCCCGACCAGTATGTATGGCTCGTATGGTCGAGCGCCTTCCTGGTGCCGTGGGCGCTCGCCTGGTGGCTGTCGCCCGCGAACCGCAGGGCGATGCTCTGGGCGAGCCTGTACACCACGCCCTTCGGGCTCAGCGAGCCGCTGTTCGTGCCGGAGTACTGGGCGCCGCCGAGCCTGTTCGACCTGGCCCTGCGCACGGGGTTCGACATCGAGAGCCTGATCTTCTGCTTCGGCATCGGGGGCGTGGGCGCGGTGCTCTACAACG
The DNA here is from genome assembly GCA_026989495.1 of Gammaproteobacteria bacterium. Lineage (GTDB taxonomy): Bacteria > Pseudomonadota > Gammaproteobacteria > S144-34 > S144-34 > S144-34. The sequence goes on along the minus strand of JALSJE010000073.1, from coordinate 32,765 downwards.
TGCTCACGGGACGCGCGCCGGCCCCCCTGCCGGCCCACGAGCGCTGCCATCCCCGTCACCGCTTCCACCGCTGGGCGCTGGCCGCACCCTTCCTCGCCTTCCCGCCCCTGCTCCTGCTGCCGTGGAACCCGATCTATCCCGCCATCCTCGCGCTGGCGATCGGGGCGGCGGCCAATGTCGCCTGCCGTCCGGATCTCGCGCGCAAGACCTGGGTGGGCGGGCTCGTCTTCCTGGGCTACTACGTCGTCTTCCTGCAGGGGCTCGAATGGCTCTCGCCGGGCTACATCGAGCGGGTGTGGAACCTGGAAGCGCTGAGCGGGATCCAGTTGTTCGGGATGCCGGTCGAGGAGCTCGGCTTCGCCGTGGCCTTCGGCATGTACTGGTCCGGCGTCTTCGAGCACTTCACCTGGACACGGCCGGCGAGGGCGTGAGGGCACGGCCATGGAGCTGGTCACGGACCTCGACAGCCTCGCCTTCGTGCTCGAGGAGCCCTCCCTGTGGGGGCTTGTGCTGGGCTTCGCCGCAGGCCTCCTCTTTTCCTTCAACCCGCTGGTCTTCGCCTCCATACCGGTCGTTCTCGCCTACGTGGCGCCGGCGCGGGCGCCGCGCCGGACCTTCGCGCTGGCGCTGGCCTTCGCCGCGGGCATGCTGGCCGCGCACGTCGCGCTCGGGGTCGCGGCCGCCCTCGGCGGCGGATGGGCCAGGGCGCTGCTCGGCCGCTGGTGGGGGCTCGCGCTCGGGCCGCTGCTCGTCGCGCTGGGCCTGGCCTGGGCAGGGTGGCTGCGGCTCTCGATACCATGGTTCACGGTGCGGGGGCGGCCGGTGGCGGGCCCCTGGGGCGCCTTCCTGCTCGGCGTTCCCTTCTCCGTCGCCGTCTGCCCCGTGTGCACGCCCGCGCTCCTGGTGATGCTCTCGGCGGCGGCCGGGGCCGGCTCGGTCGCCTTCGGTGCGGCGCTGCTCGCCGCCTTCGCCCTGGGGCGGGCCGTGCCGCTGCTGGCCGGGGCGCTGGCGGTGGGTTGGCTCGAACGGCTGCGCGCGGCCACCGCCTGGAGCCGGAGGCTGGACCTCGCCGCCGGCCTTGTGCTCGTGGCGACCGGCCTCTATATGATCTACGAGGCCTTCTTCATCATGTGACGGCCCGGTCCGGCCGGGACGTCGCCCAGCCGCGGGAGCCGACCATGGCCGAAGACGAAAAGCAGCAGGACACCGAAGCGACCACCGCCGCGGCGCCCGCCGCGCCGGGTAAGGGCGAAGGCACCGGTGAGGAGACGTCGGAGGCGCGCGAGGCGCAGGCGGCCTACGAGGCCCTGCGGCGCGAGGTGCGCGCGCTGCTCGAGGAGGCGCAGGAGCGCCTGAGCCCGGAGCAGATGCGGCGCGCGGTGGACGAGGGCGTGCGCCGTCTGCGCGAGGCCGGCCGCTTCACGGCCGGGACCCTGGGGCGCGCGGCCGAGACCGTGCGCAAGGACCTGCTGTCGGCCGCCCGTGAGCTCAGGCCCGGCGTCGAGCGCCTGACCGACACCGCGGGCGGCCTGCTGGAGACCCTGCGCGACCGCGGCGGCCACCTGGCCGCGCTCGCCGCCCGCGCGCTCGGCGAGTGGGCGCAGGAGCTGGGCGACCGGCTGGACGCGGCGCTCGCCTACCACACGGGCGAGGTGGCCCACGCCGGCACCTTCGTCTGCACGCGCTGCGGCGAGACCATCCGGCTCGAGCGCACGGGCCGCCTCCCGCCCTGCCCCCGCTGCCACCACACCACCTTCCGCCGCCGCTGAGCGCTCAGCCCCCGGCCGCCGGCATCTCCGCGCAGAAGCAGGAAGGGCGACGGTAGTGTCCCCGCCGGTAGGCCTCGGCGAGGCGCTCCAGCAAACGCACGGGATCGGAGTCGTAGAGCACCCGGGCGCCCGTCTCCTTGTCCAGGGCCGCCACGATCCCCCGCAGATGGTCGGCGATGCCGCCCGTCCCCTCCAGCACGCCGATGAGCCTGCCCTCGTCATAGGCGATGGCGAACTCGCCGAGCGTCCCCGAGCGGCCGCCGAGGATGATCACGAGGTCGCTGGAGCGGATGTTGGTGACCTCGCGCCCCATCAGCCCGCTGCCGGTGTAGACGATCACGTCGTAGGCGTCCGCGGGCGAGTGGTACTTGTGCAGGTGCTCGTCGAGGCTGAGGGCGGGCGAGATCCCCACCGAGAGGCCACCGAAGTTGCGCGCGCCGCGGGCGCACTCGTAGGGCAGGCCCGGGCAGGCGCCGGTGACCAGCACGTAGCCGCGGCGCGCGATGGCCTGCCCCAGCGCATAGGCCCGCTCCCTCGCCTCCGGCGGGACCTCTCCGGCGGCCGAGCCCATCACGCCCACGCACAGCCGCGGCGTCGCACCCCCACCTGCGAAACGGTCCGGATCGCGCAGGAACCGCATGCGGCAGCCCTCGGAGCAGAAATAGAAGAGCCGCCCGCCATGCTCGGCCGTCGCGGCGGCCCGGCGGGGGTCCAGACCCATGCCGCAGACGGGATCGCGGATGAGAAAGTCCGCGCCGCCCTCGCCGCGCGCCTCAGGCATCGCCGGCGCTCCCGACCCGCCGCAGGAAATGCGCGTGCAGAGGCACCCACAGCAGGGCGAACCACCAGCCGTAGAGGTAGCTGCCGGCGAGCCCGGCCAGGAAGCCGCCCCAGCTCCACGAGAAGCCCGGCAGCAGCGCCCGCCAGGCCTCGAACATGGCGTACTGCGGAAACAGAAGGTCCCAGGCCACGCAGGCCAGATAGCTCACCACGAGGAAGAGGCTCGTCGCGTGGCCCGTGGCGAGCACGCGCGCCCTGATCGTCGCCATCGCGTCCGCCTCCCGCATGCCGCTCATCCACCCTCCGTCTGCGGATGCACCCCCACCTCGACCACGGTATCCGACAGATAGCGATGGGGCGGCACCACCAGGTTGGTGGGTGCCGGCACCCCCTTGTAGACCCGCCCCGCGAGGTCGAAGCGCGAGCCGTGGCAGGGGCAGAAATAGCCGCCGATCCAGTCGGGACCCAGGTCGGGCGGCGACTCCTCCGGCCGGTAGGTGGGCACGCACCCGAGGTGGGTGCAGATGCCGATCACCACGAAGATCTCGGGGCGGATGGAGCGCGTGGCGTTGCGCGCGTAGGGCGGCTGCTGGGTCTCGACACGGGAGCCGGGATCGCGCAGCCGCCGCAGGTGCTCGGGCTCGCGCATGCGGGCCAGCATGCGTTTGGTCCGGCGCATCACCCAGACGGGCCGCCCGCGCCATTCGACCGTGATCTGCTGGCCGGGCTCGAGGCGGGAGAAGTCCACCTGCACCGGCGCCCCCGCCGCCCGCGCCCTGGCGCTCGGCCCCATCGAGCGGATGAAGGGCACGGCCAGGGCGGCCACCCCCGCGCCGCCCATCAGGACGGCCGCACCAGCGAGCCATCGTCTGCGATCGCGGTCCATGGCGGCTCCCGCTCCCTGGCCACACCCCTGCCGACGTCGCCCCATTGCACACCTGTGCACGGCGTACAGGTCAAGACCTAATCGCCACCTCCCGGACAGGGCGTGCCGGGCCCGTCACGCGGGCCGCCGGTCCAGGGAGAACGGGACGTGATCAGGTGGCGGATGGACTCGCCCGTCTCAACACATCGGGCTCACGCTTCCATTCCGCCAAGGCCTTCTCCTGCGCTCCTCCAGGGCCCGCATGGCCTCGAGGCACCGGCAGTTCTCCGCGATCCACCGGACCGGAACCCTGGGCACCCGCGGGCAAGGGAATCTGCTCCGATCGGCGTCGGCCAGCATGGCCCGAATCTCGCCCAGTCTGAAGCGAGGTGCCTGGGTCCTGCGCGCATGAAGCGCAGTCGCGCCAGCTCCCGCCCATCGAAGAGGCGGCAGCCGTTGCGAAGGTCACGGGCAGGCAGCAGGAAGCCGGTGCGGGCGTAGTATCGAGCCACGCGGGTGCGACGCCCAGCCCGGCAGCGAGCGGGGATACCGTTCCGGCCGCGCTGCCGAGGGCTTCCGCCCCGCCGTTCGGCGACGCATCTCCCGACTTGTGCTCCCCCAGCGGCACGGGCCGGCGGGCGGCACCGCCCGCCGGCCCCTCCGGCTTCAGTTGCTCTGCTTGAGGAAGGTATAGATATCGCGTACGTCCTGGCCCGTAAGGCCGCCGCGGACCCGCATGTGGTACACGGTGGTGATCCACTGGTCGTCGCGCAGCTCGCGCGGATCGCGGATGTTGTGGCAACGGCCGCAGTTCTCCGCCCACAGCCGCGCACCCCGCACGAAGTCTCCCTCCGGCGGGTACTCGGCCCACACGGCACCTGCATGCCCCATCAGCAGGGCCGGCCCCATTGCCAGACCGGCCAGGACGGCCATTGTTCGCTTGCCCATGGTGGTGTCCTCCTCTCGGATCAGAAGCCGTAGCTCGCCTGAAGCAGCAGCCGGTCCTCGTAGCCCGAGGACTCCGCACCCCGGTCGTCGTTGAACTCGTAGGCGAGCTTGGCGACGAAGTTGCTCGCGAAGATGTAATTGAGACCCAACGCCTTCTGCTCCACCTCGCTGTGCGGCGTGCGGTAGCGGCCGAGCCGGGCGACCACCTCCCATTTATGCGGCATGAAACGGTAGGAGCCCTGCAGGTACCACGCCTGCCAGGTGCCGCCCTCCGGCGCCGAGCTGGCGGGCTGGTCACCCACCTTCTGCCGCACCCACTCGCCGCGGACCTCGAACTGGCGTGGCCGCCAGGTGAAGTCGGCGCCGAGGAAGTCGTAGTCGCGTGTCACGCCGGTGTATTTCCTGGATTTCCCGACTTCTTCGATCTCGCCGACCCGCCCCGCGGCGCCCGAGAGACCGAGCTCGAGCCGCCGGCCGGGGAAGTAGAGCCCCAGCCGCCCGCCGAAGACCTTCTTGCCGTCGGCGTCGCCGCCGAGGCCGGGGGTCTCGATCATCTCGATCTCGCCGGACTCGATTTCGGCCGCCGGCCCGTTGCCCACGTAGAATGCGTAGATGAGGCGGTTGCCGTTGCCGGATACCGGCACGCCGCCGCGCACCTGCACACCCACTTCCGCATTGGGCGCTGCCTGGTCGTGGCCGAAGCCCGCCGGCGCCGAGGGCAGCTTGTTGATCCAGGACGGATGCAGGTTCTGCCGGAACCAGCCGAGCGGGCTCAGGAACTTGCCCGCCACGACGGTGACGTAGTCGTTGGCGAACCAGTCGATGGTGAGGTACTCGAGCTCGGTCGTGGTCTCGCCGAGCTCGTCGACGCTCATGGCAAGCTCGGATTCGAGCATCACCACGTCGCGGTACTGGTAATGGAGGATGGGATTGAATGTGCCGGAGCCGAAGGTGCCGGTGCGGGAACGGGTGTCGGTGTAGCCGACGTCCGCGTAGCCCGCCATATGGATGAGCGTGTTGGGGCTCTTCCACTCGGCGGCCGACCTGACCTCGCGCCTGAGGTCCTTCACCTCCTGCTCGACACGCCGCTGCTCGGCGAGCTGCTTCTCCAGCTCCCGGATGCGCGACTTGAGGGCCTCGAGCTCGGCCCGGATCGCCTCAGCCACCCGCGCCGTATCGGCGCCCTGCACCGGCGCGGCCCCAAGGGCTGCACCGAGCGCCACCGCTGCCGCGGCCTCCTTCAGCCGACGTCGCTTCTCTGCCATGGCTCTGTACCTCCTCTCTGTCACGTGGGGACCGCAGCGCGGCCCCCTCAGCCTGGAGCCTTCGATCCGGCCGGACGCGGCGCGTGGCGCTCGCCTGCGCGCCGCTAGGCGCCCAGCTCCGAGACACGGCGCCGCACCACCCGCCGCGGACTGCGGCGCGGGCGGCGTCCGACCAGCCTCGCAAGGACGTGCTCGCGCATGCGCAGCACGGCCATTTCCTGCCGGGTCCGCTCGAGCTGGCGCTCGAGTATCTCGTAGAGCGTGCGCTCGCCCGCTTCCTCACCGCGCTCCATCGCCTCGATGGCACGCCGCACCTCGTCGAGGCCGCAGCCCAACGCGCGCAGGCCGCGTGCGAGGCGCAGCCGCTCCAGATCGGCGGCGCCGAAGAGGCGGTATCCGTTCACCGGATTGCGCGCAGGATGCAGCAGGCCGATCCGGGCGTAATAGCGCACCACATGCGGCGGCACACCCGCAGCCCGCGCCAGCTCAGTGACGTTCATGGCCATCATGGCTGTCCTCCTCCCGGCGTGGCCCGGCCCCGCCATCTGCGCCGCTACCGGCCGCCCCGGCCATGCGCCAGCGCGCGAGACCGAGATGGAAATAGACGTGCACGTAGGTGAGGACGTCCCAGCGCTCGTCCTCGCTCAGCACGTGCTTGAAGGCCGGCATCTGCGAACCCATGCCGCTGAAGGGGGGTACCGTGCCACCTTCGCTGACTCGCCAGAACAGGTAGGCGTCGCCATCATGGGGCGGCTTGTGGAAGTGGTTCGTGAGATCGGCCGGTTTGTGGGCGAGCGCTGCGGCGGCGGCACCCGTGCCCCGCCCGTCCTCGCCGTGGCACTGCACGCAATGCTGCCGGTAGAGGCGCTGGCCGCGCAGCGCGGCCTCGAGGTCCGCCCAGCGCGTGCCATGCCGGCCGGCATATTCGGGCGGCGGATCCACCCACTCCGCATGCCGGTGGGTGCCATGTGCCATCGATGCCTTGCCGTGGGCCGGCGCCGGGGGGGACACGCTAGCCATCGATGCGATGCCGATTGCCGCGAAAACGGTTCTCAACCTCATGGTGGACCTCCTGGCGTCTCTCTGCCTCGTTCGGCGTTATCGAATCTGGAAATTCCGATCAACCTGCCGCGCGGATCGATCAGCGCCGAAGCAGTTCGTGGCCATTCTGATTTTCCTCGGGTCGTCATGCACTTCCCTGTGCGTGGGCCCTCCCGCGGCCACACCCGCCGTGGGGGACCGTGCGCCGACATACCCGGAGCCATCCCTGGACCACCCCGATGGCGTCGGCCATTCCGAAAGGGAAGGACCGGACGCCGTCGCGGATGGCCGCCGGCGTCCCTCGCCGAATAGGGCCCGGGCACCGGATCCGGACGTCCATCCCGGACCGGAAGCGCCGGCAGGGCGGGGGACCACGGACAGCCCGCGGCACCCTTTTCGACGCAGCGCTAGATGAGAAGCCTGCGGGTGAGCAGCAGGAGCCGGCGCGGCGAACCGGAGGGAGACGATATCCGGCCGCGTGGCACCGGCCCCCCGTTATGGACGAGGAAAGGCCGTATCAACGGGGAAGGTGCGGCGCCGCCCGGCTCGGGCGCCTCTGCGCGCGCCGTGGCGGCGACCGTCGGCAGCCTGGAAGGATCAGGCAGGCAGAGCGGGGGCTCGCGTGTGTCATGTCCGGGGACCCGGGCGGCATCATGATCGTGCGAATGGCCGGCCGCTACCCCGCCAGCCTCGGCGGCCCACGCTTCACAGCAGCGATCGGCCAGCGGACCGAGGAAGCCCAGCGCCCAAACCAGCGCCACGACCGGCGCGATGCGCCGGCAGAATGCAGCGAACCGGTGGGCCGCCCCGGGCATGGCCACCTCAGGCCGCCGCCTCCCGCGCCAGCGCGTCGCGCACGCGCTCGAGGCGCTGGCGCACCTCGGCGGCGAGCTCGGCGATCTCCGGCTTGTCCACGAGCTGCAGCACCGCCTTGGGGTCCATGAAGGCCACGGTCACGTGGCCGTCGGTCTCCTGCCGCACGACCACGTTGCAGGGCAGCAGCAGGCCGATGTCGGGGTCGGCCTCGAGCGCGCGGTGCGCCAGTGGCGGGTTGCAGGCCCCCAGGATGCGGTAGGGCGGATGGTCCACGCCCAGCTTGGCCTTGAGGGTGGCCTGCACGTCGATCTCGGTGAGCACCCCGAAGCCCTCCTGCCTGAGCGCCTCGGTCACTGCCGCCACCGCGTCCTCGAAGGGTCGGTCCAGCACGATTGAGAAACCGTACATTTGCTACACCCTTTCTGTCCGCCGGTTGCAGGTATCTAACTTACTATTGGGGCGGCTAGCCGTTTTCTCAAGCCAGCTTAGGACAGGATGGGGGGGCTTTCGCTGATCTGCGTCAAACATGCGAACACCGTGAGGAAAGCGCTGAAGATTCACTCGTCGATACGGAGGCGCGGCCGCACGCGAGGCCAGGCCAGCGGGAGAGGGCGGAGAAAGCCCGCCCCGGCGGTAGGCAGGCCCCTCGGCGGATCGCCGACAGAGGCTTCGCTCCCCGCCACGGCATCTACGTTTCAGGCAGCACCGCCCTCAACGGGCGTTGCGCCGCCGAGCGCGCTCATCGATGGCGAGCCATTGCCGGTAGATCTCGTCCGGCCACAGGGACTGGAACCAGGCGATGATGGCGTCGATCTCCTCGTCGCCGAGCTTGTCCTTCCAGGCGGGCATGCTGCCGCCCATCGTCAGGGTGCCGTTACGGATGGTGTGGCGCAGGGCGGCCAGCGGATGGTGCCAGGTGTGACCCGAGCCGTCGAGGGGCGGCGGCGGCCATTTGCCGTCGGGCCCGCGCCGGCGCCAGTTGAAGGCGCCCTGGGCGTTCTCGCCGTGGCAGCGGGCGCAGTTCGCCCGGTAGAGCTGCCGCCCGCGCGCGATCATCTCCGGATCGGAGAAAATCCGCGCCACGGGGGCGGCGCCTTCGCCACCGGACGCAGGCGGGCCGCCGCTGCCGCCGCCCATCTTGCTGCCGCCTTCTTCGCCGCCGCTGCAGCCGGCCAGCAGCAGGGCCGCGCCCAGGACCATGAGCTTCGCTCGCGCATTCGCCATCGTTCGCATCTCCATCGAAGCCGGTGTGAAGGCACCGGGGCGGGCCAGGCCCGCCCCGGGTGCCGCGCTCAGAACCAGGCGCGGATGCCGGCCACCACGGCGAAGTCGTCCGTGGGCTCGCCGTCGTCACGCGCCATGTCGGCCGTGCGTCCGAAGAGCCGCCACCAGCGCACGCCGATGTAGGGGGCGAACTCGCGGCGGAACTCGTAGCGCAGCCTGAGCCCCAGCCGGAGGCTGTTCAGACCCGGCCCCATGCCGAAATCCTCGTCGCTGCCGGCGGCCACCACGGTCTCGAAGCGAGGCTGCAGGTACAGCCTTTGCCCGAGGCGCATGTCGTGCTCGGCTTCCAGGTCGAACCAGGCATCGCCGGCCTCGCTCACGCGGATATTGGCGTCCACCTCGAAGAGGTAGGGGGCGAGCCCCTGGACGCCGAGGACCAGGTAGCCCTGGTTGTGGTCCGGGCCGGAGCCGTAGGCGCGGCGGAAGCCTACGCCGGCCTGCACGTCCCAGAAGGGGCGGATGAGGCGGCTGTACTGGATGTCAAAGTTCTCGATGTCGCCGCCCCCGCCGCCGGAGCGGACGTCCTCGCCCTCGGTCTCGATCCACAGGCGCTGGTAGTCGCCGCCGTACCAGGCCTGCAGGTCGTACTCGAGGACGTCCTCGTCGTCGCCGCGGGCGTACTCCAGCCGGTCGACCAGCACCTTGCCGTATGTGACGGCATCGTTCACGGGCAGAGGCCAGCCCGGCTGCGCGTTGGGCCCGACCCCGGCCGCCCGGGCGGCCTGCGTCGCAGTGAGGAGCGCCAGTGCCCCGGCCGCGAGAGGGGCGAGCGCACGGATCGTCTTGCTGGCCATGATGAATCCTCCCTCAGCTCAGGACACCGAGACCACGCGGAACATGCCCGCCTTCATGTGATAGAGCAGATGGCAGTGGAAGGCCCAGTCGCCGGGGGCATCCGCGGTGATCAGCACCGAGAGCATCTCGCCCGGCTTGAGCACCACCGTGTGCTTGCGCGGGCGCAGCTCGCCCTGGGCGTTCTCGAGCTCCATCCACATGCCGTGCAGGTGGATGGGGTGGTCCATCATGGTGTCGTTGACCATGATCAGCCGCAGGCGTTCGCCGTGGCGGAAATGGATCGGGCCCCTCACCTCCGTGAATTTCTTGCCGTCGAAGGACCACATGTAGCGTTCCATGTTCCCCGTGAGGTGGAGCTCGATCTCGCGCTGGGGCGGACGCCGGTCGGGCCAGGGCGCGAGCGCGCGCAGGTCGTCGTAGACCAGCACGCGGTGGCCCGGCGTGCTCGCCAGCCCCACGCCCGGCTCGTCCATGCGGTACTGGGGGTTGTCGGTGACCATGGCCGCGCCCGGGCCGTGGCCGCCCGGCGGGTGCTTGACGGTGCGTCCTGCGAGCACCCAGCCCGACGGGGCCGCTGCCGCGCCGTGGGCCATGCCCCCGTGGCCGTGCATGCCGTGCATTCCTTTCATGCCGTGCATGCCCTCGCTGTCCGCCATGCCCTTCATGGCGTCGGCCTGGCGGTGCATTCCGTGGCCGCCGGGCATGGCGTGGCCCGCGTGGGCGCCGTCCGGGGCGGACTTGCCGGCTGCATGGCCCGTGCCGGCCATCCCGCCGTCCCCGCCCGTGGCCTCGGAGCTGCCGCCCTGCATGCCGGCGCCAACGCCCTGCATGCCGTGGCCGCCATGCCCGCCGTGGCCCGCGTGCCCCATGGCGGCGGCGTCGCGCTCCACCGGCCCCGGGCGGGGCGTCACGTCGGGACCGCGCAGCCCCGCGCGCGGCGTGAGGCTCGCGCGCACGAACCCGGAACGGTCCATGGCCTCGGCCATGATGGTGTAGGGCCGGTCGTCGGGCTCGACGATCACGTCGTAGGTCTCGGCCACGCCGATGCGGAACTCGTCCACGGTCACGGGCGCCACGTGCTGGCCGTCGGCCTGCACCACCGTCATCCTGAGGCCGGGTATGCGCACGTCGAAGAAGGTCATGGCCGCGGCATTGATGAAGCGCAGGCGTACCCGCTCGCCGGGTCGGAACAGCGCGCTCCACTCGGTCTCGGCAGGGCGGCCGTTGATGAGGTAGGTATACTCGGCGCCGGTCACGTCGAGGATGTCGCGCGAGCTCATGCGCATCACCGCCCACATGGCACGATCACGCCAGGCCTGCGCCCAGCCCTTCTCGCGTGCCTCACGCAGGAACTCGCCCACCGTGCGCTGCTGGTAGTTGAAGTAGCCCTCGGACTTCTTTAGACGCGAGAAGACCCAGTGCGGGTCATGGAAGGTCCAGTCCGACAGCACCACCGCATAGTCGCGGTCGTACTCGAAGGGCTCCGGCCCGGCCGGCTCCACCACCAGCGGGGCGTAGTGGCCGAGCTGCTCCTGCAGGCCCGAATGGCTGTGATACCAGTAGGTGCCGTACTGGCGCACCGGAAAGCGATACACGAAGGTCTCCCCGGGCTTGATGCCCGCGAAGCTGACTCCCGGCACTCCGTCCATCTCGGGCGGGAGCAGGATGCCGTGCCAGTGGATGGAGGTGTCCTCGTCTAGGCGGTTGGTGACACGCAGCTCCACCTCCCTGCCCTCCTTCCAGCGCAGCAGCGGGCCTGGGACGGTGCCGTTGATCGTGATGGGATGGCCGATACGCCGCCCGAAGCGGAGGGGCCGGCGCTCGATGGTGAGCTCGAAGATGTCGAGATTGCCCTCGCTGCGCTTGGGCGCCTCGATGTTGCCGCTCGCGCTCCAGCCGTAGGCCGGCAGCAGGCGGCCGAGCCCGGTGGCCAGACCGAGCGCCGCCGCTCCACGCAGCAGCCGACGCCGGCCCGCGTCGGGCGCGCTGTCCAGCCTTCTCACCTTGCTCATCGTGCGTCCTCCTCGTCTCTCTGCCTCTGTCGTTGTCGTGCTTGCCGCGCCTGCGCGGCGGACCATGGCCGGCTTCCCTGCCTGAGCAGGTGCCCGTGCGCCTCAGGCGTGGGCCCCACGGAACCGCAGCCATTCCTTCGCCTGCAGGACCAGCCCGTAGATCACCGGCAGCACCACCAGGCACAGGATGGTGGTGGTCACCATGCCCCCGATCATGGGGGCGGCGATGCGTTTCATCACGTCCGAGCCCGTGCCGGAGCCCCACATGATGGGCACCAGGCCCGAGATCACGGCGGTGGCCGTCATGGCGATGGGCCGCACGCGCTCGGCGGTGCCGGCCTCCACCGCCTCCATGATCTCGCGTGCGGTGAGCCGGACCATGGCGGGCACGGCGCGGTGCGGATGGTGGTGCTCGGCGCCTTCGGCGTGGGCGCCCTCGCGCGCGCCCTTCTCGTGGCGACGCCGCTCGACCTCGTGGTCGATGAAGGTCAGCACCAGCACGCCGATCTCGGCCGCCACGCCGGCCAACGCGATGAAGCCCACCGCCACCGCCACGGAGATGTTGTAGCCGAGGTACCAGACGAGCCAGATGCCGCCGATCACCGCGAAGGGAATCGACAGCATCACCACCACGGGCTCGACCAGATTGCGGAAGTTGAAGTAGAGCAACCCGAAGATGATGAGGAGCGTGGCCGGAATCATGATGCGCAGCCGCGCCGCGGCCCGCTCCATGTACTCGAACTGCCCCGACCATGAGAGGGTGTAGCCGGGCGGCAGCCTGAGTTCCTCGGCCAGCGCGGCCTTCGCCTTCGTCACATAGCCCCCGATGTCCGACGTCTTGATGTCCACGTACACCCAGGCGTTGGGGCGCGCGTCCTCGCTCTTGATGACAGGCGGCCCGCGCCGCAGCCGGATGTCGGCCACCTGGCCGAGCGGTATCTGGGCCCCCGTGGGCGTGGGGATGAGCACGCGTGCGAGCTGATCGGGATCGTCCCGCAGCTCGGGCGGGTAGCGCAGGTTGACCGGATAACGTTCGAGGCCGTCGACCACCCAGGTCACGTTCATGCCGCCGATGGCGGTCTTGATGACGTCCTGCACGTCGCCCACGGTGAGCCCGTAGCGCGCAGCCTCGAAGCGGTCAATCTCGAAGTCGAGGAAATAGCCGCCGGCGGCGCGGTCGGCGAACACCGAGAGCGTGTCGGGCAGCTTGCGCAGGATGTTCTCGATGTCCTTTCCGATCCGCTCCAGCGTCTCCAGATCCGGGCCCGAGATCTTGATGCCCACCGGCGTCTTGATACCGGTCGAGAGCATGTCGATGCGGGTCTTGATGGGCATGGTCCAGGCGTTGGCCACGCCGGGGAAACGGATCGCCTGGTCCATCTCCCTCATCAGATCCGCCGTAGTCTTGGTCGGGTCGGGCCATTCATCCTTTGGCTTCAGCCGCACGATAGTCTCGATCATGGACAGCGGCGCCGGGTCCGTGGCCGTCTCGGCGCGCCCCACCTTGCCGAAGACCGATTCCACCTCGGGGAAGGTGCGCAGGATCTTGTCTGTCTGCTGCAGCAGCTCCTTGGCCTTGGTGATGGAGATCCCGGGGAAGACCGTGGGCATGTAGAGGATGTCGCCCTCGTCCAGGGGCGGCATGAACTCCGAGCCGATCCGCGAGAGCGGCCAGGCCGTTGCCGCCACCAGCGCGATGGCCGCCACGATGGTGACCACCTTGAAGCGCATGGCCATGCGCAGGGCGGGTCGATGCACGAAATGGAGAAAGCGGTTTATGGGGTTTTTCGCCTCCGGCAGTATGCGGCCACGGATGAACCACACCATGAGCAGCGGCACCAGGGTCACCGCAAGGCCCGCGGCAGCGGCCAGCGCATAGGTGCTGGTGAATGCCATGGGGCTGAACAGACGGCCCTCCTGCCCCTGCAGAGCGAAGATGGAGATGTAGGAGACGGTGATGATGAGCAGCGAGAAGAAGAGCGCGGGCCCCACGGCCTTGGCTGCGTCCGTCACCGCCCGGGCACGCTCAGCGGAGTTTAGAGGCCCGCCCTTGGCGCGGGCGGCCTGCTCGAGATACTTGTGGGCGGTCTCGATCATGACGATGGCGGCGTCCACCATGGCGCCGATGGTGATGGCGATGCCGCCGAGCGACATGATGTTGGCGTTGATGCCCTGCCACCGCATGACGAGGAAGGCGATCAGGATTCCGACGGGAAGCGAGAGTATGGCCACCAGCGCCGATCGCGCGTGCAGCAGGAACAGCACGCACACTGCGCTCACGACGATGAACTCCTCGATCAGCTTGTCCTTGAGGTTGGCTACCGCCCGCTCTATGAGCGCACCCCGGTCGTAGACGGGCACGATCTCCACACCCTCCGGGAGACCCGCCTTGAGCTCCTCCAGCTTGGCGCGCACGGCACGGATGGTATCGAGCGCGTTCTCGCCGTAGCGCATGATTACCACGCCGCCGGCGACCTCACCTTCACCGTCGAGCTCGGCGAGCCCCCGCCGCAGCTCCGGGCCCAGGCGGACGGTGGCGACATCCTTGAGCAGCACCGGGGTGCCGTCCCGGTCCACACCGACCGGCACGCTCTCGATATCGGCGATCGACCGGAAATAGCCCAGACCGCGCACCATGTACTCGGTCTCGGACATTTCCACCAGACGCCCGCCCACGTCGTTGTTGGAGCGCATGAGGGCGTGGCGCACCTTGCCCAGCGGGATGCCGTAGCGCAGCAGCGCGTTGGGATCCACCACGACCTGGTACTGCTTGACGTAGCCGCCGACGGAGGCGACCTCGGACACGCCCGGCACCGTCTGCAGTGCGTAGCGCAAGTACCAGTCCTGTATGGAGCGCAGCTCGGCGAGATCGTGCCTGCCGCTGCGGTCCACGAGGGCGTATTCATAGACCCACCCGACGCCCGTCGCATCCGGGCCGAGCGCAGGCGTCACACCCGGCGGCAGCTTGTTGGCCACATAGTTCAGGTACTCGAGCACGCGCGAGCGCGCCCAGTACATGTCGGTCCCGTCCTCGAAGATGATGTAGACGAAGGAGAACCCGAAGAACGAGTACCCGCGGACGACACTGGCATTGGGCACGGCCAGCATGGCGGTGGTAAGCGGGTAGGTGACCTGGTCCTCCACCACCTGCGGCGCCTGTCCCGGATACTCCGTGAAGATGATGACCTGCACGTCGGAAAGATCCGGGATGGCGTCCAGTGGTATCGTGCGCACGGCCCACAGCCCGGCGACTACCAGCAGGCCGGTCGCGACCATGACGATGAAGGCGTTGCGGGTGGAGGCGTCGATGACAGCCTTGATCATCGCCCGCCCTCCCCGGCGGCCCCGTGGCCGCCTGCATCGCGGTCCTCGCCCGTGCCGGCCTCATGCCCCGCGGCGGGCACGGCGGCACCGGCCGTACCGTGGCCTGCGTGCCCCTCCCCCTCAGCCGGCTTCGGCTCCATCATCTTTGCCGCCGCCTCGCGGATCTTGGACTCGGAATCGATCAGGAACTGGGCCGAGGTGACCACGCGCTCGCCCGGCTGCAGGCCCTCCAGCACTTCGACCCAGCCGTCAGCCGACAGGCCGAGACGCACCGGCCGCGGTATGAACTTGCCCTTGCCGCGGGCCACGAAGACCTGCTCGCGCACCCCTGTACGCACGACGGCCTCCTCAGGGATGGCGAGCACGCGCTCGCGCCTTCCTGCGAGGATATGGACCGTGGTGTACATGTCGGGCTTGAGCACCAGCCCGGGGTTGTCGAACTCCAGACGCAGCCGCACGGTACGCGTGCGCTGCTCCGCGTAGGGATAGATGTAGGCGATGCGCCCCCGGAACACCTTGCCAGGCAGAGCCTTCAGGCGCAGCTCGGCCTCGTCGCCCACCCGCACCCAGGGCAGGTCCTGCTCGAAGACGTCCACGTAGACCCACACGCGGGAGAGGTCGGCGATCTCGAACAGGACGGTCCCTGGCGTGACATGCTGACCCTCTCGTACGCCAACGCGGGTGACGATTCCGGCGAAAGGCGCCTTCAGCGGCACGGTGCGTCTCACCTTGCGGGTGCGCTCGATGCGGCGGATCTCGCCTTCCGGCACATCCAGCAGGCGCAGGCGCTCACGTGCGCTCCGGACCAGCCTTTCCGCGGCCTGGCGGATCTCGGGATAGACGCTCGCGCCGAGTATGTCGCGGTTGTCCAGGGCAAGCAGATATTCCTCCGCGCTGGCCACGACCTGCGGCGAATAGATCTCGAACAGCACCTGCCCGCGCCGTACCGGCTGCCCCGTCTCGCTGACGGCGAGCCGCTCCACCCAGCCGCTGACCTTGGGGCTCAGCCGCGCGAGGCGGCGCTCGTCGTAGTCCACCCGCCCGACCGTCACGATACGTCGGGCGAGCACACGCTGCTGGGCGCGCTCGGTGCGCACCCCGATGTTCTGGACCACCACGGGATCGATTTTGACTGTGCCCGCGGGCTCGTCCTCTCCTTCGGAATCGTCGGCGTAGACCGGGATGTAGTCCATTCCCATCTCGTCCTTGGCCGGCACCGGCGAGGTGATGCTCGGATTCATGGGATGGCGGTAGAAGAGAATCTTGCGCTCCTTCTTCGCCGGCTTGGCCTCGTCGGCGTAGACCGGGATGTAGTCCATCCCCATCTCGTCCTTGGCCGGCACCGGCGAGGTGATGCTCGGATTCATGGGATGGCGGTAGAAGAGGATCTTCCGGCCCTCTGCCTGCTGGCCGGCCGCGGGGGCGGCTGCCTGATGCTGACGCAGTGCGTACCAGTAGCCGCCGCCAGCTCCGGCGGCGAGGGCGGCCGCCGCGATCAGGATGGCCCTCGCATTCATGGCTCGATCTCCTTTCCGGTGGCCGCGGCGAGGCGGGCCAGCGCCTGGTGGGCCCGGCTATACGCCTCCCAGTGCCGCAGCTCGTCGTTGTACAGGGTGATCTGGGCGCGCACGACATTGAGGAAGTCCACCTTGCCCACCTGGTAGGCGGCGAGCATGGCAGCCAGAGTCTGGCGCCCTTGGGGCAGGATCCCGCGCTCGAGCAGCTCGATCTGGTCGAGCGCCTCGCGGTAAACGGCCAGGGCATCGCCGATTTCGGCCCGCACTCGCTGCCAGGCGTCCTCAAGCAGGCTGCGCGCGCGCATCAGCTCGGCGTTGCGCTGGTCGATGGCGCGGCGCTGCTTGGCCTCGGCGTAGAGAGGCACTTTGATGCCCACCATCACCGAGGCGAAGTCCGGCCTTTCTCGCCCCCCCGGGCCGCTGCCCTGACGGAAGCCGTAGGTTGCGCCGATCCGAAAGTCCGGCATCAGATCACGCCGGGCGAAGGCGAGACGCGTCGCGGCCGCCTGGACACGTGCGCGCAGCGCCTTCAGCAGCGGCCGGGCCGCTTCGGCGTTCCCGTAGAGGGAACGCTCGTCAGGCGGCGGCGGGAACCGCCCTCCCGTACGCAGCGGCAGGCGCACCGGCGTGTCGGCGGGACGGTTGAGCAGAGCGTTGAAGCGGGCCTCCGCCGTACGGCGCGCCCGCCGCAGCCTGAGCTCCATGTCCATGAGGCGCGAGAGCTCGAGTTCGGCGAGCAGCACGTCCTGCTGGAGACCCTTGCCGACCCGGTAGGCCGCTTGGGCGACGTCGACGAGCTGCCGCAGGAGCGCCTGGTTGCGATCGACCACCTCGAGGGCGCGGTCGAGGTAGTGCAGCTGCCACCATGCAACCCGCACGTCCCGTTCGAGCCGCAGGCGCGCCTCATCGACGTCGACAGCCGCCGCTTCGGCCTCCCGCTCGGCCGCCTCGCGCCGCAACGCAAGCTTGCCGGGGAAGGGGATGACCTGGGCGAAGCCGATCTGGAGCTGCGTCATCGCCTCCTGGGCGAGATCGAAGCTGTCGACCGGCAGGTTCATGGCTCCCAGGTTGATCATAGGGTCGGGGAGCGAGCCCGCCTGTGGCGGCACGGCTGCCAGCGCCTGCGCCCGCTGTCGGACGGAGGCCAGAGCGGCGCTGCGCTCCAGGGCGATGGAGACCGCCTCGTCCACGTCCAGCGCATCGGCGTCCTCGGCCGCCTGCGCCGGGCGCAGGTCCGGTGGGGCAAGCGTGGCGAAGGCCAGCAGCACGGCCGCGCACACGCGCCAGAATCGTCCAGAAGGGTCCATCACGCTCCTCCCGTCGTCGGTTCCCGGGGCGGGACGCACGCACGGCGCCCCGCCGGCCCAAGGGATCAGCTGGGAGGGGCGATCAGATCAGCAGGATGCAGCAGCGGAGATAGGAAGGCTCGTTGTCGGGCGGCGGCTCGGGCGGGACCGGGGCGCCATGGGGGTCGCTCACGGGCAGACGCAGCCCCGCACGCGCCACCGCCAGTGGTGGCTGCCCGCCGCTGGCCGGCACGGTGTCGAGTCCGGCCGGGCAAGGCGGCATGGCCTCGGCCACGCAGCCGGCCGCGTCGCACTGGCCATGGCCCGCCCCCATGGCAGCGATGTCTTCGCCGCCACAGGACTGGCAGGCCCTGCCGGCCTCGTCACCGGCGGTAGCCGCCGCAAGCTGCGCGAGGGCCCCGAGGCAGGCCTCCGCAGGCACAGCCAGCCAGGCGAGCACGAGCAGCCCCCCCGCCAGCAGGGCGGTCCTGCGTCGGCTGCGCGTCTGGCCGTGTCCGGGCCGCATCGATCTCACCCCTCCTGCCCTTACGCCCACCCCCGGCGGGCCCCACAGCTCGGGCAGCATACCAGCTTCGGGCGCGCCGTGCATGACCAGGATCAACTTCTGGCGCCGTCCCGCCGGTTCCGGTGCCTTCGACCACCGCCTCGACGCCGGGTTCCCACCTCGAGGCGCGGGAGCGGCAGCGCACGTGCCCCCTCCGCGCGCACGAACTCGGCGAAGGCTGCCGCCACCGGAGAGAGCCGCTTGCCGCGCCGGTGCACCAGGTGCCAGTGGCGCACGATGGGGAAGCTCTCGGCCTCGAGCACGACCAGCCGCCCGAGCTCGAGCTCCATGCCCAGCGTGTGCAGCGAGACGATGCCGAGGCCCAGCCCCGCTTCCACCGCCTGCTTGATCGCCTCGTTGCTCGACATCTCCATACCGGTGCTGAGCCGCACACCGTGAGCCTGGAAGTGCCGCTCCATGGCGATGCGGGTGCCGGAGCCGGGCTCGCGCACCACGAAGGTTTCCTCCTGCAGACGTGCGAGAGGCACGGGCCGCTCGTCCAGCAGCGGGTGGTCGGGCGGAGCGATCACCACGAGCGGGTTCTCCATAAAGGGCTCGGCCTCCAGATCCAGCCCCTCGGGCGGCCGCCCCATGATGACCATGTCCACGTCGTTGTCATGGAGGTGGCGCAGCAGCCCCTCACGGTTGGTGACGTCGAGGCTGACGGTGATGCCTGCGTGGCGGGCGGCGAAGCGCCCCAGCAGGTGGGGGGCGAAATAGTTGGCGGTGCTGGCGACGGCGATGGTCAGCCGCCCGCGGCGCACGCCCTTCAGAGCCTCGATGGCGGCCTCCGCCTCGCCCACCTGCTGGAGCACGCTGCGCGCAAGGCGCAGCACCTCCTCACCCGCAGCGGTGAGATAGAGGCGGCGGCCCACGTGCTCGAACAGGGCGAGGCCCACCTGCTGCTCGAGCTGGCGCACCTGCATGGAGACGGCCGGCTGGGTCAGATACAGGGCCTCGGCCGCGCGCGTGTAGCTGCGGTGGCGCGCGACCGCCTCGAAGACCTGTAGCTGGCGCAGCGTCAGGCTGAGGGCCATGAGGCCGCTTTTACCATAAGATACATCTGATGATAAGCCCTTATCATATAAGAATCCTCTGCCAACCCCGCCTCCCGGGCGCCCCGCCTCGATCGGCCGGGGGTCAGCGCACCCGGTCGAGGGCGGCACCGAGCTCGCGCACCATGAGCTCGAGCACCCGCGCGCGCAGCTTGCTCGCGGCGAAGTGGAAGTAGAGCACCTCGCAGGGCACGGGCTCGTGGATGCCGGCGCGGGCGGCCTCGTCGAAAGCCACCCAGGCGATGACGGGCACCTCCGCCGCCCGCCGCTCGAGGCAGATCCAGGCCTCGCGCTCGAGCTCCAGCGCCATGGCGTGCAGCCCCGGCAGGGGCAGGCGCAGCGGCAGCGGCAGGCGCTTGCGGGCCCGGCGCCAGAGGTTCCAGCAGGCCGCGGGGACCTGGTCGCGGCGGCGGGCCAGCGCGGGGACTCCCTCCAGCCGCGAGCCCACGGGCCGCGCCCCGCTAGCGCGTCAGGCTCGCGAAGAGCAGCGGCAGCCGCTCCGGCAAGCGCTGGACGTGGTCGATGATCGTGTAGTGGCTGGGCCCGAAGATGCGCTGCACGTACTGGTCGGCGTCGGGATCCAGCGTGAGGCAGTAAGTGATGACCCCCATGGTATGGAGCTCCTCCACCGCCTTCTTGGTGTCGACGCGCAGGTACTGGGGGTCGCGCTCGTCGATGTCGGCGGGCTCGCCGTCGGTCACCAGCAGGATGAGGCGGTGGCGCTCGGAGCGGCGCGCGAGATGCGCGAGCGCCGCGTGGCGCAGCGCCGCGCCCATGCGCGTCGAGAGCCCGCCCTTCATGCCCGCCAGGCGCGACTTGACCTCGTCGTCGAAGCGCTGGTCGAAGTCCTTGAAGCGGTAGTAGTGGACATCGTGGCGGCCGTCGGAGGCGAAGCCGTGGATGGCGTAGGCGTCGCCGATGCCCTCGATGGCGGTGGCGACCAGGGCGCAGGCCTCGCGCGTGAGGTCGAGGATGGTCTTGCCCTCCTCGCCGTCGATGGGGTCGTTGGTGGACTCGGAAAGATCCAGCAGCACCACCACCGCGAGATCCCGCCGGCGGATGACGTTGCGGTAGGTGATGCGCGGGTCGGGCGAGCGTCCGATGCGCAGCTCCACCATCGCGTCCACCGCGGCGTTGAGGTCTATCTCGTCGCCGTCCTCGAGCTTGCGCTCGCGGATCAGCCCCTGCGGCCGCAGCCGGTCGATGATTCTCCGGATGCGGAAGCTGACCGGCTTGTGCTCGACGAGGATTCGGTCGATGGCCTCGGGATCGCCCCGGGGTTGGCGGCGCTCGTAGACCGTGACCCAGTCGGGACGGTAGAGCTGCACGCGGTAGTCCCACTCGTGGTAGTGGAAGGGCTCCGAGACCGGCTCCTTGCCGAAGCGCTCGTTGAAGCTGACGCCGTCGTCGTCGAAGAACTCGTCGCGGCAGATCCAGACCTCCTGGGCGTCGTCGCCGGCGGTCTCGACGTCCACCTCGAAGGCCATGTCCACCGCCGAGACGTACTTGCGCACCTGCCGCTGGCTCTCGGGCACATAGGCGATCTGCTGCGCCCACCACTCGCTGTCGCGTTCCCAGATGAAGCGGTTGTCGTCGCGGTAGGGCACGCGCAGCTTCTCGAGGATGCGCAGGCTCGGCAGCTCCTTGCGCCGGGCGAAGACATTGTGGAGCTCGAGCCCCAGGTGCCATGCGAACTCGGGCTCTTCTGCGTGCTCCGGCACCTCGGCGTGGAAACGCCGTACCAGCGCGTCCAGCGCCTCGTCGCCGACACGCGCCTCGGGGTCGAGCAGGGCGAGCGCCACGCGCTCGAGCACGGGCAGGCTCGGGTGCTCCACCTCCCCGGGACGCTCGAGGCCCAGCAGCGCACGCCAGAGGGTGCGCAGGCCCGGGAAGCGGCTCACGGCGCAGTGCTCCACGCGCGCGTCGTCGAGCAGACCGACGAACCAGCGCTGGGCCGGACTCAGCGGCGCGCCCTCCTGGGGGCGGGGGGTGTAGACCAGATGCGCGGCCATGTGGGCGACCATGGCACGGTAGAGCTCCAGGCCGCCCACCTCGCCCACCGCGTCCACCGCGTCCGGCACGTGCAGCACGCCCGTCTCGATGTAGGGGCGGAAGCCCTCGTAGTCGGCGATGGTCGGGCGCACGAAGAAGTCGCGGCCCCACAGGGCGCGCAGGTAGAAGTTGAGCTTGCGCTGGACGTCGACGAAGAGAGTGCCGCGGCGGACCTGGCGCAGCATGGCGCGGCTGTCCTCGGTCTCCAGGCCGAAGTAGCGCGCCTGGCCGGCAAGGTCGCTGCGGTAGGCCTCGGCGCCGAAGTCCACCCACTGGCGCAGCCCCGTGAGCGTGACCTTGGAGAGGAGCTCGTCGACGTGCTCGAGCATGGGGCGCACGCCGCGCGGGGCCTTGGAGGCGAGGCGGTGGACCAGCGCCAGGTAGCCGCGGAGGAGCTCGGGATCGCCGAGGCGGCGCGCGGCGGTGGGCAGGCTGGCGAAGAGCAGCGCCAGCACGGCGCCCGAGGTCATGGAGGAGAGCTTCATGGCGGCGCTGACGCAGTCGCGAATGACGTCTTCGCCGCACTCGCGCACGACCGTGGGCATCTCCTCGAGGTAGGTCATCACGAGATCCTTGCCGCGGCCGAGCTCGCAGAAGCCGCGTGCGCCCGAGAGGAAGTCCGACAGCCCCTGGGGCGACATCACGCGGCTCGCCTCGTGGACGATGCCGTCGAGGGTGTCGCGCAGCTCGGGCGCACAGGCCTCGAGCTGCTCGCGGAACTCGTCGACGCTGACCGTCATGGCGCAGCGCGGGCCGCCCGAGGCCGCCCGCTCAACCGAAGAAGGTCTGGACCGCGGCGTCGAGCGTGTCGCGCATGTCGGGGTCGTCCGTGAGCGGGCGCACCAGCGCGAGCCGGCAGGCCGCCACGGGCGCGATCCCCTTGGCGATGAGCTGGCCGGCGTAGACCAGCAGCCGCGTGGAGATGCCCTCGTCGAGCCCGTGGCCCTTGAGGTTGCGCGAGCGCTCGGCCACCTGCACCAGCTTCGCCGCGATGGCGGGATCCACGCCCGACTCCTGCGCCACGATCTCGGCCTCGACCTCCGGCTCCGGATAGCCGAAGTCGAGGGCGCCGAAACGCTGCTTGGTGGACTGCTTGAGGTCCTTCATCAGGCTCTGGTAGCCCGGATTGTAGGAGATGACAAGCTGGAAGTCCGGGTGGGCCTGCACCACCTCACCCTTCTTGTCCAGCGGGAGCAAGCGGCGGTGGTCCGTGAGCGGATGGATGACAACCATCGTGTCCTGGCGCGCCTCGACGATCTCGTCCAGGTAGCAGATGGCGCCGATGCGCGCGGCCACCGTGAGGGGGCCGTCCTGCCAGCGCGTGCCCTGCGCGTCCAGCAGGAAGCGCCCTACCAGGTCGGAGGCCGTCACGTCCTCGTTGCAGGCCACGGTGATGAGCGGGCGCCTGAGCCGCCAGGCCATGTACTCGACGAAGCGCGACTTGCCGCAGCCTGTCGGACCCTTGAGCATCATGGGCATGCGCACCGAGTAGGCGGCTTCGAACAGCTCGATCTCATCGCCCACCGCCCGGTAGTAGGGCTCTTCCCGGATGAGGTACTGGTCGGTATCGATCGCTGCAGTCATGGACGTGTCCGTTCAGCTCGGTGGCTAGCGGTTGGCTCGTCAGGAGATGCAGCCCCCTTTCCCGGCCCGGCGTGCACGCCGGGCCGGGAAAGGGCCCCGCCGGCGGACGGGGCCGTGCGCGCGTCAGCGCAGCACCCAGTCGGGCGCCTTGGTCTTGAGGTGCATCCAGGTCTCCGTGGTGGACTCCTGCGGGATGTCGCCGCGGTGGACCACCAGGCTCAGCCCCTGGGTCTGCCGGTACTTGTTGTATCCGATCAGGCGAATGTGATGGCCGGGATTGGCCTTCCTGCAGGCCTCGATCTCCTGCATGATCACGTCTACGTCGGTCTCGCCGAACATCGGCAGCTTCCACATGTACCAGTAGTGGAGCCGCGCGAACTCGGGCTCGGTGTGCTCGATGGCGCAGTCCCAGCCCTGGTCGATCACGTATTTGATCTGCTTGCGGATCTCCTCCTCCGTGAACCCGGGGAGGTAGGAAAAGGTGCCCAGACGGCGGCTCGCCGGGTCCTTGATCCGCGACGGGAAGTCGTTCATCTCGCTCATCGTGCAGCTCTCCTCTGAGTTCGGGTCGTGGACTGGCAGGGACGGGGGCACTCAGCGGTGCGCCACGTCGAGCTTGTCCACGGTCTCGAACTCGAACTTGATCTCCTTCCAGGTCTCCATGGCCATCTTGAGCTCGGGGCAGCTCTTGGCGGCCTCGGTGAGGATCTCCTTGCCCTCCTTGATGATGTCGCGGCCCTCGTTGCGCGCCTTGACGCAGGCCTCCAGCGCCACGCGGTTGGCCGTTGCGCCGGCAGCGTTGCCCCAGGGATGGCCGATGGTGCCGCCGCCAAACTGGAGCACGGCGTCGTCGCCGAAGATATCCACCAGGGCGGGCATGTGCCAGACGTGGATGCCACCCGAAGCGACGGGGAACACGCCGGGCGTGTGGCCCCAGTCCTGGTCGAAGAAGATCCCCCGCGAGCGGTCCTCCTTGATATAGCGCTCGCGCATGAGCGAGATCCAGCCCAGCGTGGCCTCGCGGTCGCCCTCGAGCTTGCCCACCACCGTGCCGGAGTGCAGGTGGTCGCCGCCCAGGAGGCGCAGGAGCTTGGCCAGCACGCGGAAGTTGATGCCGTGCTTGGGGTTGCGGTCGATGACGGCATGCATGGCGCGATGCACGTGCAGCAGCATGCCGTTGTCGCGGCACCAGCGCGAGAGGCTCGAGTGGGCGGCCCAGCCGAGGGTGAGGTAGTCGCTCATGATGATGGGCGCGCCGATCTCCTTGGCGAACTCGGCGCGCTTGTACATCTCCTCGACGTTGGGCGCGGTGACGTTGAGGTAGTGGCCCTTGCGCTCGCCCGTCTCCGCCTCGGCCTTGGTGATGGCCTCCATGGCGAAGAGGAAGCGGTCGCGCCAGCGCATGAAGGGCTGCGAGTTGACGTTCTCGTCGTCCTTGGTGAAGTCCAGCCCCCCCCGCAGGCACTCGTAGATGGCGCGCCCGTAGTTCTTCGCCGAAAGCCCCAGCTTCGGCTTGATGGTGCAGCCGAGAAGCGGGCGCCCGTACTTGTCCAGCTTGTCGCGCTCGACGTCGATACCGTGCGGCGGACCGTCGCAGGTGGTCACGAACCACAGCGGGAAGCGCACATCCTCGAGCCGCAGCGAGCGCACCGCCTTGAAGCCGAAGACGTTGCCCACCAGAGAGGTGAAGACGTTGACGACCGAGCCCTCCTCGAAGAGCCCCATCGGATAGGCGATGAAGGCGTAGAAGGCCTCGTCGTCGCCGGGAACGTCCTCGATGGCGTAGGCGCGGCCCTGGTAGTAGTCGAGATCGGTGAGAAGATCGGTCCACACCGTGGTCCAGGTGGCCGTGGAGGACTCGGCGCACACGGCCGCGGCCGCCTCCTCGCGCGGGACGCCCGGCTGCGGGACGACCTTGAAGCACGCGAGGATGTCGCTGTCCTTGGGCGTGTAGTTGGGATCCCAGTACCGCTCGCGGTATTCCTTGACGCCTGCCTGGAATTTCTGCGTACCCATTGCTGCCTTTCCTCGTCTGGAATGGTTGGCCTGCACCGCCCGCGCGGGGCGCGCGCACTGTGTGGCCGTATGGCCCAATCACCTTACGGCGGGCAGAGTAATAGAAATTATAGATAAGGTCTACTAAATATTTCTGATGTCCTTCATAAATCAACACTTATTCTTTATCTGGCGCAGGGAGAACTCCAGGAAGGTGCGTGCGACCACCGAAAGCTGCTTGCCACGCGGGTAGACCAGGTACCAGCTCTTGCGCAGCGGGAAGCCCTGCACGGGAAGCACCGCAAGGCCGTCCTCGCCCTTGCGCAGCGCATGCCCCGAGAGGATCGAGATCCCGAGACCGCCCGCCACCGCCTGCTTGATGGCCTCGTTGCTGCCGAGCTCCATGCGCACCTTCGGCGAGAGCCCGCGGGCCGCGAAGAAGCTCTCGGCGGCGAGCCTCGTGCCGGACCCTGGCTCGCGCATGAGAAAAGGCTCACGGGCGATGCGTTCCGGCGTGACGCGCCTCTGTCCCGCGAGAGGGTGACCCGCCGCGGCGATCACCACCAGCGGATTCTCCAGGAAGGGAACGGCCTCGACGTCGAGATCGTGCGGCGGCTGACCGAAGATGTAAAGGTCATCGAGGTTCTGGCGCAGACGCTCGAGCGCATGCTCGCGGTTCGTCACCTCGAGCGAGACGTCGATGCCTGGATAGCGCTGGCAGAACTCCCCGAG
The DNA here is from genome assembly GCA_026989495.1 of Gammaproteobacteria bacterium. Taxonomy (GTDB): domain Bacteria; phylum Pseudomonadota; class Gammaproteobacteria; order S144-34; family S144-34; genus S144-34. The sequence continues at coordinate 7,080 of JALSJE010000073.1, read as the reverse complement.
GATGCGCGGCAGGAAGTATTCCGCCGTGGTCACGGCTGCGACATGCAGCGCACCCTGCTTGAGCCCGCGCAGGTTGGCGATGGACATCTCGAAACCGTCGAGCGTGCGGAACAGCTCCCGGCAGGCCGCATACAGCTCACGCCCCGCATGCGTCAGAAAAACACGTTTGCCCACCTGCTCGAACAGCGGCATCCCGACCGCCTCGGACAGCTTGCGGATCTGCATGGAGATGGTCGGCTGCGTCAGGTGCAACGCCTCAGCCGCACGGCTGAAGCTGCCGCTGCGCGCGACCGCGTCGAAGATTTCGAGCTGCCGGAAAGTCGCTCGTCGCATGAGTCGCGCCGGGGCTGATGCTGATTCCGCCATGGCCGGCACCTCCTGGCGTGTTCGGCCGAAGATCGTCTATATGAACCTTCGACACTTTCGATTTCTCTTTATCGCACCAGGGCGCCATCCTGCAAGCATGCGGCGTGCGGGGTTTAACAGCACACCGCATGAACCTTTCAAGAATTGTGGAATAAAGTCAGGAGGTGCCGCGACATGGCAGAGACCATCACCGACCCCAAGGAGCGCTACAAGGCAGGCGTGATTCCGTACAAGAAGATGGGCTACTGGGAGCCCGATTACGAACCCAAGGACACCGACGTGCTCGCGCTGTTCCGCGTCACGCCCCAGCAGGGCGTGGAACCCGAGGAGGCTGCCGCCGCGGTGGCGGGCGAGTCCTCGACCGCCACCTGGACCGTCGTCTGGACCGACCGGCTGACCGCCTGCGAGCTTTACCGGGCGAAGGCCTACAAGGTGGAGCCGGTGCCCAACCGTCCGGGCGAGTATTTCGCCTACATCGCCTACGACCTGGACCTGTTCGAGCCCGGCTCCATCGTCAACCTCACCGCCTCGATCATCGGCAACGTCTTCGGCTTCAAGGCGGTCAAGGCGCTGCGGCTCGAGGACATGCGCATCCCGGTCGCCTATCTCAAGACCTTCGACGGACCGCCGACAGGCATCGTCGTCGAGCGCGAGCGTCTCGACAAGTTCGGCCGTCCGCTGCTGGGTGCCACCGTCAAGCCCAAGCTGGGCCTGTCCGGCCGCAACTACGGGCGCGTGGTCTACGAGGCGCTCAAAGGCGGGCTCGACTTCACGAAGGACGACGAGAACATCAACTCCCAGCCCTTCATGCACTGGCGCGACCGCTTCCTCTACTGCATGGAGGCAGTCAACCGTGCCGCCGCCTCGACCGGCGAGGTCAAGGGCCACTATCTCAACGTCACGGCGGCGACCATGGAGGACATGTACGAGCGCGCGGAGTTCGCCAAGGAGCTGGGCTCGGTCATCATCATGATCGACCTGGTGGTGGGCTATACCGCCATCCATTCCATGTCGAAGTGGGCACGCCGCAACAACATGATCCTTCACCTGCACCGGGCAGGACACGGAACCTATACGCGGCAGAAGAACCATGGTGTCTCCTTCCGCGTCATCGCGAAATGGATGCGCATGGCGGGCGTGGACCACATTCATGCCGGCACCGTGGTGGGCAAGCTGGAGGGCGACCCCCTCACGGTCCAGGGCTTCTACAACGTGCTGCGTGAGCCCCACAACGAGGTGGACCTCCCGCGCGGCATCTTTTTCGAGCAGCCCTGGGCCAGCCTGCGCAAGGTGATGCCGGTCGCCTCCGGCGGAATCCATGCCGGCCAGATGCATCAGCTCCTGCATTACCTGGGCGAGGACGTGGTGCTGCAGTTCGGCGGCGGCACCATCGGCCACCCCATGGGCATCCAGGCCGGCGCGGTTGCCAACCGGGTGGCGCTGGAGGCGATGATCCAGGCCCGCAACGAGGGGCGCGACTACCTCAAGGAGGGCCCGGAGATCCTGGAGAAGGCGGCAAAGTGGTGCCAGCCGCTGCGCGCCGCGCTTGATGTCTGGAAGGACATCACCTTCAACTTCGAGTCCACCGACACGCCGGACTTCGTGGTCACCGAGACGCCCGTGGCCTGAGGAGGATACCGCCATGATGACCAACTACGGCAACCGGATCACGCAGGGCCAGTTCTCCTTCCTGCCCGACCTCACCGACGAGCAGATCCTCGCCCAGATCGAGTACGCCCTCAATCAGGGCTGGGCGCTCAACGTGGAGTTCACCGACGACCCCCACCCGCGCAACACCTACTGGGAGATGTGGGGCCTGCCCATGTTCGACCTCAAGGACCCGGCCGGCATCCTCTACGAGGTCAACGAGTGCCGCAAGGCATATCCCAACCACTACATCCGGGTGACGGCCTACGACTCCACACGGGGCTGGGAGACGCCGCGCATGTCCTTCATCGTCAACCGTCCCAAGGAGGAGCCCGGCTTCGGGCTGGTCAGGACCGAGACCAACGACCGCCATATCGTCTACACACTGCGGCCCTATGCGACGGAGCGGCCCGAGAACGAGCGCTACGGCTCGTGATCCGAACCGCCGGGGGCGGGCTGGGCCCGCCCCCGGCGCCATTCGGGCGGAACCGGACCGCCCGCCAGCGGAGGACGATGCATGACGACGACTGAGCAGACCGCAGCCGGCACGGTCAGCGTGGACCTCGAGGCCGAGCTGCGCGAATCGAACGTCGAGGAGGTGCTCGACCAGCTCGACCGCGAGCTGGTGGGGCTGGCCCCCGTCAAGACGCGCATCCGCGAGATCGCGGCGCTGCTTCTGGTCGACCGCCTGCGCCGCAAGCTGGCGCTGAGCGCCGAGACGCCCACATTGCACATGTGCTTCACAGGCAATCCCGGTACGGGCAAGACGACCGTGGCCATGCGGATGGCCGACATCCTCCACCGCCTCGGCTACGTCCGCAAGGGGCACTTGGTGGCCGTTACCCGCGACGACCTCGTCGGGCAGTACATCGGCCACACCGCGCCCAAGACCAAGGAGGTGCTCAAGAAGGCGATGGGAGGCGTGCTGTTCATCGACGAGGCCTACTATCTCTATCGGCCCGAGAACGAGCGCGACTACGGGCAGGAGGCGATCGAGATCCTGCTCCAGGTGATGGAGAACCAGCGCGACGACCTGGTCGTGATCCTGGCCGGGTACAAGTCCAAGATGGACCGCTTCTTCCAGAGCAATCCGGGGATGCGCTCGCGTATCGCCCACCACATCGATTTTCCCGACTACACGGAGGACGAACTCCTCGCCATCGCAAAGCTCATGCTCGCGCAGATGAACTACCGCTTCAGCCCCGAGGCCGAGGAGGTCTTCCGGGACTACATTCGCCGTCGCATGAAGATGCCCCACTTCGCCAACGCGCGCTCCATACGCAACGCGCTCGACCGGGCGCGCCTGCGCCAGGCCAATCGCCTGTTCGCCAATCGAGGGAGGCTGCTGAGTAGGGAAGATCTGGTCACATTGCAGCCTGAAGACATACTTGCCAGCCGGGTGTTCACCGAGGGGGCGCCGGACGGCACCGGCCATGAGGCCGGCACCGGCACTCCCTAGCACTCGGGTGCGCAGCCTCCAGCCTCCGCCGTGGCCGACCCGCGCGACTTGGAGCGTTTCGAGCCGCTGCGTATCCTCCCCAAGCGCGTGCCCGCCCCCTGCTGGAACTCCGTGCGGCTGGCGCTGCGCCGCCACGGCCACCCGCTGCACCTGTCGATGCCGGGTTTCAGAGGGGTGGAGTGTGAGCTCGACGACCGCGCATGGGTGGTGTGGGCGCCGCGTGCGGGTAGCGTCCCATTCATGGCCTGGACGGCCTTCGAGCCGCGCGGAGCGGCCTTGCACCTGCCTGTCGCCTGCGAGCTCCGCCTGTATCACCTCCAGGCAGGGCTGATCATGGGCCCTGCCCTCGAAGCCATCGAATCGGCTGCACGCTCCCTCCTGAGCCGCCGGGGCTGAAGCCCCCGTCATACCCCCGTCATCCATCTGCGGAACCTCTGATGGAAACTCTGATCAATCCGCCGCGCGGATTGATCAGCACTGAGGTGCTCCGCGGTCATTCTGATTTTCCTTGAGTCGTCATGCACTTCCCTATGCATGAACCCTCCCGCGGCCGTCCATGGCCGCGGGGAAGTTCTTACAGCTGTCACACGACATCCAGTCTTACGCGCTAAGGCGACACCTACTCTTACGCACCCGCTCTGTGGTGGATTCTGCTCCATGGTCAGTCTCTCAGGCTGAGGGCCTGCTCCAGGTCGCGCAGCCGGTAGCTGCGGCCCTTGATGTTGAGGACGTGGCTGTGATGGAGCAGCCGGTCGAGGATGGAGGTGGCCAGCACCTCGTCGCCGGCGAGCAGCTCGGGCCAGTCCTTGATGCCCTTGTTGGTGGTGATGAGGATGGCGCCTCGCCCGTAGCGGTAGCTGACGAGCCGGAAGAACAGCGATGCGGCCTGCCGGTCCATGGGCTCGAAGCCCATCTCGTCGATGATGAGGAGTGCCACGTTGAGGTACTTGCGCCGGCGCAGCCGGGTGGGCGGGAGCTCGGCGTCGCGCTTGAGGGCGGCGATGAGCTCCTCGATGCGCAGGAACAGCACCGAGAAGCCGTGCTCGACGGCCTTGATGCCGAGGGCGACGGCCAGATGCGTTTTCCCCACACCCGGTGGCCCCTGGATGAGCAGGGTCTCGCGGGCGCGCAGCCAGGCGCAGGTGGCCAGGGTCTCAATGCGCGAGCGCTCGACGGAGGGGCTGGAAGGCGAAGTCGAAGTTGCCGAGCGTCTGGCCGGTGGGCAGGCCGGAGAGCCTGAGCGCGGTGCGGATGCGCCGCTGCTCGCGCTCGGCGAGCTCGTCGGCCAGCAGGCGGTCGAGGAAGGCATGGGGGGCGAGCTCCTCGCGGTTGGCCTCGGCCAGCCGCTCGGCCAGGTGTTCTGCAGCGTGCACGAGGCCTGCGTGCCGCAGCCGCTCGGCGGTGGCATCGAGGTCCACCCGGGGGCGCGGCCGGGCGCTCATCGGGCCACCTCCGCCAGCGCCGCATACAGGTCCAGGGGGCGCTGCTCGGGGGCGAGGGCGGCGATCTGCTCGCGGCCGCGCCCCCATGCGGCCCAGCGGGGGCGGGGCCTGGACCTCGGGCGTCGAGGGCCCCTCGTAATGGGCCGGGTCGATGAGGAGCCGGCGCCCGGTATGGCGGGGGTGGCTCGCCACCACGCGGCCCTCGGCCAGGATCTGCACGGTGCGGGCACAGCCGCGGACCTCGACCCGCTGGCCGACGAGCCGGAACGGGACCGAGTACTGCCGGTGCTCGAAGGCGACCAGGCAGTCGGCCCCCACCCGCCGCTCGACGGCCACGTCGAAGGGCTCCGGCAGCACGGGCACCGGGGCGAGATACCGCAGCTCGCGCCGCCAGGCCGTCTCGACGTCGGTGCCCGTGGCCGCGAGCGCCGCCGGCGGCTCAGCCGGCGCACCCGCGCGTCGGTGGCCGTCTGCAGCTCGGCGAGGCTCGCCCAGTGGCACCCGTAGGGGTCGAGGGCACTGCGATGGTCGCGGATGCGCCGCTCCACCTTGCCCTTGGCCTGCGGCGCCCGCGGCGGGCAGGCATCGACGTGGAAGCGCACCATGCGGGCATAGGCGCGGTAGGCCGGATGGAGCGTGCCCCAGGCCCCGGCGCCCCGGACCACGGCCGTCCTCTCGTTGTCGATCCGCACGCAGGCCGGTATCCCGCCCAGGCGCCGGAAGGCCTCGTTGTGGACCGCCAGCCAGGCCAGCGCATGCTTGCGATCCGACCAGACCACCACCGCCGGATAGCGCGACCACGACAGCTTCAGCTCGAAGGCCAGCAGATCCTGCCGCCGCCCGCCGACCCACACCCCGGGAAAGACCGCCCAGTCGGCCTGCGCCTGGGCCCCGGGGGGTGTTTCCACGCGCCGCCGGGCCCGCCGCGGCGGCGCCGGCCAGGCCTCGCGCACGTAGCGCTGGAGCGAGCGCAGGCTCCCCCCATCGCCGTGCTCGGCCACCAGCCAGGCATGCAGCTCAGCCACGTTCGCAGGTGCCGCCTCGCCGCGGCCAGCCAGCCAGCACTCGATCGCCTCCCGCCAGGCCGCCGCCTTGCGCGCCTGGCGGCGGCGCCCGTCGACCGCACCCGTCGCCTGCCGGCGACGGTGGTAGCGCACCGTGCCCTCGCTCACCCCGAGCAGCCGAGCCACCTCACGGTTGGACACCCCCTTGTCCGCCAGCACCTCGATGCTCATACGCGCCTCCCAGGACAGCTTGGCCAGTTAGTGTCCCTGGGCGTGGTGTAGAAGGGTTCTAAAGGAGGTCACCGTGGTCCTCCCGTAGACTGGTTTGGTGACAGAAGGCGGACCAGCGAGAGGAGGGACGCACGGTGACCGAGACCGAGGAGAGAATGGCACTGGAGCGGCTGCTTGAGAAGGCCCAGGCGACGGATCCGCTGCGGGAGGCCGCCGAGTTTTTGCTCCAGCGGCTGATGGAGCTGGAGGTCGAGGCGCAGGTGGGTGCGGGGCGACACGAGCGCAGCCCGGGGCGGGTGACGTGGCGCAACGGCTACCGGGATCGGGCGCTGGAGACGCGGGTTGGGCGGCTGGAGCTGCGGATCCCGAAGCCGCAGCCGTGGGAGCTATTTCCCGAGCTTTCTGGAACCGCGGCGGCTGTCGGAGCAGGCGCTGGTGTCGGTGGTGCAGCGGGCGTGGGTGCTGGGGGTCTCGACGCGCAAGGTGGACGATCTGGTGCAGGCCCTTGGGATGACAGGGATTTCCAAGAGCCAGGTCTCGCGGCTGTGTGCCGAGCTGGACGAGCGTGTGCGGGCGTTTCTGGAGCGTCCGCTGGAGGGGGTGTGGCCGTATCTGTGGCTGGATGCGCCCTATCTCGAGTGCCGGGAGGCGGGCCGGGTGGTCTCGAAGGCCTGCGTGGTGGCGGTGGGGGTCAACGGCGAGGGCCGGCGCGAGGTGCTCGGGCTGGCGGTGGGCCCGGCCGAGACGCACGGGTTCTGGAAGGCCTTTCTGCGGGGTCTGATCACCCGAGGGCTGAGGGGGGTGCGGCTGGTGGTCTCGGATGCCCCCGAGGGGCTGAGGAAGGCGGTCGGGCAGGTGCTGGGGGCGACGTGGCAGCGCTGCCGGGTGGGGCTGTTGAAAAAGTCCCGGCGGGCTGATCCACTAGAGCCGT